>CAYMAE010000001.1:0-19064 GCA_964388375.1 uncultured Ruminiclostridium sp.
ATTAATGCCGCTCCTCGCGATAAAGAGCCCTTTGAAGTAACAGATGGTATTCCCTCCGGTGAGAATTTATACGTCCAAATAGTTGCTGATAGTTATGTATACCATCTAGTTACAAATCACGTAACAGGTTATGTGCCCACAGTAGTAAAGGTAGGGCATTTAGATAGCAACGGTTATTGCAGAGATTCTACTATTGTTGTAAACAGACGCTACTCTTATTATGAAATCAAAAGTTTCGAGCTCTACTCTATAAAGGATGCACTCGTTGAGAACGATGCACTTCCCGGAAAGAAGGTATTAATCACGCCTTCATCGCAATATAAACCGCCCGAGGTTAAGATAACCCACGAAGATGATGATAAATATACATATCATATTACAGGTAACATTGAAGAAATGAGCATTAGCACCATGGGGTCTACTTATGCAGAGGTTCGTGCAGCCGCCGAGGCAGCCGTTGCGCCCCCTACTGTCAAAAGTGATAAACTAATAATAAACGGAGACACAATAATAGATGTAGAAACAGGATTAATTTCAACATATGTAAAACCTGAGAAAACAGATCGCGATATTCTTTATGCTCCTAATCTAAAAATTCATGAGGAAACTTTAAATGGACTTTATGAAAGCAAAGGCATAATAACTTACCAGAAAACTTATGCCTTTAATCCCCAGAACCCAGATGATACACTAGACTTCGACTTGGAAAATATCAATTCCGTTTTAGTACATACCCCTGTTTGTGTTGATTTAAGTGTTTCTAGTGATGATAAATATAATCAACATCCCTCGCCAGCAAAGGATACAAGCTCCTTAATTCTTGGGCGCCCCTTTACTATTGATATATCAAACACAGGCACTCACAAAGATATTAAAGGTTATGGCTCAAAAGACTATTCAAAGTATATTAAAGATAGGGAGGTTCGTTTCGGGTTTGATACTTATCTTGGTCAGGATAGATCCGGGATATATTTAAAAGCAGGCATATGGTACTCCTTAAAAGACTTAGGAATTGACAAGGCTGTATCGAATATCTCATTTTACACTCCCGCATGGGTTGACACAGGGATTTACAACGTAGAAATTAGAAACGTAGCCACTAATAATCCTGCCAATGGAACGTCAGAGATCAAGGCCAACCTTGACCCATCAAATACAATGGCATGGTGTGAGAAAAAAATTGAGGTGTCGGGTAGAGTATTTGACTTATCTATAACCGATATTGATGATATTGCCTGGGAGACATTCTTTAGAACTGAGAAAGGGAGCATCAATTCTACTCAAAAAGCATTTTATGTTGGTCCAAAAGATATAAACGCTAATTTGAATGTGAAGCGAAAGTATTTTCTACCTGTACTTCCTGGCAAGAACGATGTCCCCAGTTATCAAAACAGGGCTGTTAAGCTTGGCTATGCCTTTAAATTCGAAGTAAAGAGCATCGGTGATTTTTATGATTACAACGATTATCTTAGAATAAAGCCTACCTTCGCTTTTGTTGATAAGGATGGCAAGAACAGGCAGGAGGTAGATCTGTATTATCAAACTCCACAATCTCCTCTAATTAAGGTAGGAAGCGCACAGGATTCCTTATCAATGTCGGTAATTTTGGACTTTGAATATAGAGGTATAGATTTATTGGAATTTAAAAAAACAGCGGGTTCAATGTACCGCTTACGAGGTGGAATAAAAGATTATACTCAGGATAAATGGATCGAAAGCTTTCCAAAGTTATCACAAATCGGAGTTCCAACATACAAATACACAGAAATTTTATTAACTGAGCCGCTAAGATGCTTTATTGGCCCCAAAAACAATATTCCGACAGGTGTAAATATAGACAAGGCATTTGCATCGGCACAAAAGTGGTATGGGGAGTATAGTCTTCCCTCTGATTGCTTGATTGTTGCAAAGGGAACTGATTTGTCCAAGGAAAGAAACCTTACACGAAGCTCCCCTATATTTTTAAAAGAAGGATACCTCTTAGTTAACTTTAAAAATATTTCTGTAGGAAAGAATAAGAATTTTAATAACCCATATTTACAATACACCGGAAAGACAGGTGATGGTTGGGTTCTTGAGGGTTACGATACAAATCAAGGCGGATGGCAGCTTATAGATGGCGATGTCCTAGCTTATTACGCAAATAAGCGCTCCACCGATGACTATATGGGCACAGGCACCCATTAGGAATATAACACTACCTAAATTAATTCTAACTATATAATAATCCCACAACCTTGGCACTAAGTCGTGCAGGGAGTATCTTCTTTAAAATTAAAAACAATTTATACTGAAAACCCACTGCAATTCTAACCGGTGGGTTTTTGCGTTTTATAACATTATAAATTGTCTTGGCAACGGCGTCAGGGGCAGCTCCACTCTGCTCGTCTTTTTCCATTCTAGCAAGAGATTTAGTAAATCTATCATAGTAAGGCGAGCTCTCGTTTATAGCCTTTGCTATAGTACGCCTGCCGGTAAACTCTGTTTTAGTATCTCCTGGTTCAACTAAGCAAGCCTTAATTCCAAAGGAGGCCACTTCATGTCTAAGTGCTTCTATTAAGCCTTCCAAGGCAAACTTGCTGGCACTATAATGGGCCTGATACGGAATGGAAATAACTCCAGCCACAGAGCTCATTGCAATTATTAGGCCACAACCTTGCTTCCTCATATGTGGAAGCACTTGCTTTATTACTCTTAAACTTCCAAAGAAATTAATATCAAATTGCATGGCGGCCTCTTCTGAGGAAACATCCTCTATTGACCCTGCTATACCATTTCCTGCATTGTTCACAAGTATATCTAAGCGCCCCTCATTTGCTATTACAATATCTACAGCCTCCTTAACAGAAGCTTCATTCGTAACATCTAAAGGAATCATGCGTATAAACCCGCCACTTTTCTCATCTGAAGCAATATTATGACCAATATTTCCCTTAGACTTCCTAGATGTGCCATAAACACAAAAACCCTTTTCCATCAGATAATATGCCGTAGCCTTGCCTATACCCGAGGATGCCCCAGTTATAAGAACCACATTATTTTCCACATTCTCACCAACTTTTTTTCATTTACTTTCATTTTAATATAAAATAGCAGCAATTGAAATGTTTTTCAACTAATTGTCATTGTGAACCAAATTATACTAGATATTTTAAAATATTATGTTACAATGAAATAGTATTATGATGTAGGTAATATTATCAGGTCATAATAACCGTTCCTGTTGAATATAATAATTCTAACAACAGGTCCAGGAAAGTATTTTATTATACTAAAAATTTCCTAAATTAAGGGAGATGTAACTATGGATCTATTTCAGAAATGTTACGATTATACTCAAGTAAAAGAGGTTGTCGAATTAGGGATTTATCCCTATTTTCATGCTCTCCAATCAGGTCAGGACACTGTTGTTTCCATGGAAGGACACAGAACCATTATGATTGGATCCAACAATTATCTTGGGTTAACATCAGACGCCAGGGTTAAAGAAGCAGCTATAAAGGCCATCGAAAAATATGGCTCGGGTTGCAGCGGTTCCAGGTTTTTAAATGGTACCCTAGAGATACATTTAGAGCTTGAGGAGCAATTAGCAGAGTTCCTACATAAAGATGCCTGCATGACATTTAGCACAGGCTTTCAATCTAATCTTGGAATAATCTCTGCAATAGCTGGCAGAAATGATGTCATTCTTTGTGACAAGGAAAACCATGCAAGTATCTACGACGCATGTCGCTTAAGCTATGCAACCATGATTCGCTATAAGCATAGTGATATGGATGATTTAGAAAAAGCCTTATCTGAAGTGCCTGATTCCAAAGGGATACTCATTGTAACAGATGGGGTATTCAGTATGGGTGGCGAAATCTGTAAACTTCCCGAAATCGTAAAGCTAGCAAGAAAGTACGGTGCTAGAGTAATGGTGGATGATGCCCACGGTCTTGGTGTATTGGGAAAGAATGGCCGGGGAACTGCAGAACATTTTGATTTGGAAGACCAAGTTGATATTCTCATGGGTACATTCTCAAAATCATTGGCAAGCTTAGGCGGATATATGGCTGCTTCAGCGGATGTAATTTCCTATGTTAAGCACAATTCTAGACCATTTATATTTAGTGCTTCCATTCCTCCTTCAAATGCCGCTTCTGCACTTTGTGCACTTAATATTCTTAAAAGAGAGCCCGAGAGAGTTTCTAACCTAAACGATATTGCTGATTATATGAGGGGACTTCTTAGAAAAAGAAACATTCCTCTTAACGAAACTAATACCCCAATCATTCCAATCATGACTTATGAAGATATTAGAACCTTCATCCTATGCAAGGAGCTATTAAACGAAGGCGTTTATGTCAATCCTGTTATTTCGCCTGCTGTTCCGCAAGGATTTAGCATGATTAGAACAAGTTATACCGCAACACATACTCGCGAACTTATGGATGAAGCCGCAGACGTTCTTGAGAAAGTTTTTGCAAGGGTTTAGTGCATTATGCTTTTTAGTATATTATGATGTTTAGCTTTTTCATAATGTTTGGAGACTACCCGTGAACTGTGAATTGTGTTGTTGTTCTAGGTTTACTAGCTTGAAAAAACAATATTTATATATACATAAAGGCTGTTTCACATGTGAAACAGCCTTTTTATGCAAACTGATTTTAGTCTTGCTTCAGTTCAGCCATGCAATCAGGGCAGATGTTCTTACCCTTATAAACTTTGATATCCTTTGCATTATCACAGAATATGCAAGCAGGCTCATACTTCTTAAGTATAATGGTAGCACCATCTACGTATATTTCTAGTGCATCCTTTTCTGCAATATCAAGAGTTCTTCTAAGCTCGATGGGTAATACTACTCTACCAAGCTCGTCTACTTTTCTGACGATACCAGTTGATTTCATCAAACTCCCCCCCCAGTCTATTTATATTTTTATCTGTAACCCATAATACCATAAAATTGCTTTTGTGGTCAACAACGTTATCACTTTATTTTCGATATTTGCTAAATTCTTTCATTATTTATAACTCTTTTGTTTAGTTGTCAAGCTTAATGAATATTTCATCTTATTTTCTATATCTTTTATAGTGGGGAGAATCATTATTTATATATAAACTCGTGGAGAAAACTATGTTAAATATTATTTGGGTTATCATGATTTTTGCAGGTATATTAACGGGAGTTCTAACCGGTATGACTAAGGAAGTATCTGATGCAATATTAGGAAGTTGCGTAAGCTCTGTTGAGCTTGTAATTACTATGTTAGGCGCCATGTGCCTTTGGACAGGTTTAATGAATGTAGCAAAGAAAAGTGGGCTCGTTGATAGCTTAGCCAAGCTATTAAAAGGCGTCTTTAAATTTCTCTTCCCGGGTATCCCAACTGGACATCCTGCTAATAGCGCAATAGCCATGAGTATAAGCGCCGATCTTTTAGGCCTTGGAAACGCGGCAACACCATTAGGGATAATGGCTATGAAAGAACTTTCAAGCATAAATAATAATTCCGTTGTGGCAAGTAATGCCATGGTAATGTTTGGTGTGATAAATGCTGCATGCATCCAGCTTATCCCATCGACGATAATGGTACTACGCCAGCAGGCAGGGTCAGTTAACTCAGCCTCAGTTATGCCTTCTATATGGATAGCATCCTTAGTATCGGCTGTATCAGGAGTGATTGCGGCAAAGTTTTTTGAAAGAAAGTCCTCGAAAGGAAGATGTAAATGAACTTTATATCAAACCTTGCTATCCCTGGAGTTATACTTATTATTGTTCTTGTTGGTTTCATCAAGGGTATACCCGTCTTTGATGTGTTTTTAGAAGGAGCTAAGGAAGGTGCAATATCAGCCTTCAATATACTGCCGGTTATGGTTGGAATTATTGCAGCAGTCTCAATTTTAAACGCATCAGGATTAATTACTATATTAAGCAATCTATTAACGAAGCCCTTAAGCTTCTTAGGTATTCCCCCCGAAACTATTCCGATCCTATTAATTCGTCCTTTTTCGGGAAGCGCATCATTAGGACTTTTCAGCCAGCAAATTAAGGCCTATGGGCCTGATTCATATATAGGTCGTGTCTTATCTACTATAATGGGATCAAGTGAAACGGTACTATACACACTTGCGATATATTTTGGCGCCACCAACGCTAAAGACACACGCCACGCCATACCTGCATCATTGATTTCATCATATTTAGGAATGATCGCCGCAATCTACATATGTAAAATATTATAGCAATCATTTACCTTTATCCACCACACTTGCTTCTAGCTTGTGATTTACACACCCAAGTATTTCGTAAAGCATCATGACTTGTTATCGCATCTTTTTTTAAGACAATCCCCCATCTTATCTCCTAACATCTAACATCCAATTTATTCACCATCCTTTCCTCTACGCAATATGATAATAGTGCGAGAAAAACTCTATATCAGTTCTAAAGAGGGGGAAGCTATGCCTGAATATATTGTCAGCGTGCAAAACATCGCAATGAAATATCAATCTATTAATGGCGAGATAAGCGCCATCGAGGATGTTTCCTTCTCAGTCAGTAAAGGAGAGTTTATAAGCGTCGTAGGCCCCAGTGGTTGTGGAAAATCAACGCTTCTTTCAATTATTTCGGGGCTATTAAAGCCTTCTCAGGGCAAAACACTAATTAATGGCGAACAAATAAATGCAGCCTCTGAAAAGGTCGGATACATGCTTCAAAAGGACTACCTTTTTGATTGGCGTACTATTTATCAAAATGTAGTTCTTGGGCTCGAAATAAGAAAAATCATGAATTCAAAGAACAAAGCTTATGTACTTGAGCTATTGAATACCTATGGCCTTTATGATTTTAAGGATAAATACCCAGGCCAGCTTTCTGGTGGAATGCGGCAACGAGCTGCATTAATAAGAACTCTAGCAGTAAAACCTGAAATACTCCTTTTAGATGAGGCATTTTCAGCCCTTGATTATCAAACCCGCCTCGCTGTTACTGAAGATATTTACAGCATAATAAAGAACGAAAACAAAACAGCTATTATGGTGACTCATGATATTTCGGAGAGCATTAGTATGTCGGACAGAGTCGTTGTTTTGACAAAACGCCCTGCATTGGTTAAAAGTATCCACAATATCTTGTTTGACTGTCCAAGCAGAACCCCTCTTAAATGTCGTGAGGCTCCAAACTTCAGAGAATACTTCAACACTATATGGAAGGAGCTTGATGTGCATGTCTGATTCAAATGTGCGAACAAACTTATCTCAGGAAAGAATTGCGTATTTAAAAAAAGTCAAGCTTAGAAAAACAGGCATCTGGATAGTACAATTGCTAATACTGATTTTCTTTTTTGCTTTCTGGGAGGTAGCAGCAAACCTAAAGCTAATAGACCCCTTTATAACAAGTCAACCCACAAGAATGATTAAAACTCTAATAAATCTGTATAACGGCGGAGATTTATTTTTACATATAGGGGTGACCTGTCTTGAGACAATTTTGGGCTTTACCATAGGTACGATATTAGGCACAATTATTGCAATACTACTTTGGTGGTCAGAGTTTGCCTGCCGCGTTTTTGAACCTTATTTGGTAATACTTAATAGCCTTCCTAAAGTAGCTTTAGGGCCTATCTTTATTATTTGGATAGGCGCCGGACCAGAATCAATAATAGCAATGGCTCTGGCTATCTCTTTAGTCGTAACTATTCTCGAAGTATTAAATGCCTTTCTTCAAACTGACGAGGATAAGGTTAAACTAGTCCAAACCTTCGGTGGAAATCGACTACAAGTATTTACAAAAGTAGTTTTCCCATCTAATATCCCTGCGATGATAAACGCATTAAAGGTTAATGTCGGATTGTCCTGGGTAGGCGTTATCACCGGAGAATTTCTCGTTTCCAAGGCGGGACTTGGATACCTCATCGTCTATGGTGGTCAGGTCTTCCAGCTAGACTTAGTCATGACCAGTGTAATTATTCTTGCAATAGCGGCCGCGCTTATGTATCAAGGCGTGGTATTCATCCAAAAGAAGCTTACAAGCGGCAAAATTACAGGGAATGGTACTAATTATTAATTTAATATAATAGGAGGTTTATATCTATGAAAAAACTAGGGCTTCTTCTCATGATTGTACTGATGATAGTTTCCCTGCTTCTATGTTCTTGTGGATCCAATACAAAAGATAAAGTTAGCGTAAGTGAGGTTACGAGATCTGTTTTCTACGCTCCTCAGTATGTAGCAATAAACCAAGGCTTTTTTGAAGACGAGGGCATAATGCTCGAGTTAAGTAATGGTCAGGGCGCAGATAAGGTAATGACAGCAGTTTTATCCGGGCAGGTGGATATAGGGTTTTCTGGGCCCGAGGCATGTGTCTATGTTTATAACGAGGGCAAAGAGGATTATGCTGTGGTATTTGCCCAACTTACAAAAAGAGACGGCTCATTTTTAGTTGGTAGAGAACCTGAACCTGATTTCAAATGGGAAAATCTCAAGGATACATACGTCATAGGTGGAAGAAAAGGCGGTATGCCTGAGATGACATTAGAATTTGTTCTAAGAAAACACGGACTAGAACCTAATGTAGACTTAACTGTTGACACCAGCGTTCAATTCGCAGTTATGGCAGGAGCCTTCACAGGTGGAACTGGCAATTATGTCGCTCTTTTTGAGCCCACTGCAACAATGCTGGAAAAAGAGGGAAAGGGTTATGTTTTGGCATCCATAGGTCAGGATAGTGGTGAAATTCCCTATACGGCTTACTATGCTAAAAAGAGCTTTATAGAAGATAATGAAGATCTAATACAACGCTTCACTAATGCAATATACAAAGGGCAAAAGTGGGTGGACACTCATAGCCCCGAAGAGATTGCCAAAGCAATACAGGACTTCTTTCCAGATACAGATTTAGCAACCCTTACAAATGTAGCAAAGCGTTATAAAGACATAGACGCATGGAATAAAGACCCCATATTAAAGGACCACTCTTTCGATCTTATGCAGACCGTAATGGAAGGCGCACAAGTCCTTGACAAACGTGCCCCCTATGACAAAATTGTAGACACCAGCTTTGCCGAAAAAGCAATCGATGTCGTCAAGTAGTGAAGGTGCAAAAGTAGAACAGTGCGGCGCCATTACAATTATCAATATAAATTTCAAGAAATCGCTGGCTATGTCATGCGTGAGCGCAGCCATGGATGGCGGAGCGCCGCGAATAATAACGGATGATATGTCTGAGCGGCACGTATGACTAGTCAGCGGTTTCTTGACGTTCTTGCATTAGCAGAATAGCGTGGCCCAACTTTTCATAATTAAGCCTAGAATCAGTCCATATGTGCATTTAGGTGAATCTTTTGCCGCAACAATCTCAATCGTTGTTAAGATCTCACCTTCAAGATCTATTTTTAGGATTCCTACAGGTTGA
This sequence comes from uncultured Ruminiclostridium sp., assembly GCA_964388375.1. Lineage (GTDB taxonomy): Bacteria > Bacillota > Clostridia > DSM-8532 > DSM-8532 > DTU059. The sequence goes on from CAYMAE010000001.1 coordinate 9,395, forward strand.
CCTGCCTTTATTGGGGCATTGATTACGTCAGGCATATCAATTGTCTCTATCAATTTGTCCTTACTGCCCTTTTTAACTACCACAAACGCGTTACTAGAAAAAGTAACGGGTATTTCGGTGGTTATCCCTTTTTTTACTCTAATTGTGCCTGCATCGAGCCCAAGCTTTTCTATTTTAGCGCTTTCCCAATTTGTAAATGCAAAGTCTAGCAGCTTGGCTGTTTCAGAAAATCTATTGGCATTTGTATCGGATCCTATAATTACCGATATAAATTTAGTTCCCTCTCGCTCTGCAGAAGCTGATAAGCAAAAACCCGCCTTAGTGGTAAACCCGGTCTTTAATCCTGTAGTTCCCTTATAACGCTTAACAAGTTTATTTGTGTTATCTAAGTCAAATCTACCATCTCTGAAAGAATCATGCCAAATGGTAGTATAATGTATGATTTTAGGGTGATTAATGAGAAGTTCCCGAGACATTATGGCTACATCCGCGGCAGTGCTGTAATGGCCTTCATCGGTAAGACCTGTACAGTCTAAAAAATTAGTGTTTTTCATTTTAAGCTCTTGTGCTTTTTGGTTCATCATTGCAACGAAGGCCTCTTCGCTTCCTGCTATTACCTCAGCTAGGGCTACAGAGGCATCATTTGCTGAATGAACAGCCACTGCTTTTAAAAGTTCCTCTATAGTGAAAACTTCTCCTTCTTTTAAATATACTTGTGTCCCTCCCATTCCTGTTGCATAGGCAGAAATGGTGGTAGTATCAGTTGGTTTGATTTTCCCACTGTCAATTGCCTCCATGAGTAAAAGCATTGTCATAATCTTTGTTATGCTGGCAATAGGTAAGGTTTCATTTTCATTTAAGGTGAATAGTACTTTCCCTGTATTAGCCTCAATAATTGTTGCAGCCTTTGCATTTACCTTGAATTGAGGCACTGCTTGTGTGGTTTCCAAAGTCTCGTCCGGATTGGTGGTGGTTTCAGCTCCATTTTGATTTGTGCCGGCTTCTTCCTCGTCCAGATTTGCCCCAGCTTCGAATTCGGACTCGCCACTTGTTGCGTCCACTGTCATAATCGTCAAATCCGACTCATATGTACTTAATATATCATTGGTTGCACCAAATGCACATGTTCCCGTCGTAAAATAAGCTAATAGAAGAATTGTAATAAAAAACCTGCATTTAATTTTCATTTATATCACTCCATAGACCTATCCAATAAAAACTATATGCAGGCTTATCTTGGTTATTCTAATTTTTAAAAAACTAATTTGATAATATCCATTAACTCATTGGATAATATCCATTATTAGGTTAGTATTTTGAGGTTTTTTCGTACTAATTATGACGGCCTTGTCCAATTCATCAATAGAATCTTGGAAAAGGTCCTCGTGGTCTGCATGTAGGACGATTATTGGCTCTCCCGATTTTACCTCATCCCCAGGTTTTTTCAATAAAACGATTCCTGCCGCTGGATTAATTACGCTATCCTTAGTAGCTCTTCCCGCTCCTAATAGCATGGAAGCGATGCCTAATCTATCGGATATAATGGCTTCTAAATAACCCGAAGATGATGCTGCATACTCTCTATAGTACTTGGCTTTAGGTAATAACTCTATATTATCCACAACATCCTCTTGACCTTTTTGTGCTCTAATCATTTCCTTAAGCTTTTTTAAAGCTCGTCCGTCCTTGATGCTTTCACTGGCAAGAGCCTTACATTCATTAAAATCTCCCTTGCCTGCTAACTCAAGCATTTTTCCGGCTAATACTACACAAACCTGAGTGATGTCCTCAGGTCCAGCACCCGAGAGGACTTCTATTGCTTCCATTACTTCCAAGGCATTGCCTATGGTGTTACCTAATGGGCGATCCATGTCAGTAATGACAGCAACTGTTCTAAGCCCTGCACCATTTCCTATGTCGACCATAGCTCTTGCAAGCTTTTGAGCCTCTTCTATAGTCTTCATGAATGCACCACTTCCGACCTTCACATCCAGAACTATACAATTAGCACCTGCTGCCAACTTTTTGCTCATAATACTTGATGCGATAAGAGGGATACTTTCTACTGTCGCGGTGACATCTCTTAGCGCGTATAGCTTTTTATCAGCCGGAACTAGGTTTCCTGTTTGTCCTGCTATAGCTAGCCCAATCTCTTTGACAATTCTTACGAACTTCTCCTGACTAAGCTCTGTGGTGAATCCAGGTATAGCTTCCAATTTATCTATGGTACCGCCGGTGTGTCCCAAGCCCCTTCCACTCATCTTGGCAACTGGAACACCTAAAGAGGCCACTATTGGCCCAAGAATCATAGTAGTTTTATCACCCACTCCGCCTGTGCTATGCTTATCAACCTTAATTCCTGGTATCTCAGATAAATCTATATTATCTCCTGATGCGGCCATTGAAAGTGTTAGATTTAGCGTCTCCTCCTTATCCATACCCTTAATGCAAATAGCCATTAGCAGTGCACTAGCCTGATAATCGGGTATAGAGCCATCGGTGACACCTTTAATAAAAAATTCAATTTCCTCCTTGTTGAGGCTAAAGCCGTTTTTCTTTTTTGAAATAATATCTACCATTCTCATAGTCAAACCTTCTTTCCATAATAGAGGTGGCTTTGGGGTGCGGGGTCCGGGCTTTGGTGTGCAGGATTCAGGGTTTGGGGTGCGGGGTCCGGGGTGTGCGATGCAAAGACCGGCTTTAGGTTATAAACGATAATCGCAACATCAACGTTTGGCCTGGCCTTGACTTCTTCACCGGGAACTTGAGAAAATATCATTTAAAAAGCTTTTCCCATCTATTTGAGCGTCAACCTCTAAATATTCTGCTATTGTTGCAGCTATATCCGAGAAGCTCTCTCTTGTATTAAGGTTGTGGCCCTTCTTAATATGCTTTCCATAAACGAGTAAGGGCACATATTCCCTGGAATGGTCAGTGCTCGTAGTAGTTGGGTCACAGCCATGGTCTGCGGTTATAATAAGCATATCGTCATCAGTCATGGATTCTATTATCTCGGGTAGCCTGCCGTCAAATTGCTGAATAGCTTTTGCATAGCCCTCTATATCGTTACGATGGCCATAAAGCATATCAAAGTCAACTAAATTAGTAAATAGTAAGCCCGAAAAGTCTTCCTTCATCCATTCAATTGTACGGTCAATTCCGTCCTTGTTATCGTTTATATGCACAGCCTTAGTGATGCCCTGACCTGCAAAAATATCCTCAATTTTTCCTACCGCTCTTACCTCGTGGCCTTGCTCTTTAATAAAGTCTAAAACAGTCCTTCTGATTGGTTTTAGTGAATAATCCTTCCTTCTTTTTGTTCTCGCGAAGCTTCCAGGTTCACCTATAAAAGGCCTTGCAATAACTCGTCCTACGGCATGCTCGCCTATCAATAAATCCCTTGCCTTTTCGCAAAAATCATAAAGCTGTTCTATGGGAATTACATCTTCATGAGCCGCAATCTGAAACACGCTATCCGCTGAAGTATACACAATGGGGTAACCTGTTTTGATATGCTCTTCACCAAGCTGTTCAATTATAACCGTGCCCGATGCCGCATAATTTCCTATACTCTTCCTCCCAATTGCCTTTTCAAAAGAGTTTATTACCTCTGCTGGAAAACCATCAGAGTATGTCGGGAAGGCTTGTTCTAATATAACTCCAGCCATCTCCCAATGGCCTGTTGTTGTATCCTTACCCTTAGATTGTTCCTTAAGACGCCCCATTGCGCCCATAGGGTTGGATGACTTTTCTATTGTATCCACTCCCTCAATATTACCTAAGCCTAAAGCCTTAAGGTTTTTAAGCTTGTACCATGGCTTGTCTTTCATTGCTAGTGTGATATTTCCCAAAGTATTACTTCCAACATCTCCGTATGCCGCTGCATCAGGCAATTCGCCTATGCCAAGACTATCTAATACAATAATAATCGCTCTTTTCATGAGTTCTGCCTCCAAGCTCTTAGAATAACCATTCATTTCTATTATGATTTACTATTAATAATTTATCACTAATTTATTATAACAAAACAAGGATGTTAGGGGGGCATTACTATCATATAATTATTACTATGGAAAATTAGTAGAAAGCTATAAAACATGCGCTACTTTATAGCAAATGATGTAATGTACTAGTACTTGACAAAAACCCTTGTGTGTTGCCTTTACGAAACAGTTAAACTTATGTTAATCTTAGCTTAGGACGGTGAGACGTAATGGATCCATTTTTACTTGCTCTTATTTTGTTAATTATAGGAATCCTTTTTATTTTATATATGATGCTACAGGCCAGGAAATTGAAGTGTGAATTCGTGAAAATTCCCAATAGTGATTTAGGATTAAGAGTATGCTTGCTTTCAGATATTCATATAGGCCTTTTAATAGTTCCCCCCGAAAGTATCTCTAGGGCTATAAACGAAAATAAGCCTGACATTATTATTTTGGCTGGAGATATGCTTGAATTGGAAAATGAGATTCCTAAGTTTAAGGCATGGGCACAAAAGGTCTTACCCGGCTATCCTGTTTTTGCCGTACTAGGAAATCATGATTATAAATGCCTTAATTCATCTCAAAAATCTAAGGATATATTTTTTTCTGCTATAGAGAGCTGTGGCATAGAGCTTTTAATAAATAAATCTACCTTATACAATAAGGATGGAAAAATCATTAACATAGTTGGCCTCGACGATTTTAGATGTGGAAAACCCAATATAAGTTTGGCTTTGTCAAAGATAAATAGAAAGCCCGATTTTACCTTGGCTATTGCCCACAACCCGGATACTGTTCTATCTTTTAATAAGGGTGATGTGGATTTGCTCCTTACAGGCCATTTCCATGGTGGGCAAATCTGGATGCCCTTTAACCTTGAATATACAATATGCAGAAGTGAAGAAACCTGCAGATTAGGATACCGTAAGGGCCTTCATACTATTGAAGGTACACCCACATACATTAGCAGAGGCTTGGGGACTGTTATTGTGCCGTGGCGTCTAGGGTCAACCCCCGAAATAACCTTTATTGATATTTAATTTTCACATCATATTTGCGATCTCTTTTATACTATCGATAGTATACTGGATTTCGTTATCAGTAGTAAAGTAGCCTGGGCTAAGCCTTACCAAACCGCTTTTCTCTGTTCCCAAAGCTTTGTGAGCCAAGGGGGCACAATGAAAGCCCGGTCTTACAGCAATATGATATTTAGCATCAAGAATATTTGCAATTTCGGATGAATCCATTCCATCTATAAGAAAAGCAATAATTCCACTATTCTGAGCATTCTCAATAGCCGAGAATATTCTAATTTTGTTATGGGATGCTAATCCATCATAAAGCTTTACAATTTTTTTATCTTTTCTTATGTAAATATTGTCTACTCCTGTTTTAGTAATGAAATCAACCCCTGCAGCCAAGCCAGCTAACCCTGGGGTGTTTAATGTGCCACTTTCAATAATGTCGGGCATAAATAGAGGATGTACCGTTTCAAAGGATCGGCTACCTGTTCCCCCTTGTATAATAGGCCTTAGTTTTATATTTTCAGCGACATAAAGGCCGCCAGTGCCCTGAGGACCCATCAGGCTTTTGTGCCCAGGAAATGCTAAGAGCGAAATATTCATTTGCTCTACATCCAAAGGAAGAACTCCCGCTCCTTGCGAAGCATCCAGAAGATAATTAATCCCTTTATTTGAGGCTATCTCACCGATTTCCCTATATGGTAGAACTCTACCTGTTACATTTGACGAGATTGTCATTGCAATAAGCTTGGTATTATGTCTTATCGCTTTTGACACCTGGGATGGTTCTATTTCATCCAAGGGTTTCTTGGGTCCTAGTACTGTAAGACTAATAACGCCTCTCCTCTTAAGGTCAAATAGAGGCCTTAAAACCGAGTTGTGGTCTAGTGCCGTAGTAATAACATGGTCACCTTTATTCAACACCCCGTAAATTGCCATATTCAAAGCTAGTGTTGCATTGGCTGTAAATCCAATTCTAAGAGGATTATTTATATTGAATAGCTGTGCTATTCGCTCTCGTGCTTTCATCACCTCTGTTGCAGATTTTCTTGCCATCTCATGCGACGAGCGCCCAGGATTGGCACAGCTCTGCCTTAAGAAGTCATTAATTTTATTATAAACCTCCACAGGCTTGGGATATGACGTAGCTGCGTTGTCTAAATATATCATTTACAGTCTCTTTGGTTAAATTCATACTCCATGATATGCCAAAGGACAAGTTTTAGTGAGAATGCTCTTATGCCGACGATTCAATTAATATCAATTGGCCTTTAGTAGCCTTAATCTATCGCGAACTTTCTTTATATCAAGATAGAACTCATCTCTTTTGCGAACATCTCTTAATATCGCTGCCGGATGGTATGTGGGCATTATAGCAAACTTATCCGACTTTTCTACCCAGTCTCCTCTTATTTTGGTAATCTTGGCGTCTGGGTCAATAATTGCTTTCGCTGCTATAGATCCGAGGCATACAATGATAGACGGATGAATTGCCTTAACCTGATGTCTGAGCCATGGCATGCAAGCGTCCATCTCAGTCTTTGTGGGTATGCGATTATTTGGTGGACGGCATTTTACAACATTAGCAATATAATAGTCTTCTTGGTGTATTTCTAATGCCTCAAACACGAGATTCAAAAGTTTTCCTGCCCTTCCTACAAAGGCTTCCCCTTGAATATCCTCTTGCTCGCCCGGACCTTCTCCCACAAATAGAATAGATGCTGCTTTTACATCTCCTCTACCAATTACAACATTTTTACGACTCTCATGTAGAGCACATCTCGTACACGAAGAGCATTCTTTTATAAAATCATCCCAACTATTCATACATTATCCACCTTATTATTTAGTACAAATAAAAAAAGTACTATCCTTATAATACAATAAATCTAGGTATAAGAAAAATCCCTCTTAATCTGCGCCTTTTGCCATTCATCCGTGGATTGTTTGTCCCTTATATTTCATCCACAGCTTTGGATTGACAGTCTTTTACGCCGTTAGATGTATTTAAAATACTGCTGTAGAAAATCTAATAATATGCCGATATATTCAATAACTATGGATAGTTGATTTTGCAAGGAGGCATGTCTTATGAAGATTGCGGATTCTCGAGTTCAAATGAACTCACAATGGTCTGCTGTTAAGCGACATTCTACAAAAGAAAACCTTGAGTTCTGGGACCAAGGTCAGAATCAAAATACAAATGATAACATTCTACTTGACATATCGGACAAAGGAAAGGCTCTTCAGCTAGACACCAATGTATCAGCTCCAAGCGCCCCTAAAAGGACAGTAGCCTATGAGCTTACTGATAAGGACCGAGAAAGAATCGATCTTCTCGAACAATTTATCTATGTCCTTACAGGTAAAAAAATTAAGCTTAGAACCTTTGAGCCAGATATTCAAGGTAATGGCTCAGGGCAAGGTGCCAGTGGTCGCATTCCTGTTGGCTGGGGGCTAAAATATGACAAGCAGGAATATCATTACGAGGCCGAGAGTATGTCTTTTAGTTCTTCAGGAAGCGTTGTTACCGAAGATGGGCGCACCATAAACTTTGGCCTGAATTTTAATGTCAGCCGTGAATTTATGAGCTATCAGCACATATCGATACGTGCAGGCGATGCCCTTATTGATCCATTGGTTATCAACTTCAAAAACGCTTCTGCTAAGCTTGGAGATCGAAACTATTCCTTTGACATCGATAGCGATGGCACTAATGACCTTATCGCTTTCACAGACACGGGCTCAGGGTTTTTGGCACTCGATAAAAATAACAATAATGTTATTGATGATGGCAGTGAGCTTTTTGGCCCACAAACTGGAAATGGTTTTGATGAGCTAGCTATCTATGATGAAGACGGCAACGGATGGATAGATGAAAATGACTCCATCTTTGATAAGCTCAGAATCTGGGCCAATGATGACTCAGGAAACAAAAAGCTCTTAGTATTAGGCCAGGTCGGAGTAGGTGCGATTTATTTGGGAAATGTGCAGTCTGAATTTGGAATTAAAACAGAATCAAATGATTCCTTAGGACAGATACGCTCATCCGGTATTTTCCTTAATGAGAACGGCCAGGTAGGCACAATCCAACATGTGGACTTAAGTGTTTAAGCCGAGTTTGCTTATTATTTAAGGCAAAGGACAAGAAATTAAAACAAAGGCTATCTCAAAAAAAATGTGCCCTTTTGAGATAGCCTATTAATTTTAATTACATGAACGTTATGCTTAACAGGTGAGTACGCTACATAGTTATAGTCTGTTCCCTCTCGGGTCCAACGCTAACATATCTTACAGGAACTCCAATAAGCTCTTCTATTCTACAAACGTATTTCTGTGCAGATAAGGGAAGTGCGTTTAATCTCTTTACCCTAGAAATATCGACACCCTTCCAGCCTTCAAACTCCTCATATACTGGCTCACACAAATTAAGCTCTTTATTATTTGAAGGATAATAATCAATAATTTCACCATTTAACTTGTATGCCACACAGAGCTTTATGGTGTCAAGCTTTCCGAGGGTATCAATATGGTTCATGCAAATTCCTGTTAGCCCGTTTATTCTTGTTGAGTATTTAAGCATGACTAAATCCAGCCATCCGCAGCGACGAGGTAGCCCTGTGTTCATTCCAAACTCGTTACCATATTCACGGAGCTTGTCGCCTATTTCATTATTCTGTTCTGTCACAAATGGTCCAGCCCCCAAGCGAGATACATACGACTTCACAACGCCAAGAACCTCGGTAATCATTTTAGGGCCTACTCCAGCTCCTGTGCAGACTCCACCAGCAATTGGATTAGACGATGTAACATAAGGGTATGTCCCAAAATCCATGTCCAGCAAGGTGGCCTGAGCTCCTTCAAAAAGAACAACCTTCCTTGCTTCTAGGGCCTTGTGAATCATCGAGTTTACATCCCGGATATAGGGTTTTAGCCTTTTTCCGTATTCCAAATATTCCTCAATTATTTTTTCTGCATCAAAAGGTTTTCCACCATAAACCTTCTCGATGACGCCATTCTTTACTTTTATATCGGCATATACGCGTTCCTTAAAGTACTCAGGATCAACTAGATCTCCCATTCTAATTCCGCTTCTATAGGCTTTATCTGCATAAGCAGGGCCAATACCACGTTTGGTAGTACCTAGTTCATCCTTGCCCCTCATCTGTTCCTGGAGGACATCCAAAGAAATATGCCATGGCATTATTACATGAGCTCTGTCACTAATATATAATTGGGCCATATCAATATTCTGTTTTTTAAGGTATTCAATCTCATTAAGCATAACTGATGGGTCTACTACTACTCCATTTGCAATAATACAGACTTTATTTTTTCTTAAAATACCTGAAGGTATTAAATGTAGGTAATACTTGATCCCCTCGTTTACTATAGTATGTGCCGCATTATTACCACCCGAATATCTTACTATATAATCCGAGTCTCCTGATAAGATATCGATGTACTTAGCCTTTCCTTCGTCTCCCCATTGAGTGCCTACTACTACAATTCCTGCCATAAGCGTCCCCCTTGTGCAAAATAGCAAATAATTCTTCTCTATAATTATATTATTATATATGCTTTTACTACTACATGTAAACTATTTCATAAAAAGAAACCTGTATTTCCTCAATTCCCCATCATTTTCGGTAGAAACAAGAC
>CAYMAE010000001.1:19164-99424 GCA_964388375.1 uncultured Ruminiclostridium sp.
ATAAAAAGAAACCTGTATTTCCTCAATTCCCCATCATTTTCGGTAGAAACAAGACGGATTTCTTCCGAATTCATGAGGATGAAATCGTCAAAAGGCTTAACATCTTAAACGACCCGTTTATCAACCAAAAGCTTGGCCTGTCAGACTATTTGCGCAGGGCTTTTGCCGGCGAAATCTTATCCTTTCATGACTTGAAGGTCCCTTTCGAAGAAATTGGCAGCCGTTATACATCTGTGCAGGGCAGTCCCTCAGAAAGTGATATTTATCAGGATATCATCTCTTTTCCCCTGCGGGGTGAGGATGGGTCGATCGCTTATGTAGCCGCTGTCTGCCTTTTTTATAATCCTATTTTAGTGATTAAATTTTATTGAACTAAAACCATGCTCCAAGTCAGCAATTATATCATCAATATGCTCTGTCCCAATGGATAGACGTATGGTATTAGGCTTAATGCCACAATCTAAAAGTTCACTCTCACTCAGCTGAGAATGGGTTGTTGAAGCAGGGTGAATTACAAGGGATTTAACATCTGCTACATTCGCAAGTAAAGAGAAAAGTTCTAAGCTTTCACAAAACTGTTGTGCACCCTTTGCTCCACCAACAATCTCAAAGGTAAATATAGAGCCTGCGCCGTTAGGAAATATACGTTTGTATAAATCATGGTCAGGATGATTGACGGCAGATGGGTGATTTACCGTCTCCACCATGGGATGATTATTTAGATAATTTACAACCTTTATGCTATTTTCCACATGTCTTTCAACTCTCAGTGACAGGGTTTCTAAGCCCTGGAGCAGAAGAAATGAATTAAATGGACTTATAGTAGCACCAGTGTCCCTCATGAGCGTTGTACGCATCTTAGTGATGTAAGCAGCGTTTCCAACAGCTTCAGTAAACACAATCCCATGGTAGCTTGGATTAGGCTTTGAAAGACCTGGAAACTTATCATTCTGAGCCCAGTCAAATTTACCGCCGTCAATAACTACACCGGCAATTACAGTCCCATGGCCACCTATGAATTTTGATGCTGAATGCACTACAATATCAGCACCATGCTCAATTGGCCTCAAAATATAGGGTGTAGCAAAAGTACTATCCGCGATTAATGGAATCCCATTTTTGTGAGCAACTACAGCAACCTTATCAATATCTATAATGTCGCAATTAGGGTTGCCAAGAGCTTCTATATATATGGCTTTGGTATTAGGCTTTATAGCGCTTTCAAAATTAGCTATATTACTGCCCTCAACAAAAGAGGTTTCAATTCCTATCTCCTTAAAGGTGTTGGCAAAAAGATTGAATGTTCCCCCATATATTTTGGTTGACGAAACAATATGATCCCCTGCTGATGCTATATTTCGTATGGCATAGTCTATGGCAGCGGCACCAGATGATGTAGCTAAAGCTCCTATTCCACCTTCTAAGGCAGCTATCCTTTTTTCAAAAACATCTGAGGTAGGGTTCATTATTCTTGTGTAAATATTTCCAGGCTCGCTCAAAGCAAACCGTCCTGATGCCTGCGCACTATCTTTAAATACATAAGCAGTTGTGGCATAAATAGGTACAGCCCTAGAATCGGTAGCACTGTCAGGTTTTTCTTGACCTACATGAACTTGCATTGTTTCAAATTTATAATTTCTATTTGACATGTTAAAAAATCCTCTCAATTACTATTTCTAAAATTTCTTAACAGGTCCACATTCGGCCATTTCTAAAGTTTTGCCTAAGCAAATCTTCAAATAATCGTAGCATATAACACACTCTCTTAATCTAATAATATAATTCATACTGGAATGATATTAATTAAAGACTATATAGAATTTACCTTGAGTTGTCAATAAAAACCTATTTTAATATGTGTTCTGTGATTGTCCTTCGCCTTTAACCAATACAGGTGTAGTTGAAGATCCTACGCCTAGTCTTTCACAGCCCAAATCAATATAATGTCGTGCTGTTTCTATATCCCTTATTCCTCCGGAAGCCTTTATCTTTATACGGCCATCAGCAGCTTGCAGCATGGCATTCACCGCTTCTACCGATGCACCAGAACTATGGAAACCCGTAGAAGTTTTTACATAATCAGCTCCCGCTTCTATACAAAGCTCGGTAGTCTTTTTTATCTCTTCAACCGTTAGGGTACAGGTTTCAAAGATAACCTTTAACAAAACTCCAGCCTTTTTAGTAACATTTGATACCGCGCGAATATCCTCTAATACTAAATCCCATAGCTTTGATTTAATATATCCATAATTGGCCACCATATCTATTTCTGACACGCCTTTTTGGATATATTGGGCAGCCTCGAAGGCCTTTACTTCGCTAATGGTACAGCCATGAGGAAATGCTAGAACACAAGAGACTTCTGTTTGAGTTCCCTTGCATAGATTAACAGCCAAGTCAATATCACATGGCCTAACACAAACAGTTTTAACTGAATAATTAATGCCATCTATAATAGCTTTTCTAGCTTCTTCCTGAGACATTTCAGGTTTCAGTACAGCATGGTCAATATAACGAGCTATGTTCTTGTTCTTATTCATGTGCTTGTCCCCCCTGATGATTAATAATAGTACATTTCAATCAAGTAATCATATCCTTAGTATAGGCTTTAAATATTCATATTGTCAATTAGTTGTAAGGGTTGCATAAATGGCAACTTAATAGCCTTACTCACACAACTATCTGCCCTGTATCTAAGCTTACATAAACCAACCAGTAACCTGTCATTTCCCGTATTTCACTATCTTCAATAGGCGCCCAACGACAAGCATTTTCAAATGGTTTATTATCATTTTCGTTTTTTGCCGGAACCCCTATGACATAATAATTGCCATTCATATCTCCCTTGTAAATCCCTGCTAAGATATGCTTAAACTTAAATAATCCAACTAATATTTTAGGATTTGCAAAAAGCGGGACATTAATACCCGACATGTACATAATATTACTTAGCTGTGAAAGGTCCGATACTTTATACCATAGATAGCCTTTATTGGGTCGTTTAAACGGATGATAAACCGAAAAGTTATTTGCCAGCATACCCTCTAGCTTCGCTAAATTCGAAATAGCGTTCGTTTTACGATTGTCATTTGATTTTCTTGATGTACCTCCTCGAGATCTATAAGCTCTAGTATCGGTCTCATCTGGTGTTTTAAAACTATTGCTATCACTTTCATTAGATGATTGACGTGAAATATTGCCAGGTCCATCTGTTGCTTTAGAGTCTTTATTAGCATCTAAGAACGATTGTCCTAATAATTCTGACAATACTTCTTTACTATCAGCTTTTGGTGCCATCTGAGATTTCTCAGATTCCATCTTAATGGCTTCATCTGTAGGGCGTAAATTATCCTGCATTTTAGTATCAGTATTTACACTTGAAGTATAAACGCTTTTCAAGCTAAAAGGCTCATCAGTAGACTCTTTTTTCGGCTCCTCAAGGATACTCATAATAAGAATCTGCCTAATGCTTTCATCCCATTTACTGCCCTTTTCAAAACTCGAAAACAAGGGTATCCACTTTTTGTTTTGACTTTCTGCCGTTAGTGCGGCATATCTTACAAAATCAGGTCTTAAATCATTATCAATCAATGTTTGTGCATCTATCTCTAAACCGCCTTGCATTCCACTATATGAAGTGTTTACATCGCCTAACAGAAGAGGTTTGAGCCTCCCTCTGTTGGTGAAAATTAAATATAGTCTATACTTGAACGGACCTTGCTTAAGTCCTTTTACATGTATAGTTGCTTGAATCCTACCCTCCCAAGAGTCAAGACGAATAAAGGCCTCAGGGGTACTCCCAGCACCAAAACCTCCATCAAGCTCCTCCATTATCGCATATTTCCTTGCAAAACCGGCCTGCATAATAGCACCCCCAAAAACTTTCTCTTAAATATATACTCAATTACCAGGCCTGATATAACATTTCCTAAATATTTTAAGGCAATTAAGAGGGCGCATCATTACTATCTAATTTACTAATTTGTAAGATGATATGAAGACTTTGTGTAAGAAAGTGGTCAAGTGAAAACGATTGGATTGGTCTTAAGAGAGCTCTTTAACAAGGTCTGCGAAATCTTCTATCGTAAGTTCCTCTGCTCGGATATTTTCATTCTTTTCAAGCTTAATTAAGACTTGACGCAAATTGGCTTTCCCGCCTGCGAGCCACGGCTGCGAGCCAAGCGAGTTTAACAGCGTCTTGCGTCTTTGGCTAAAGGAGGCTCTAACCACTTTGAAAAAGAAATTTTTATCGATATTCTGCAGATAAGCTAAATCACGTTTTTTTAATCTTACAATGGCCGAATCCACATCAGGCTTTGGAATAAAGCAGTTCTTTGATACGGTAAACATTAGCTTAGGGTCGCTATAGTAACGCACTGCGATAGACAGAGAACTGTAATTCTTGGTAGATGGAGTTCCTGCCATTCTTTGGGCTACTTCCTTTTGAACCATGAATACCAATGTGTCCCATGGGATATCCCCTTCCAAAAGCATCATGACAATTGGCGTAGTGATGTAATATGGTAGGTTGGAAACTACCTTAAGTGGCCCTGTCCAACCCTTTATAAGTTCAGCAATATCGGCCTTCATAATGTCGGCATTTACAATTGCTATATTTGAATAGTCGGCCAGTGTATCTTTAAGAGCAGGTATAAGGTTTTTATCAATTTCTACTCCAATTACCTTGCCTGCTGATTTTGCTAGTTCGGCAGTCATGGCGCCAATTCCAGGCCCGATTTCCACAACCAAATCAGAGGGCGATACCTCCCCAGCTTCAACAATCTTTTTGATTATATTAATATCGGTAAGAAAGTTCTGCCCTAAGGATTTCGTAAGTCTTATATTGTGCCTTTTAAGGATTTCATTTGTGTTTATCATATTTCACCCATATGCTTTTCGTTTTTGCCACTAAAAGAATGATACTATAATTTAATTAAAAAAAGGCGGTTATTACCGCCCTAAATTTCCTATTCCGATAATCATCTGCATGGACTATCGTTTTCTTTCCAGCGACTATCATTTTGTTCGTTCAAAATATATACAATAACTTTTCTTTTTCCCCATCGACTTACTCGTTCAGCTGAATCGAAATATAAATCAATTAAATTACCTTTTATTGCACTTCCTATGTCTGCAGCTATTGCAAATCCATAGTCTGGTGCTGGGCCAGGAATCTCAACATAAACCTTAGTACCTAGAGGTATGACCCTTGGATCAACAGCAATCATGCCTTCTCGCACCTTCATACCTGTATAAGTAATACCGAATGCCGGATGATCAGGGTGCTTCCCTGTATCGGCAAAGGATGCTGTATAGGATGTTGCATTCATGTTTAATATTTTGGAGTATCTGACTACGTCACCTCTTGAACTATTAAAATTCATGACTGTTCCGTACTCAACTACCTGATCCACCGGGCTTTTTACAATACTCTCACTAACATAGAGCTTCTCGGTGGGCCTACCATCCTCATAAAGTATTTTATAATACTTTTCTTTTATGCCGTTTTCACCGGATACAACGGCCTTGTTGTCACCTTCACTCATACTATCATTAGGCTTCTGGACAACATCATAAGGTATATCTATCTCTTCGGTGATTATTTCCTCATTTACGCGAACTATTCGAATTTTCATGTCTTCAACAACTTCGCTCGACTCAGAAACACCTTCGAATCGGTCTAATTTTCCTAATGTAATACCATTTTCTTCTATTACTTCCTCAACAGTGTCCTTATAGGACCAAACTTCCCTAAGCTCTCCATCGACAACAATGTTAACTGGTACTGCTCGTTTAATATTAATGACATTCATAATATCTGCTTCAAGAGTAGTATCCAACGGCAAACTGATGTAGTCATCAGGACTAATGGATATATCCATCAGACCTAAAGCCTGTTCAACAGTACGCCCCATTGTTTTTACGGTTATTGGCTTGCCATTATCAATTACTTGAACTTCGTTGCTAGAAACATCGTACAATTTAACACCTGCAGTCACAGCAAATGCCGATAAAATCAATAGCATAGCCAATCGCTTTAGGGGAAATTCATGTTTGATGAAAGCAAAATATAGTCTTTTCATTCAAACTCTCTCTCCTTATATATATTAGAATTAGGCATTTTTCTCTTTCTCTTTGCCTTTATCTATATGTATCTTAATCAAAGCATAATAGCTGTACTTTATATGGGATAAATTCCCTTTCGGTTTTATTGTTTTGCAAGGCTTATATATTTTATATCAGTATTTAGTTTTCTGTCAAGGGTTGGCAATATTTTTAGTATCAATATACAGAATTAGCCAGGTTTTTGATAAGGAATTGTAACTAAATCCTATCTCTAAAGAATTAATACCCTGACTTAGTTCAGTAATATCTTCTTTTGAATTGTCTTTAATCTTAACATTTGCAACGACTAGTGCTTCAACAATCTGAGGCTCTCCACCTTCAATTATAACAAAGGGCTCCTCTTCATCTTGAGCTTCTTTTATCATCCCTATATATTCTATGGCTGAAATGAATTCTATATAATCCTCCTCGACGTATTTCCTACCCCAGAAGGTAAATTCGCTATCGAGAAACGATAAGGACTGCTCATGTTCATTTCCAGTTATACTAGAAAACCAAGCCTCTGTAAGTTCTATTAAATCATCGGTTAAAAAGCCTTTATATAAATCTAGCGCATCTTTTTGATCCAACAATCTTTTTTGATTTATAATCTGCTCCTGACGCAATGAACGAGACTCTTCCTCCATGCTTCTGATTCTGGCCCTCTGTTCTTCAGCAGTTCTTTGCAATTTGAAAACAGAAGTCTCGAGTTCTTCAACCGTAGTGCTGAGTATTCGATTTTGTCCCCTCAGCCAGTCCTGCTCAATCTTATCAGTCTCTCTTTGCTTTTGCAGATTTTCCTTGTCCCATACTAGATAATTCAGCATGAAAAATGCAAATAGAACTATGACCGAGATGATGACTATCACAAACTTCTTCATGGAGCACCTCCAGATTCAAGTAATAGCATTACAGCTTAAAAAGATTTATTGCGTTAATCCCTGTTTGGCTTTCAGCCAAAGAATACTCTATTTGTTTAATCTCAGAGACTTTTTCTAATACATACTTGATTAGGCCGGACCAATTTCTTTTGCCTCTAAATGGCACTGGGGACATATAAGGGCAATCTGTTTCCACTAGTAACAGATCAAGAGGTACATACTCCACAACTTCTATGGGCTTTTTTGCATTCTTAAAAGTAAGAGCACCACCAATCCCAATTTTAAAGCCTAGATTTAATACCTCTCGTGCCATTTCCTTAGAGCCTGAAAAACAGTGGAATACTCCACCTACTTCTCTTGCATTCTCACTTTTAATAATATCTAAAATATCCTTGTGGGATTCTCTGTCATGTATGATAATTGGTAGTCTTAACTCTCGGGCAAGAGCGATTTGCTTGGCAAACCACTCCCTTTGAACTTCTCTAGGTGAAAAATCGTAGTGATAATCTAGCCCTATTTCCCCAATAGCTACTACCTTTTCCTCTTTTGACAAAACACTTAGCTTGTCGATAGCGTTGGATTCAGCCTCTGCTACATCATGAGGATGAACACCAACTGCAGCATAAATATAGGAGTATTTTTTAGCAAGCTCTATCGATTTTTGGGAACTACTAACATTACTTCCTGCATTGATTATGTGTGTAACTCCGTTTTCAAGGCAATCTTGTAAAACTTTATCCCTGTCTAAATCAAATTTCGAGTCATCGTAATGGGCATGTGAGTCTATCACTATAAATATCTCCTTTCTTATCCCTTCTCAAGCATGTCATATCTGCTAAAGTAGGTTAAATCGTCAACTTACCTTCGCTCCATCAGGGATGTCTTGGTCAACCGTTAACAGCACAAGGCTTTGCTCATGGGTTGCTGCCAAAATCATGCCTTGGCTTTCTACTCCACGAAGCTTAGCTGGCTTAAGATTAGCCAGAAATATTAATTTCTTTCCTATAATGGACTCGGGTGAATAATACTCTGCAATTCCCGATACAACTTGCTTTTCTTCTTCACCGCACTTTAATTTAAGCTTAAGCAGTTTATCGCTCTTTTCTACCTTTTGGCAGTCTAATACCTTAACAACTTTTAAATCAATTTTTGCAAAGTCGTCTATGCCTATTATAGCTATACCCTCAGGTTTTTCAGAGTTATCAGATTTCTCTTCCTTTTTCTTCTTACCACAGTTATCACCCTTCTTCTTATCAGTCTCTGGGTTTTTGGAATTAGGCGTGATAGCCTCTAAGGCCTTCATTTCAGCCTTCATATCTATTCGTGGGAAAATAATCCGTCCTGAGACTACAGGTGATTCCTGATTATATATACCCCATTCTCCAGAGCTTTCCCAAGCTGTCTGATCATTAGGAATTCCTAGCTGTTCCCATATTTTTATAGGAGTCTCAGGCATAAAGGGCTGAATCAAAATAGAAATAATACGAATACTTTCTGCCAGATTATACAGAACCTGAGCTAAGCGAGGGTTATTTTCCTCTTTCTTAGCTAATGCCCATGGCATAGTTTCATCAATATATTTATTAGTACGAGATACCGCCTTCCATATCTCAGTTAATGCGCTGCTAAACTGGAGCTTGTCCAGATACTCCTCAACTTTAGCCTTAGTATTTACCACCAAACTTCTGAGCTCTTGATCAAATTCGCCGCCTTCTCTTTCTTGTGGTAAAACACCATTAAAATACTTTGTAATCATGGCAACGGTGCGGCTTACTAGATTACCCAAATCATTCGCTAAATCTGAATTAATACGGTTTATAAGCGCCTCGTTTGAAAATACTCCGTCAGATCCAAATGGAACTTCCCTTAATAGAAAGTATCGAACAGCATCTAGTCCATACTTCTCAATTAATACTACAGGATCTACCACATTGCCTTTAGATTTTGACATTTTCCCGCCTTCAAGAACCAGCCATCCATGGCCAAAAATTTGTTTTGGAAGTGGTAAATCTAATGCCATAAGCATTGCAGGCCAAATTATTGTATGGAATCTAACTATTTCTTTGCCAACCAAATGGACATCAGCAGGCCAGAATTTTTGGTACAACTCATCATTCTCGGTTAGATATCCTAACGCTGTGATGTAGTTAGAAAGGGCATCAATCCATACATAAACAACATGATTTTCATCAAAGGTTACAGGTATACCCCAATTAAAAGAGGTACGCGAAACACATAGATCCTCAAGGCCTGGCCTTAAGAAATTATTAAGCATCTCATTTCTACGCGATGTGGGCTGAATAAACTCAGGATTCTCCTCCAAGAGCTTTATAAGCCTATCCTGATATTTAGATATTCTAAAGAAATAGCTTTCCTCTTTGGTCATCTCTACGGGTCTATCACAATCGGGACATTTGCCATCCTTTAGCTGGGTTTCAGTCCAGAACGACTCGCATGGAGTACAATACCAGCCCTCATATTCGCTCTTATAAATATCCCCTTTATCATAAAGGGCTTTAAATATCTTTTGAACAGCAACTACGTGCTCTTTATCTGTAGTCCTAATAAACTTATCGTTAGTTATTTTCATGAGGCTCCACAGGTTCTTAATCCCAGCCACAATATTATCAACATATTCTTGCGGAGTAACACCTTGTTCTTGAGCTATTCTCTGAATTTTTTGCCCATGCTCATCAGTCCCTGTCAAAAACATGACATCATAACCCTGAAGCCTTTTATATCTAGCCATTGCATCTGCTGCAACAGTTGTATATGAATGTCCAATATGAAGCTTTCCGCTTGGATAGTAAATCGGGGTGGTAATATAGAACGTCTTCTTACTCACAGTAATGGTCCCTCCAAAAATTTAAAGTATAAGTATAATAAAATTTAAATCATTATTAATTATTGTTTCTATTATTTGAATTATACCATAAGTTAAATGCATGGCAATAATTTGAGCTGGCTAGTTGGTGTCAAGTACTCGTGGGCAATTTATTTGTTTTTCCGATAGTTAGAATTTACCAGTACTTTAATAGCCTATTTTGTGCTTTGATTTCCGCATTTATTCCACGGTCCCATTGCCAATGAGCCTTCGCGGCATAAACGCTATTTTATCTATAAACCATTTCACTAAATGCTTTTAGATTGCCTTTCTCCCATTTGTAACCTTGCAGTGCAAAAATGGTAATTGCCTTACGGATTACACTCTTAGAAAGATGTTTTAGATGAAGGTTCTGAACGTGCACCAAGTCGTTGAAACTCGAGACGAGATAAAGGAATCTTTATTCTCGTTATAGATGGTACTTGCAAAGGTTGACGTAATTTTGAATTAGAAGCTATCTTCTTCTCTAGTGGTTATAATGGCAGTACAGAATATTCCATTGCCTTTACCAAATTCAGTAAGCCCTTCGCCTGTTGTAGCCGTTATTCCGACGTTTTTTTCGCCTATGTTCAAAAGATTTGCAATATTACGACGCATACATTCAATGTAAGGTGAGAGTTTAGGCTTAAGAGCCTCTATAGCAATAGAAAGATGTACAATTTCGGCTCTTACCAAGGTTTTTAAAGCCTCTTTTAAATATACACTACTGTCAGTGATCCCCTTGTCTAAGCATAGTTGATCGGCTCTTTCTCCCAATATATTAATACATGATATGCCTGAAATAGCATTTGTAATGGCATGCAGAACCACATCAGCATCACTATTCCCCTTTAACCCTGGGCAATTATCAATGCTAATACCGCCTAATATGAGTTTTTTTCCTTCATCTGGTTCTGAAAATTTATGACTGTCTTGTCCGATAGCTACTCTAAACATAATCTTTCACCCTATAAAAAAACAGGCCACTCCCATGACCTGTCTAATAAAAACTTATTCATTGCTTTCCTTAAGATTATAGCCTAATACCATCAAGCTATCACTCAAGTGTACATTTTCGACCACTGCGCCATTATCTAGTACCAGGTCGGTCGGCGAAAAGTTCCATATTCCCTTAATGCCTAGATTTGTAACGCCTTTAGCAATATCATTAATATTTTTGTTAGGAACGGTTAGCATTGCAATATCTACTTTGTTTTTGCGTACAAAATCAGCAAGTGTATCAATATGCCTAACCTTTATATTGTTGATTGATTTTCCGACTTTCTGTTTATCTACATCAAATATTGCCAGAATATCGAATCCTCTTTTCTGAAAATTTTCATAATTCGCAAGAGCATTTCCCATGTTTCCCGCACCTAGTATAATACAGGAAAACCTTGTGTCGGTGCCCAATATCTTGCTAATCTCTTCGTAAAGAGATTCAACATTATAGCCGTATCCTTGCTGTCCAAAGCCACCAAAGCAATTTAAATCTTGCCGTATCTGAGATGCAGTAATATTCATCCTTTCGCTAAGCTCCTTGGATGAAATACGCTTGACGTCCATCTTCATAAGATCAAAAAGATATCGAAAATATCGGGGGAGTCTTCTTATGACTGCCGTTGAGATTTTCTTGTCTTCAATCATATTTACCTACCTTATAAACTGTATTATATATAGTTATTTTAACATGCTTGTGATTTTTTTGTCAAATGCTGTGCAATTTTTGTTCTTGCTTCTACGACATAAATGTTAATTATTTTCTAAAATTTTCCTACAAATATCATACATCAGGCTATATCCGGTGTCGTCACAGACTGTTTAATTTAAATAATTAAACTTACAAAATCCCCAAATCTGTTATGAAATCATCAGGGAAAAGGCTAAATGCGGAGGCAGAATCACTGATTATCAAATGTTTGATGTGTTGACGGGCAACTTGAAAAAAGAATACAATACCGAATTCAAGCATATTTCAAGCTTGGCATTTTCGAAGGACGGCCATATTGCTAGAGCCTCTAATCATATAGAAACAGATAATTTTCTCGGAAAGAGCAAGGAAATGTTTATTGAGTAGAGTGTCATTCGCAAAAAGAAATCAACTCTAAATTGAAACTTCTATGCCTTGATTTTTAAGATATTCTTTCAAATCACTTATTTTCATTTTGCCGAAATGAAACAATGATGCTGCAAGAACTGCGTCTGCTTTTCCGATAATAATTGCGTCCTTAAAGTGTTCAAGCTTTCCCGCTCCTCCCGATGCAGTAACAGGAATGTCTACCACTTCGGAGACTGCTTTGGTTAATTCAATATCAAAACCGGACTTTGTCCCGTCTTTGTCAATGCTTGTAAGTAAAATTTCCCCTGCGCCAAGGTTTTGAACTTCATGTGCCCATTTAAGAACATCTTTTCCCGAGTTTACTTTTCCCGCATTGTAGTATACATCCCAACCGGTGCCATCAATACGCTTTTTAGCATCTATTGCCGCCACCACACATTTAGATCCAAATGCCGCAGCTGCCTCAGATATAAGCTCCGGTCTTTTTAATGCCGCAGAGTTTACCCCAATTTTGTTTGCTCCCGCGTTAAGGATCCTCTCAAAATCTTCTACAGCCCTAACGCCACCACCAACTGCAAGAGGTATGGAGATTTGCTCTGCTATACGAGAAACCACATCGAGTATTGTACTTCGATTCTCTGAAGTTGCTGAAATATCCAATATTGTAAGTTCATCAGCCCCAGCTTTTTCATAGGCTATGGCGCACTCAACTGGGTCGCCTGCATCTATAAGATTAATAAACTCTATGCCCTTAACAACTCTACCGTTTTTAATATCTAGACATGGTATTATCCTCTTTACTGACATGTTTTACTCCTTCTATATAAGCGTATAGCACTAGTAGTTACGCTCCTAGTTCGCAGTTAGCACCGTAACAGTAGCACCACAACTAAACAATCTTAAGTGCTTTAGCTAAATCTACATCTCCGGTGTAAATGGCTTTTCCAACAATTACTCCAGCCACTCCTCGCTCCTTTAACAGGAGTATATCCTTTGTTGAAGAAACTCCTCCTGAAGCTATAACATCCATCTTGACCCTCTTAACCATTTCTGACATGGCAAACAAATTTGGCCCTGAAAGCATTCCATCGGTAGCAATATCAGTATAGATTATAGTATTAACTCCCACCGACTCCATGTTTAAAGCGAGCTCAGAGGCTTTGATGCTACTTGTCTTTTCCCAACCCTCTATTGCCACATAACCGTCCTTAGCATCTATCCCTACTGCTATATGCTTGCCGTATTTTATTACAGCTTCGCTCACTAATGTGGGGTTTTTAACGGCCGCTGTGCCGATTATTACACGATCTATACCAAATCCGAGCACAGTATCAATATCATCCATTGTCCTTATTCCACCACCGGTTTGAACGGGAATACTAACAGCTTCAGCAATCGTGCAAATTATTTCACGATTATTGCCCTCGTCCCTTGCGGCATCTAAGTCCACAACATGAATATATTTAGCTCCAGTATTTTGAAATTGCTTTGCCATACTTACTGGATTATCTGAAAAAATCGTTATATCGTCATAGCGCCCTTGCGTTAACCTTACGCATTTACCGCCTCTTATATCAATTGCTGGATAAATTATCATGGATACACCACCTTACCTTAATATCTAATACTTTTTAAAGAGTATATGTATCTCTTACACTCGGTAGAAACTGTATGTGCTATTTATGCTTTATACTTCTTGCCGGTAATCTTTTCATATGCCTCAATATATTTTTCTCTAGTCTTTTCTATTACCTCACGGGGAAGTTTAGGGGCCGGAGGCTGCTTATCCCAATCAAGTGTTTCCAAATACTCTCTTAAAAACTGCTTGTCAAAGCTTTTCTGTGGACGGCCTGGTTCATAATTGGCTAAATCCCAGAACCTTGACGAATCAGGAGTGAGCATTTCATCAGCAATGACTAATTTGCCATCTAGCATTCCAAACTCAAACTTGGTATCTGCCAAAACAATACCCTTACTTAAAGCGTATTGCGCGCCCTTTTTATAAATTGCTATGGATTTTTCCTTTAATTCTGATACAAGCCCTGAACCTATTTGCTCTTCTACATACTCGCTGCTAACGTTCATGTCATGGCCTTCATTGGCCTTTGTAGATGGTGTGAAAATCGGTTCCGGGAGCTTGTCGGCCTGCTTTAATCCTCTAGGGAGTTTTATCCCGCATATTTCGCCTGTCGACTTATAATCCTTAAGGCCAGAGCCCTCTAAGTATCCCCTGACTATGCATTCAGCCTCTACCATTTCAACTCTTCTAACAAGCATTGAACGGCCTTGTAGCTCCTTTTTAAACTTAGACAATCCCATGGGATATTCGGATACATCAGTACTAACAAGATGGTTTCCTATAATATCCTTACAATAGTCAAACCAGAATTCTGAAATTTGATTAAGAACACAGCCTTTGTCGGGGATTAAATCGTCAAAAATAACATCGAATGCTGAGATACGGTCGGTTACAATCATAAGAAGCATGTCGCTTCCAACCTCATATACATCTCGAACCTTTCCCTTAACAAAAACCGGTAAATCAATAAAATTAGTATCTTTTATTAGCATTAGCTATTCCTCCGTAACATGAATCAAGTTTATGTAAACCATATTTATTTTTTTAAGACATCTAACTTTCCTTAAGCAAAATCTTATGCAAAAAGGACTTCGGTAAATATTCTAATGAAGAGATGTCCACTACAGCCTATAACGAGCCTTTTGTGGACAAAACTCCTTTAATGTTTGGGTCTATTGTAACTGCCTCTCTCAATGCCCTTGCAAAAGCCTTGAATACAGCTTCAATTATGTGGTGATTATTCTTTCCATGGATAAGCTTAATATGTAGTGTCATTCCTGCATTTGTAGATAGTGCACGGAAGAACTCTTCAAACATCTCTGTTTCCATTTCACCTACTTTATCTGTAGAAAATAGTACATCGTAACAAAGATATGGCCTGTTTGATAAATCCAGACTAACTAAAGCAAGAGCCTCATCCATAGGAATCACACTGTTACCAAAACGCTTTATTCCCTCTCTTGAACCAAGAGCCTCTTTAATAGCCTTTCCCAGCACGATACCAATATCTTCAACAGTATGGTGGCTATCAACTTCTAGATCACCTTTACATAAGATATTAAGATTAAATTGCCCATGCCCTGAAAAAAGGCAAAGCATATGGTCTAAAAATCCTATTCCTGTTGAAATCGAGCTTTGTCCATGAGCATCTAAATCAATCATAAGGGAAATCTCTGTTTCGTTGGTTTTCCGTTCTAATTGAGCCCTTCGCATTTTACTACCTCCAAGACTTCAGAAACTTAATTTTTCTTCAACACTTAAGTAATTTCTTTTGTCATAATTAAACCAAGTTAAAAACTAATAATTATTATAGCATTGCCATGCCTATCCTGCCATTATCATCTTAATTTTTTGAACCAAATTTTCCATATCCTCTTGAGTCCCTATGCTTATTCTAAGCCAGTCAGATATTTTAGGCATGGTAAAATTCCTTACTAAAATGCCCTGATTCCTTAGCTTTGTCAAAACTTCAGGTCCTGAAATACCAGGAATCGAGGCGAAAATAAAATTAGCCTTAGAATCTTGCACCTTAACTCCAAGCTTAATTAATTCATTTTGTGTCCATTGACGAGTATCAATTATTTTTTGCCTGGTTTCATTAAAATACTCAGTGTCAATAAAAGCCGCCTCAGCCGCTACTTGGGCTAGATTATCTAAAGGATAGGAGTTAAAAGAGTCCTTTACCCTTACAATGCCCTTTATAAGCTCTTCGCATCCTATGGCCAGACCAATTCTAAGGCCGGCGAGGGATCTTGATTTGGAAAGAGTATGGATAACAAGAAGATTATCATACTTGGAAATCAAGGGTATACACGATTCCCCACCGAAATCTATATATGCCTCATCCACTATAAATATGGTATTAGGCCGTTCTTTTAATAATTCTTCAATAATATTTGGCGATACATATGTGCCAGTTGGAGCATTAGGGTTCGCAAAGATAACACCCTTTAAATCTTTTCCATAGTGAGTAAAGTCGATGCTGAAATTCTCCTTCACAGGCACTGTCACAAATGGTATCTCGTAAAGAGCACAGTATACCGGATAGAAGCTATAGGTTACATCGGGAAATGCAATTTTTGTGCTATCATCAAAAAAAGTCTTAAAAACTAATGCCAAAACCTCATCGGAGCCATTTCCAGCAAATATTTCTTTTTCTGAAATACCATAATATTTTGCCCCTGCTTGTTTGATTATTGCACTCTCGCTATTTGGATAAAGTCGCAGATCATCAAGTTTATAGTTTTGGATGCGCTCCTTCACAAGTGGCGAGGGTGGATATGGATTTTCGTTAGTGTTTAGCTTTATAAATTTGCTATCCTTGGGTTGTTCTCCTGGAACATATGGTGTCAGATTATTTGTATTATTACTCCAAAAACGGTTCAATTATACTCACTCCTGTTCTACTTTGTTAATGCCTGTCAGTATTTTTTTGCACGCACAGTTGACTTCTCTTTGTATTGCTCTAAGCATTATAAATAAAATTCAGTGGTTTCGAAACGACTACATGATTATTTTCTTATTTCGATTGCTCTGGCGTGGGCTGATAGCCCCTCTGCGCGGGCGAATACTGCAACATCATCACTAATTTCCCTAAAGGCTTCTTGGCTGTATGAAATTACGCTTTGCCTCTTTACAAAATCATAAACCCCCAGAGGCGAGAAAAATCTTGATGTCCCCACTGTAGGAAGGGTATGGTTTGGACCTGCAAAATAATCTCCCAAAGGCTCGGGCGAATAATTTCCAAGGAATATTGCTGCGGCATTCTTTATTGAAGGCATAATTGTGAAAGGTTCCTTAACACATAACTCTAAATGCTCGGGGGCAATTGTATTACTTATTTTAACTGCTTCATCAATTGTATCAGTTAGAATAATTGCTCCATAATTCTCAAGGGATTTTTGGGCAATCCCGAATCTATCAAGCATCACAATTTGCTTATCAAGCTCTTTTTGAACCTCTTTAGCCAATACTTCTGAACAGGTGACTAAAACGGAGGATGCGAGCACATCATGTTCCGCTTGTGAAAGTAAATCAGCCGCCACAAAAGCGGGATTTGCTGTTTCATCGGCTATAATTAATATTTCACTAGGCCCTGCAATCATATCTATACCGCAGATCCCAAAAACTTGCTTCTTGGCTGTTGCCACAAAAATATTACCTGGTCCGACTATTTTATCAACCTTCGGAACAGTTTGCGTACCATAGGCCATGGCACCAATGGCCTGAGCTCCACCAATCATAAAAGCTCTATTTGCACCTGCGAGTTTGGCACAGGCGAGCATCAACTCATTTATTTTGCCATCTTTGCTAGGAGGAGAGCATAAAATTATTTCTTCAACTCCTGCTACCTTAGCTGGGATAACGTCCATAAGCACTGTTGATGGAAGTGGTGCTGTCCCGGCAGGAGCATAAACTCCAACACGCTCAAGGGGACTTACTTTTTGACCTAGAATGATGCCCGGCTGCTTTGTCATGAACCATGAATTTTCCTTCTGCTTTTCATGAAATTCTCGTATGTTTGATGCTGCCTTTTCAATTATTCTAAGCATATTTTTATCTATAGAATTAAGCGCCTCATCCAGTTGCTTGGTAACTTCAATAGTTGAGGGAGTTAAATCGGTTTTGTCGAACCTTTTACTATATTCTATTACTGCCTCGTCGCCGCGTTCTTTAACATTAGCCAAAATCTCTGAAACTGACTTTTCTATATCTTTTTCGCCTTCTGGGCTTCTATTAGAAAGTTCCACATATAATTGCTTTAAATCATCCTTGTTATAATTATAAATCTTCATAGAATAACCTCGCTAAATAAATTCATATCTACTTTGTAAATATAAAAGCTCGCTCATATATTATGTACGCATAATATGTTTGCTTTGCTTTTTCCTGTTGTTTTTCTAAAGCTGCTTTCTGATGTTATCTATTATGCCCGTAATTCTTTGGCCTTCCATTTTCATACTGACCCTGTTTACGACCATTCTAGCGCTTATATCGGCAATTGTATCCAAAACTTCAAGACCGTTTTCCTTGAGAGTTCTGCCCGTTTCCACCAAGTCTACAATAACCTCTGAAAGACCAACTAATGGTGCTAGCTCTATTGAGCCATTAAGCTTTATTATTTCAACAGACTCACGTCTTGTATGTCTAAAATACTTCCTTGCAATCTCAGGGTACTTGGTTGCAACCCTATTAATTGAAATAGAATCCATCTTTCCTTGTAGCTCCTTAGGACCTGCAACACACATTTTGCACTTGGCAAAGCCCAAATCCAAGACCTCGTAAAGATCTCTCCCCTCTTCTAAAAGGGTATCCTTACCCACTATGCCTATGTCGGCGGCACCATATTCTACATAAACAGGAACATCTCCCGGCTTAGCAAGGAAAAACCGGATCTTATTTTTTTCGTCTGACAAAATAAGCTTTCGGGAATCGCTTTTAAGCTCTGTACAATCAATGCCGGCCCCCTCTAAGAGGTTGATACTTAAATCCGTAAGACGCCCTTTAGACAATGCAAATGTAATATATCTCATAATACTACTTCCTCCTCTGAGCCGTCTTCTTTGATATTTATTAACATAGAAAAACCTTTTTGTAATGCATATTTCTTAGCTGCCTCTATACCCTTTTGCATTATATCCAACTGTGCCGGGATTCCCTTTGAAATCATCTTAAGGCGATAATCACTAGCTATTATCCTTGCATTTTCATGATAGGTAATAAAGACTCCCTTTTCTTCGTCCTTCACTAGCCTCTTTTGCCTTTCAAGAGCCATCATTACCATATTTATTCCAAGAGAGAAACCTGTTGCCTCGCAATCTCTTCCGAATTTGGATACTAAGCCATCGTAGCGTCCACCACTTAGTATCGGAAATCCAACGCCGTAGGTATATCCCCTAAAAACAATTCCTGTGTAGTAATTCAGGCTCTGGACCATCCCTAAATCCACTGAGACATATTTATCTAACTTGCGTTCCTCTAAAATCTCAAATACTGTTTTAATATTCTGCAATGCATTTGCCGCAGTTGCACCTATGTCCTTATAATTTATACTTTGAAGAATCTCCCTTGATCCAAAAAGCCTAGATAGGTCTAGAATTATTTTTTTCAGGCTATCCTTTACTTTATGCTTATTCATGACATGCTCTACACCCACAAGGTTTTTCTCGTCAATAAACTCTCTTACTTCCTCAATCTGTTCTTCGTTCAGGCCTGATTCCTTCATTAATCCCTTAAAAAATCCAACTTGGCCAATATCTATTTTAAAATTCTCAAGGCCGGTAGTAAGAATAGACTCAATAGCCATGATTACTACCTCTGCGTCAGCCTCAGGGGTGTTTGCACCTAAAAGCTCACACCCAGCTTGTGTAAACTCATTCTGTTTTCCGCCACCTATTTCATCAAAACTGAATGTGTTTCCAATATAGCTACATTTTATAGGCAAAGCCTCATCCTTTAGCTTGGTAGCCGCAATTCGGGCAACTGGAACCGTTAAATCAGGTCTCAAGACCAGAAGTCGACCCTTTGAATCGCAGAATTTATACATGCTTTCTTGCTTTATTAATCCTCGTTCTCCACCAAAAGTATCATAAAACTCAATGGTAGGGGTCTCAATTTCCCTGTAGCCATTTAATCTAAAGCTGTCTCTTAATTTTCCTTCTAGAATTCTCTTTTGTCTGCATGATTCAAAAAGTATATCCTGAACTCCCTCAGGCGTGTAAATATTCCATCTTTTCATAAACTTTGCCTCACTTCATCACTTTAGCTAACTAAAGCACTAAACTGATATAATTCTACTATTTTAATCCAGCCTTGTCAAGAATAAATTAAAGACAATTGTAGCTTGCATGTATTTAATGTTATATGTTATTTCCACACAGTCGGCCGTCCTCGTGAATAGCCCTAAATAGGCCCATCTAAATAATTCCCATAACCAGACGTTTTACTAAAAAACTCGCATGGTTTGATATCCCATGCGAGTTTTAATTATATAATTATTTGATTCTGTGCTTTTTAGTGAGCTCGGCGGCATGAAAACCACCGTCTACCTAGCAAATTACATCATGCCTGGCATTCCGCCACCCATAGCTGCTGCTGCAGCGGCAGGATTAACCTGCTCAGGCATGTCAACTACAAGGCTTTCGGTTGTCAGTACCATAGCTGCGATAGAAGCAGCGTTTTGAAGAGCTGAACGAGTAACCTTTGCAGGATCTACAATACCAGCTTCATTCATATTCAAATACTTCTCAGAAATGACATCAAAGCCTATGCCTTTATCACTATTCTTAATTTTATCAAAAACTACTGAGCCTTCAAGGCCTGCGTTTATAACGATTTGTCTAATTGGCTCTTCTAATGCCCTAGCGATAATTCTTGCGCCTGTCTTTTCATCACCAGATAGATCATCAATAACTTTTTCTACCTTAGGTATAGCGTTTGCAAATGCAATCCCTCCGCCCGATACAATACCTTCTTCAACAGCTGCGCGTGTTGCTGCTAAAGCGTCCTCGATACGAAGTTTCTTTTCTTTCATCTCAGTCTCGGTTGCAGCACCAACCTGAATAACGGCTACGCCACCAGCGAGTTTAGCAAGTCTTTCCTGAAGCTTTTCTCTATCAAAATCTGATGTAGTTTCTTCAATCTGGGACTTAATTGAGTTGATTCTGTCGCGAATACCCTGTTCGTTTCCGCTTCCACCAACAATAATTGTGTTTTCTTTTTGAATAACAACCTTATCGGCTGTACCAAGCTGCTCAAGAGTAGTCTCTTTAATGTCGAGCCCTAACTCTTCGGTAATAACCTGACCGCCGGTTAGAACTGCAATATCCTCAAGCATTGCCTTTCTTCTATCACCAAAGCCAGGAGCCTTAACAGCTACACAAGTAAATGTTCCACGTAATTTGTTAACAATAAGAGTTGCTAAAGCTTCGCCTTCAACATCCTCTGCAATTACAAGTAGCTTCTTGCCCTGCTGAACAATTTGCTCAAGAAGGGGAAGAATTTCTTGAATGTTTGAAATCTTCTTATCTGTTAGAAGAATATAAGGATTATCTAAAACTGCTTCCATTTTATCTGTATCAGTTACCATGTAGCCTGATAAATATCCACGATCAAACTGCATACCTTCAACCACTTCTAGGCTTGTGCCCATGGTCTTGGACTCTTCAACTGTAATAACGCCATCATTGCCAACCTTCTCCATTGCATCTGCAATCAAGTTTCCAATATCATCATCATTAGCTGATACTGCAGCAACACGTGCGATATCTTCCTTACCCTTAACCTTCTGAGAAATTTCTTTAATTCCTTCAACTGCTGCTTCAACAGCCTTTTGAATACCTCTCTTAACTATCATAGGGTTAGCACCAGCTGCCACGTTCTTAAGACCCTCGCGAATTATCGCTTGTGCCAATAGTGTAGCTGTAGTTGTTCCATCACCTGCTACGTCGTTAGTCTTTGTAGCTACTTCCTTAACAAGCTGAGCTCCCATGTTTTCAAATGCATCCTCAAGCTCAATTTCCTTTGCTATTGTAACACCGTCATTAGTAATAAGGGGAGAACCAAACTTCTTGTCCAATACCACATTTCTTCCCTTTGGACCTAATGTAATTTTTACTGTGTCAGCAAGCTTATTTACCCCTATTTCCAGGGACTTTCTTGCGTCTTCACCGAACTTAATATCCTTTGCCATAACCTTCTACCTCCTATTACTCAACTATTGCTAAGATGTCAGTTTGCTTAACAATTGTAAATTCTTCGCCGTCGAGCTTAACCTCTGTGCCGGCGTACTTACCGATAAGAACCTTATCTCCTACTTTAACTTCCATAGATACCTCGCTTGTTCCAGGACCTACGGCAACAACCGCAGCTACCTGAGGCTTTTCTTTTGCTGAACCAGGAAGGAGTATACCGCTCTTAGTTGTTTCCTCTGCTTCCAACATCTTAATAACGACTCTTTCTGCTAGTGGTTTAATATTCATAATTCAACCTCCTTATATTTTCCCAATACGGGCTATTCTTAATTTGTTAGCACTCATCCGCGTCGAGTGCTAATACAATATTAAACAATTTCTTCGATAGAATCAAACTAGTCTGGTTACCTAATTTCGTCGAATTTGATAAAGCATAGGTAGTTTTCTTCAAATATCTCTACCAAACTAGCTATTTCTTCATAATTTAAAGTATTCCAATTTTTTGACTGGTTAAACAATAGAATTCATCTGATAAACAGCCTTTAAACCTTCCAAAGTAAGAAGTGGGTTAACCATATCTATAGTACTTGACTCAATAGCAATAATCCTTGCTCTTCCACCTGTAGCAACTACCTTGATATCGTCCTCTTCCATTTCCTCCTTCATTAAATTAACAATAAAATCAGTTTGTCCGGTAAACCCATATAATATCCCGGATTGCATACTGCTAACAGTAGTTCTTCCAATAACATGCTTTGGTTTAGTAATTTCTATGCGTGGAAGCATGGATGCTTTTGAAAATAGCGCCTCCGACGAAATTTTTATCCCTGGACAAATAATGCCGCCTAGATAATCGGCCTTACGATTTATTGCACAAAATGTTGTGGCCGTACCAAAATCTACAATTATTACAGGCCCTCCATAGAGATTTAATGCCCCAACAGCGTTCGCAATTTTATCCGAGCCGACCTCGCGTGGATTCTCATACTTTATATTAATACCGGTTTTTATACCAGGTCCCACTAAGATAGTATCAATTTTAAAGTATCTTTTTATTGCATGAACAACCGAATATACGGCGGAGGGTACCACTGAACACATGATAGAAGCTGTTATTTGGCTTGGACTAATACCTGCATAATTCAATATAGACATAAGCAAAATGCCCATCTCATCGGATGAGCGTTCCTGAGCCATGGAAACAGTCCAATTCCCTAGATGTTTATTGCCTTCGTATACTCCTATAGCACTATTTGTATTTCCCACATCAATGGTTAATAGCATAGATTACCCCTTGGCTATATGCCTAATTTCACAGATTTTATTTGTCTTATCTCAAACTCGATATCCTTCTCAATACGTTCAACATCTGCCAGAATATCCTCAACTGTCTCAGTTAGCCTAGAATTTATATTCCTACTCTTAGCTTCGTTGTTGCTATTATATCTATTCCTATTATTTCGAGGGTTATTGTTTGAAGACGAATAATTCTGGCCTCCCGATTTATAGGTTGATCTTGTTTTATTTACAGGTTTTGCGTCCTGTGCATTTCTATCGTTTCCATTTTGGCCTCTGTTATCCCTTGCTTTGTCAGAATACCTAGAACCCTCTGCAGACTTTGCACGATCCTGATTATTGTATCTATCTCTGTTCACGGAGTTTCCCGAATTTGCAGGATTATTCGATTTTATTGTCCGACTTTCCTCTGTACCAGGACCTTTGCCTTGTGCATAACGCTTATTTTTATCTGGCTGCTTTTTACTATCATATCTTGAGCGTGTATTGCGTGGTCTATCCTTTTGGTATTGCTGATTATTGTTTTGAGTATTTGGATTGTTTTCCATAAGAACCTCCCTAGTTTTTCAGATTATCTGTATAATCTCATTTCTTAATACTTAGTTAACAGGTCATTTTGTTATAATATCATTTCAATTCTTCATTATTATATGGGAACATCTCTTAAAGAGATCTCACCCGATAGGATTTTATCTGTAGTACCATCATCATACTTTACAAGAAGTTGACCGTCGTTGGTAATATCAATTACATCCACTTGAATCTTCTCATTTATAGTTAATAAATTCACTCTTTTTCCAAGAGTAATATTATGCTTTTTCCACTCTTCTACTACCCAAGTTGAACCCTTGTTCATAAAACTAAGGTAGACATCCTCCAGCTCATTTATTATATCAGAAGCTATTTGGCTTCTGTTAATGCATCTTTCTTCTCCACAGCTAAGCCTGAGAGATGTTGCACTAGACTTTAAATCGTCAGGAAAATCCTTTTCCAGATGATTTACATTAAGGCCTATCCCAAGTACCACCCATTCTACCCTATCTGCTTCTGCTGACAGCTCTGTTAGTATCCCGCATACTTTCTTGCCATTTATCAAAATGTCATTTGGCCATTTTATCCCTAAACCGCTTACACTATGCTTCTCTAATGCCCTTACCACAGCTACCGAAGCTGCTAAGGTAATTGTCTGTACCTGGCTTGGATGAATCAATGGTCTTAATAAAATCGACATCCAGATTCCCATATCAGGTTTGGACATCCAATTCTTTCCTCTTCGTCCTCTTCCGGAAGATTGAGCCTCGGCAAGCACTACTGTACCTTCTAAAGCGCCGTTTGCTGCCATCTTTTTTAGTTCGGTATTTGTAGAATCAATCTCAGCCCGAAACTTTAGGTTTTCCCCAATCATCGAGCCTTTTATTCCGCTTTGGACAGTTAGTCTGCCATAAGGATCCTCTCTTTTACCCAAAGAATAACCAAGCTTTGTTGAAGCTTCGATATCAAAACCTTCCTTTTTAAGAGCGTCTATCCTTTTCCAAACCGCTGTGCGACTAATACCCAGCAAATTACTAAGGTCTTCTCCCGAAACATATTGCTGCTTTGTTTCTTTAAGTATTTTCAGGATTTTAAGGGAGGTATCTTTCAACTCTGATGACAATTATTCTACCTCCTTAGGGTATCTTCAATACAATATATTCCATAGTCTCGCTATTGTAAAAAATACAATTTTTCTTATGATTATCTTCATAGCAACGGACTTTGCCCTCGGACTCTAGGTGCTTATAAAAGGAATACAGTAGGAGGTTTCCAGAATCCTTGTATGTCTCCTCGTACTGGTGCAACCTATTTTCAAGATACAGGCTTTCAGAGTTCTCATATAAAAGGGGAATGTCCATACTCCGGCCGGTAAGCTCAATGTATTCAGGCAAAATTGATGTCATAACCAGTACCTCAGGGCTTCTATACATGCCAAAGCAATATTCCTGTAAGGGGACAATAGTTTTGTAATAATGCTCCATAAATTGAGGGTCTTCTAGCCCTAAATCATATAAAAGGCTATCTGCCACACTGCAATAATCAAGCCCTACTTCGAGACGAAGGCATTTAAAATTAGGGTCATTAATCATTTCTTTATTATCTCTGGGGTTTAAAAAAGCCCTAATGATCTTTTTATTATAATTACTTCCTGGAATTGTAAGTTCGCGGTCATACCATTCTGTCAACTTTAGCCCGCAATCAATTACATCCTCTATTTTCTCTTTTGATACAAAAAAATAGAGCTCTGCCATTCCCTCTCCTCCAAATAAGAACAAAACTACCCAATATGAAAATATTATATACTTTTTAATATTTATAATCAAATAATATTAGAGTTTTGGGAAAACCCTGTTAATACTTGACTTTATGGATTCTAAGATATACAATAATGACGAAATTTTAATACAGGAGGAAATCCTAATGAATAAAGCAGATTTAATCGGTGCTGTAGCACAACAATCCGGTCTTACTAAGAAAGATAGCGAAGCTGCAATTGATGCTTTCGTAACGGTTGTAGAGGATTCATTGGCAAAAGAAGAAAAGGTTGTTCTTGTTGGTTTTGGTACATTCGAGACTAAGCAAAGGGCTGCAAGAAAAGGCCGTAATCCCCAGACGGGCGAATCAATTGATATTCCCGCTTCTAAAGCACCAGTGTTTAAAGCCGGTAAGTCATTAAAAGACAAAGTAAATGCTTAATTAAGTTATAAAAATGAAGGGTGTAGTCTAAAGCTACACCCTTTATTTTTTAGTCCCTAGATTTTCAAATAATTCATTAATTATATGCCATCATAAATTCTTATAATTCTACAAATCTCTACAGGGGTAATAATAAAATCTAAATATTTTGACTTTTAATTTTTATAGTGTCACTATCATCATTCAATCATGCCAGTTCTAGCTTTCGACATGGTCAAAAAACAAGGGCAATTCTTTACCATTACAGGTTAATAAGTTAATATAAGTTGAATAATATATGATAACCAAATTGCTCTGGCCAGACTAAAATCCAACCCCCCGGTGGTTTGGCCTTTTTTTTATTATTAATAAGCCTTGCTACTAAAAAAACACTTGATTGTATGATTAAAAAGGTCCCTCTTTTCTAAGTAATATATATTCATCCATATTTAAATTCACTCTAATAAATAATTATTTATTTCTTATACATGCTATAATTAACAGTATCATCTGTTTATGTACTAAAGGAAGGGTTAGTCTTTTTCTTTAGTTATTATGCATATTGGCATTTGTCTATGCCGAAAGGAAGGGCTTCAATGATAAATGAAGGATTAAAGAAACAACTCGACTTTATCCTAGAGGTTGATAAAGCTAAGAATATCTTCAGGATGAACAAGATACATGGTGGCTCCCGCCGTGAAAATGACGCTGAGCACTCTTGGCATCTAGCCCTCATGGCTTTTCTTCTAAGTGAGTATTCAAAGGATTCTAATATAGATATGTTCAAGGTTATGAAGATGTGTATTGTTCATGACATTGTAGAAATAGATGCTGGAGACACTTTTTGCTATGATGAGCTAGGAAAGATAGATAAGCTTGAAAGAGAGCAAAACGCTGCAACGCGAATTTTTGGATTGCTTCCAGACCATCAGGGAAAAGAACTTCGCGAGCTTTGGGAGGAATTTGATGCCATGGAAACACCCGAGTCAAAGTATGCTGCAGCCTTGGACAGACTGCAGCCAATAATGCTAAATTACGCAAACGAGGGGGGAACATGGAAGGAGCACAATATTACTAAGGCACAAGTGTTAGAGCGTGTCCGCCCCATTAATGATTCCGCACCCGAGCTTTGGGAATTTACCTCCGAGCTAATTGATAAAGCTATCGAACAAGGTTTTTTAGCTGAATAAATATTGCATAAGGCTCATTCCCTTGTGTTACTTAATAAAAGTTGAAAACTCACGACCCATTTGGACGAAGGCCTCAAGCTCGGCCTTATCAGGCTGATATTTAGCTGATACAGGTTCGTGCACCATTTTTATGCCAGCCTCCCCCAATTCCTTGTGAATCTTTTTATGAGCCTCACCACTCCAACCGTAGCTACCAAAGGCTGCTCCGACCTTATTTTTGAACTTATGTCCTTCTATTTCTCCAATAAGGGCAGCAATAGAACGAAGATAACCGTTATTGACAGTACAACTGCCTACTATGACACCCTTTGATTTAAATATCTCTGTCACTAAATCGCTCATGTCATTCAATGAGCTGTTAAACTGCTTAGAAGGCACACCCTTTTCCTCAAGGCCTTTTGCTATAGAAATGGCCATCTTCTTTGTAGCATCATACATGGTATCGTAGATTATTGATACATAGCCCTCATCATAATTATCAGCCCATTGTGCATATTTTTCTACAATCTTCAGAGGGTCCTTTCTCCAAATCAAACCATGGCTAGGTGCGATTATTTCTATTGGAAGATTTAATTCTAAAACCTGATTAATCTTTTTCTTTATAAGTGGGGAAAACGGAGTCAGAATCATAGCATAATATTTTATAGCTTCTTGCCAAACCTCACACTCGTCAACTTCGTCGGCAAAAATTGATGCTCCTGCAAAATGCTGTCCAAATGCATCATTGGATAATAGTACATTCGGCCCCTTAACAAATGTCATCATGCTATCGGGCCAGTGAATCATCGTCATATCAACAAATACTAGCTCATATTGGCCAGTGCTTAATGTGTCGCCAGTCTTGACTGGTCTAAAGTTCCAATCCTTATGATATTGCTTACGTATCGTTTCAACACCCTTAACCGAGCAATATATGGGGATATCAGGGTGTCTTTCTAAAATATCAACCAACGCTCCTGAATGGTCAGGCTCCGAATGATTAACAATAATATAGTCGATATTATCTATTCCAACCTCTTCTTCTAATGTCCTCATATATTCATTAGTGTGAGGATGCCATACTGTATCGACCAAAACGGTCTTTTCATCTTTTATAAGATAAGAATTATAGCTTGATCCGTGATATGTGGATAGCTCATTGCCATGAAAGCTCCTAAGCTCCCAATCCCTTAGTCCTAAATGGTAAATTTGGTCTTTTACTTGTAACATATGCACACCTCTATTTCCTATATTTTCATGTTTCTTTTTTACTTACCCATATAAAGTGAATTATATTCAGAATTCACTTCTTTAGTCTTTGTGGTCCCTGCTTTGCTAGTAGTAGTGGTGTGCTGACTATATTGTCAGAATTTCACGCACCTTTATTAGCTACCAAGCGGCGACACAAATAGCTTCTAATTAAGAATGTCCTTCAAAAAATAGCCGGTATATGACTCTTTACAACGTGCCACTTCTTCAGGGGTTCCACTTGTAACGATTTTCCCACCAGCATCTCCTCCTTCAGGACCTAAATCTATGATATAATCGGAAGTTTTTATTACATCTAAATTATGCTCAATCACTATAATACTATTACCTGCATCTACAAGCTTATGCAATACTTCAATTAACTTGTGTACATCGTCAATATGAAGGCCTGTGGTAGGCTCATCTAAAATATACATGGTCTTGCCTGTAGCGCGTTTAGATAGCTCGGTCGCTAGCTTCACCCGCTGCGCTTCTCCTCCTGACAAGGTTGTGGAGGATTGGCCTAATGTAATATACCCCAGCCCCACATCATATAGAGTTTGAATTTTTCTCTTTATGGATGGAATATTTTCGAAAAATTTAAGGGCCTCACTAACAGTCATCTTAAGTACATCAGCTATACTTTTACCTTTATATTTAACCTCTATCGTCTCCCGATTATAGCGACTTCCCTTGCAGACCTCACAGGGCACATAAACATCCGATAAAAAATGCATCTCAATCTTTATTATGCCATCACCTTTACAGGCCTCACATCTGCCACCTCGCATATTAAAGCTGAAACGCCCTTTATTATAGCCTTTCATCTTTGCATCGGTCGTGCTAGCAAATAAGTCTCTAATATAGTTAAATAAGCCCGTGTATGTTGCTGGATTTGAGCTTGGCATACGTCCTATAGGAGATTGATCTATGTTTACAACCTTGTCCAAATGCTCTATTCCTAAAATATCCCTATGCGCTCCAGCCCTAGTTTTAGCTCGGTTGAGCTTTGCCGCCAGCTTATTATAGATGATTTCATTAACAAGAGAGCTTTTCCCTGAGCCCGAAACACCAGTGACGCAAACAAAAACTCCTAATGGAACATCCACCTCAATATCCTTAAGATTGTTCGCTCTAGCATCTAGTACCCTCAAAATCTTTCCGGTGAGCTTACGTCTTTTTTTGGGAACTTCAATTCTCTTGGCACCACTTAAATACTGCCCCGTTAAGGATTTAGGGTTTGCCTTTATGTTTTCTATTGGCCCCTCAGCCATAATAAATCCACCATGTTCTCCCGCTCCAGGGCCCATGTCGATAATATGATCTGCGGCATACATGGTATCCTCATCATGCTCAACTACTATAAGAGAATTACCTAAATCTCTTAGATGCTTCAACGCACTAAGAAGTCTATTATTATCTCTTTGGTGAAGGCCTATACTTGGCTCGTCTAAAACATAGAGAACTCCGGTAAGTCCTGACCCGATTTGAGTTGCCAGCCTTATCCTTTGTGCTTCACCACCCGAAAGACTTCCCGATGAACGCTTTAGAGTAATATAGCCTAACCCAACATTAGAAAGAAAGCTTAATCTTGAGTTAATCTCCTTTAATATTTGGTCAGCAACTATACCATCTCTTTTACTTAATTCAAGTTGTTTAAAAAAGATAGCGCATTGTGAAATTGTCATTGATGTAATATCATCTATATTCCTATCTGTAATTGTTACAGCTAGGCTTTCCTTTTTAAGGCGTTTACCTCCACATTCACGGCAATTAATGTCGCGCATGAACGATTCATAGTATTCCCTCTGCCCCTTGGATGTAGTTTCGAAATAGCGCCTTTCCATAGTATTAATAATACCCTCGAAGGCAGTTAGAAAGGATCTCTCACCACTA
Source organism: uncultured Ruminiclostridium sp. (assembly GCA_964388375.1). GTDB lineage: Bacteria > Bacillota > Clostridia > DSM-8532 > DSM-8532 > DTU059. Next base: position 49,162 of record CAYMAE010000001.1, read on the forward strand.
TTATTACTGTACTCAATCTTAAGCTTATCTTTGCCTGTACCGTAGAGAATAATATCAATAACATGCTTCGGTAGTTTCTCAAAGGGAGTATTAACATCAAAATCGTACTTGTCTGCAAGAGCATTTAGAATTGTCCTGCTATAGCTATCCTCCTTAGAAAAGTTCCATCCCGATTTAGCAATGGCTCCCTCAGAAAGAGCTTTTGTTTTATCCTCAATTACCAATTCTGGGTCTATCTTAAGATACGAGCCTAAGCCACTACACTTCGGGCATGCGCCATAAGGATTATTAAAGGAGAATATTCTTGGTGTCAGTTCTTCAATACTTATACCACAATCAGAGCATGCGTAATTTTGGGCAAAGAGCATCTCCTCTTTGCCTATAACATCTACCATAAGTATTCCACCCGATAAATATAGGCACATTTCTACAGAATCAGTAAGGCGTTTATGAAGATCAGAGCGTATAACAAGGCGATCAACTACAATCTCAATTGTATGCTTAAGCTGCTTGCTAAGCTTTATATCATCACTTATGTCCATAATCTCTCCATCAATGCGTATACGGACATATCCATTTTTCTTTGCATTTTGGATGAGCTTTGTATGTTCACCCTTTCGACCTCTTACTACAGGTGCCAAAAGCTGAATTTTAGTCCCTTCCTCAAGCGCCATAATGCTGTCTACCATTTGATCAACAGTCTGTTGAGTTATTGGCTTATTACATTTAGGACAATGAGGCACTCCTATGCGTGCAAACATCAATCTAAGATAATCATAGACTTCCGTAACTGTTCCAACAGTGGAACGAGGGTTCCTGGAGGTCGTCCTCTGGTCTATAGATATGGCAGGCGAAAGCCCCTCAATATAATCCACATCGGGCTTTTCCATAATACCAAGAAACTGGCGAGCATAGGCAGATAATGACTCTACATACCTTCTTTGCCCCTCGGCATAAATTGTGTCAAATGCAAGAGATGATTTACCAGAGCCGCTCAAGCCTGTTACAACTACAAGCTTGCCCTTTGGAATTACTACATCAATATTTTTAAGGTTGTGCTCCCGTGCCCCTTTAATAACGAGATTACGGATGTTTTTCTCGGTTTTGTCCTTCATATATCTTCTTCTTTCAGTATCGATTATTATAGATAATAGCCACTTTACAATTATCGCATCGCATATAGGCTAGTAAATATGATAACCTATATGTGTTTATAGAATCACGAAATTAACCAAATGGAAAATCATAAACACATTATATCGAACGTATGTACGAAATGCAATATATCTTTATTAATTACCCTGATTGGGCTATATGAACATAATAAATATATTTTGATAGAGCATCGAAATAGAGAAAATGAATTGATAATTGGAAAATAAGAGAAACAACAAAACTGTATAGAAACATTTGAGTCGTAGGTACATTTTTGTTGCTCCTCTATTTTATTGATCTAATCTATCTTTTAGAAGCATACTTTTCCTCAAATACCTGGTCACTTGATGTTAGATAGATAATTCCCTCAATAAGCCCAATTAGTGAAGGAATATAGGTCCAACAAAAGAGTATATACAAAATACCCAAGACAGGCCTTCGAAGATAAAATTTATGTATGCCAATTCCACCTAGCACGATGCCTAGAATGCCAGCCGCAATTTTGCTTTTCCCAGAATGATAGGTAGGTGGCTGCGAATACGGATATTGTTGTTGTGTATACTGCGGGGGCTGCTGTTGCCCGTAGGGCTGAGATTGTGCATATTGCGGAGGCTGAGCCCGGACTACAGGTGTCACTTCTGCGCCGCAAAATTTACATGAAGATGCACTACCATCTAAAGGGGCCCCACATTGTACGCATGATCTTTGTTGTAAGTTTGACATATTATTCGACTCCTTCATATTATAAATAAAATATGTATTTTTCTATTGCGCCATCATTTTTTCACGATTGATAACTAAGTTTTTTACATCAGACATTGATTTGGAAACAGATGCTGCAAGTTCGGTGCTTCCCTCGGTGTCTTTTATCAAGTCTAAATCTTCATAAATCTTAGATAATTTCTCTGAAATCTGCTCTTCCATTTGTATAACAATTTCTCTAGTTGATCTTCCAAAAGGTGTAGATGCCTTGATACGTTCGTTCATATCATCAAAAGCCTTTACCAACGATTGATATGCAGACCCTTCGATACGGCCGTTATACCCTTTAATACATTGCTCTATATTTATATTTTGTAAAGTAATATCCAGAACCTTTTTCTGTTCCATTTTCTGTTTATAAGTATCAAATGCCTTATTCATGCCCGAGAAATATAGTCCGGCAATAATCATAAGAAGTATGAGACTTGCAACAAGGATGATAATAGTATACCATTTTGGCGTTATTGTTAGGTATGCAAACCTTGTAAACACCATTACAAACAGATAATAGAAAATTATAGTTGCGACACAGGATACAGTAGCACCGACACCAAATCTCTCAATGGCACGATCATACGATAGAATCGCAGCATTGAGTAATATGAGTGAGAAAAATATAGCAATGATAGATAATAGGAATATCGGCAAATCAATTAACGACCAAACTGAGAAAACCAGCAGGACAGTAATAATATCCAAAATGAGTAGTCCTAGCATTTTCAGTATCATAGATGTACTATTTCTATTTTTCATTGATTATACCTCCATTTTTGTTCCGCATTCCTTGCAAAACTTAGTTGCTTCATCATTTTCAGTACCGCAGTTTGTACATTTTAGCTTTTTTACCATACTATTGCCGCATGATGTGCAAAATTTATCATCAGGATCTACCTTTTCACCGCAGTTGGTACATTTTACTTGGAGGGAGGTTAGTTTAGCACCACAGCCTCCACAAAACGAATTGCCATCATCATTCTGCTCATTACATTTAGGACATCTTATGCCTTTAGGAGCTGCCGTATTCATGTTACCTACTAAACCTGGCATAGCTCCGCCTATACCAACGCCCATGCCAAGACCTATTCCCGCTCCTGTCATTGCACCTGCAACGCCTCCGGTATTTCCTGCTGCTGTCTCCAGCGTATCAAATGATCTTTTGGTAACATAGCGTTCATTACCAATAATATCGAATGATGCTTTATCACTGAGAATTCGGTTAATTTCTGCAAAATCCTCATCCGGAAAATTGATAGACTGAATATAAAAATTTACTACTTTAAGCCCAAAGCGACTAAACTCCTCACTGATTTCATCCTTGCTAAAATCAGATATATCATCTAATGATGCAGAAATTTCTAATGCGGATATCCCCTTATGGATTATAGCTTCAGCAATTGCCGCTTTTACCTTCATTACTAAGATACCCTTAAAGTAGTTAATCATCTTAGCATAGTTGACAACCTCTAAAGGACTTAATGTCCCAATTAACTCGGTCAATAGCACTCGGTAATCGTCTACTTTCATGCCAAATTGGCCAAATGCACGTATTCGAAGCTTTATTTGATACTTTGGGTCTATTAATTGAATGGGATCTATGGTTCCCCAGTTAATATCTAGTTTTGTGGTTTTATTGATAAAATAGATTTCTGCAGTATATGGGGTCTTGCCTCCAAATGGAAAATTAATAATCCCCTGTAGTAAAGGGATATTAGATGTCGACAGTGTATGCGTTCCAGCAGTAAAATAGTCAAGAGCTTGACCACCTTTTACGAATACGGCTACTTGACCCTCTCCAACAATCAACTGTGTGCCTGCTACAAATGAGTCCCCGGGATAGCGATAAACAAGCCACTCCTTGCCGTTTTTCATACCATCAAACTTAATCCTGTCAATAATAGCCATAGCTTTCCCCTTTAATAATCGTTTTTTATTCCATCTGTATTTCTTACTTATTCCTATTTAAATACAGAAATTATAAGGCAGAATATAAAATCGTTCGGCCTTTGCTAAAAATTTCTTCTGAAAGAAGTATATTATGCATATATGTATAAAATACAACAAATTTGTTGATTTGTAAATTCTTTTTACCCTTTTCATCCTCCAGCGCACCGCGCAAACGCACTTAATTTGACTTTTCAAAGCATTCATCGAACAACCTAAACGTTGGCCGTACTCCTAACTGTTGTTGCCGCACCGCTATTTCTATATTAGCCGAGGCTAGTGTGGGCCAGACAATAATCAAGAAGATTGGGGGGAAATGTAAAAAGGACACTTCCCAGCGAATTGCATCACTGAAAAGTGTCCTACAAAAATCTTTATTTTATGTGTTGCACACCTGTTGCAAACGTGTTGCACACAGAGTAATCTCCAGTGCGTTTGACAACATTCCACAGAGTCTGTAGCCCTTGTAAAATCGGGCTTTTCGAGGTAACTTCGTTTCCGAAATATTATCTCTTTGAGAACTGTGGTGCACGACGTGCTCCCTTTAAGCCGTACTTCTTTCTTTCCTTCATTCTTGGGTCACGAGTTAAGAAGCCTGCCTTCTTAAGAGGGGCTCTAAATGCATCATCGGCCTGTAAAAGAGCTCTTGAAATACCATGACGGATTGCTCCTGCCTGACCGGTAAATCCACCGCCCTTTACATTTACTATAACATTGAATTTTCCTATAGTTTCAGTAAGCACCAATGGTGACTTACAGATAACTTTAAGTGTCTCCAGACCAAAATAATCATCAATTGATCTATCATTTATTGTAACTTCGCCGTTACCTGGTACTAATCTGCACCTTGCAACTGACTTCTTTCTTCTACCTGTACCGTAATACTGTACTTTAGCCATTTACGTATCCTCCCCTCCATTATATGTTTAGCTCGAGAACTTCGGGCATTTGAGCCTGATGTTTGTGTTCCGAACCTGCATAAACCTTAAGCTTTTTAATCATAGCACGACCCAGTCTTGTTCCGGGAAGCATTCTCTTAACTGCTAATTCAAATACTCTCTCGGGCTGAGTTTCAAGGAAACGTCTGTACTTAATTTCCTTCATGTGGCCAATCCAACCAGTGTGACGTCTGTACGTCTTCTGGTCAAGCTTCTTTCCTGTTAATACAATTTTGTCGGCATTGATTATGATAACAAAATCTCCTGTATCGGTGTGGGGTGTGTAAATGGGCTTGCGCTTGCCGCTAAGTATTTGAGCAACTTCGCTTGCAGCACGTCCAAGAACTTTACCCTCAACGTCAATAACATACCATTTTCTATCGACTTCATCTGCCTTAGCCATAAACGTCTTCATAGGTAACCTCCTCCTAAATATGCATAACGGGATATCCCGTTAACGTTCTTTAATAACTAAAAAAATAAACAACACTGTTTAGTGCAGCGTTGTCTATTCTAATACATTTATTAGTCTAATGTCAAAACCAAAATTCCTTAAATTTAAAATACACCTCTCTAGCTCGTTTATTTGCTCTTTATTTCTCGTTTTCTCTCTTTATTTCGTCTGCCGTCCTATTATTGTTCAAATCATGCGACGGTTCTTCAGGTCAAGAGGGGGAGGCATTCGGAGCGTCCCCCCGCATTCTTGAGCAAAGTCCTATTTTAAAATAACCTTTTCATCCTCATAGGAGATTGATACAGTATCCCCTTCTTTGATTTTAGCATCTAATATGGCCTCGGCCAGTTTATCCTCAATATACTCTTGGATTGTTCTTTTTAGTGGTCTAGCGCCAAATGTTTTATCATATCCCTTTTCGGCGAGGAACTCTTTGACCTCTTCGGTAAAGGTGATTTTGATATTATTATGTTCCATTCTCTTTGCTGTTTCATTAAGCATTAATCCGCAAATTTGCTTGATTTCATCACGATTCAATGGGTGGAATACGATTATTTCATCGACACGGTTTATAAACTCAGGACGAAATGTCTTCTTAAGCGCTTCCATAACGTTTTTCTTCATGTCCTCGTAATCCCGTGTAGCATTCTCTTCCTGTGCTCCAAACCCTAGCTTCTTAGGCTCAACAATATCCCTTGCTCCTACATTTGAGGTCATTATTATTACAGTATTCCTAAAGTCTACTACCCTACCTGTAGAATCAGTCAACCTTCCATCATCTAAAATCTGAAGCAGCATATTAAAGACATCGGGATGAGCCTTCTCGATTTCATCAAAAAGAACTACTGAATAGGGCTTTCTTCTAACCTTTTCGGTCAGCTGGCCACCCTCATCATACCCTACATATCCGGGAGGTGAACCTACAAGCCTTGAAACACTATGTTTCTCCATATATTCAGACATATCTATTCTGATCATTAGGCTTTCGTCACCAAAAAGGGCCTCTGCCAGTGCTTTAGAAAGTTCAGTCTTACCAACTCCAGTAGGTCCTGAAAATATAAACGAACCTACAGGACGTTTAGGATCCTTCAAACCCACACGACCTCTCCTAATTGCTTTGGAAACAGCGGCAACTGCATCCTTCTGACCTATTACCCTATTATGGAGAATAGATTCCATATTCTTTAGTCGCTCAGTTTCTTCCTGCGCAAGCCTATTTACTGGTATTCCCGTCCAGGATCCGATTATTTCTGCAATTTCCTCGTCAGTAACCATTTGTGTGTTTTTAGAATTTTCCATTTGCCAGGATTCTTTTTTGGAGGCAAGGTCTTCTTTGAGTTTGTTTTCCTCATCTCTTAATGATGCGGCTTTTTCAAATTCCTGACTGATAATAGAATCTTCCTTCATTTTACGGATTTCATCAATCTTTCGCTCCAAATCCTTTAAATCTGGTGGTGCGGTAAAGCTCTTTAACCGTACCCTGCTTGATGCTTCATCAATCAAATCTATGGCCTTATCTGGTAAATATCTGTCATTTATATATCGAGATGACATTTTGACCGCAGCCTCAAGAGCCTTATCTGTAATTTTTACCTTGTGATGTGCTTCATACTGGTCCCTAATACCCTTGAGAATCAAAAGCGTCTCTTCTTCAGTGGGTTCAGCAACTGTTATGGGCTGGAATCTTCTTTCCAAGGCCGCATCCTTTTCTATATGCTTTCGGTACTCATCAAGAGTTGTAGCACCAATTATCTGGATTTCACCGCGTGCAAGCAATGGCTTTAAAATATTAGCCGCATCTATTGCTCCTTCGGCAGCTCCTGCTCCGACTATGGTGTGCAATTCATCTATGAAAAGTATCACATTACCTGCATGTCGTATTTCCTCAATTGACTTTTTTAAGCGATCCTCAAACTCTCCTCTATACTTAGCTCCTGCTACCATGGATGATAAATCAAGGGTAACTACACGCTTGTCCTTAAGTGTCTCAGGAACATTTCCCTCTATAATCTTTTGAGCTAGCCCTTCACTTATGGCTGTTTTCCCAACGCCTGGCTCACCTATGAGGCAGGGATTATTCTTAGTTCTACGGCTTAATATCTGAATAACTCTCTCTATTTCTTTATCCCTACCTATTACAGGGTCTACCTTTCCTTCGACAACCATAGATGTTAAATCACGGCCGTACTGATCTAAAGTTGGGGTCTCGGCATCAACTGCCTGTGGCTTGCCTTGAGCTGCTGCCATTGGGGTGTCCTCACTTAGCATTGAAATGATATTTTCATATAGTTTACGAATATCTTGACCTAAATCAATTAAAATTCTGACTGCTACACTCTCGCCTTCACGCATGATAGCCATAAGCAAATGCTCAGTCCCTATGAAGTTCTGCCCCATTCTTCTTGCCTCAGCATAGCTCAATTCCATAACTCGCTTGGTCCTTGGGGTATACGTCAAATTTGAAAATTCTTCTTCCTCTTGGCCTATAAGCTCCATAATTTTTTGTTTAATTGCCACTTCTGTTATACCGCTAGAAGCAAGAACGCTAGCTGCAATTCCTGTACCTTCTTTAGCTAATCCCCATAAAATATGCTCAGTCCCTATATATGGATGTCCAAATCCTAAGGCGCATTCCTTAGCTAATACCAATGCGGTTTCTGCCTTTTTTGTAAATTTACCGTATATCATACTCTTCACCTCTTATATTCTTCAGGGAGACCATCGCTCTAGTTTCAAGCTCCACCCCTGATTTATTTACTTTATTAATTATTAATCCTGTTCCTTACATATTCAGCGCGCTTGGTATCGCGTTCTTCGGGTTTTAGCATCTTTCTTGCATCTTTAAGAAGATTCCCAGGCTGAATATTAAGCACCATCTCATTTATATCAGTTTCGCTAAGTTCTTTTATATATCCTAAATTGATGCCAAGCCTTAAATCCGAGAGTCTTTTTAAGGCTTCTTCAGAAGTCAACATCCTGCAAAAACGAAGTATGCCATACGAGCGCATAATCCGGTCTTCGAGCTTACCAGGATTCTTTTTTATCAATTCTTTTCTCAAAAGCCTTTCCTGCTCTATCACTTGGCCACCAATATTTTGTATGCTCATTACTATATCTTTTTCGCTTTTTCCCAAGGTAATCTGGTTAGATAGCTGATACATGTTTCCATAAGCCTCTGTATTCTCTCCATAAAGGCCCCTTACAGCCACTCCAAGCTTCCCGCACGATTCTAGGACGGGACGGATATAACCTGTCATAACAAGCGCAGGAAGATGCAGCATCAGTGATACTCTTATTCCCGTTCCAACATTAGTTGGGCAGCTGGTTAGATATCCAATTTTATCATTATATGCTATATCAATCTTTTCAGAAATAGTATCGTCCAATAAATTACAGAGATCAAAAACCTTGTCAAGCTGCATTCCTGAGGCAAGACATTGGATCCTTAAATGATCCTCCTCATTTATCATAATACTTATTTGCTCGTCCTTACTTATCAGGGCTCCCGTCTCTAAATTGCTCTCTACAAGCTCCTTACTAATAAGATGCTTTTCTACCATCACCTGTTTTTCAATAGGTGAAATATCCTTAAATCTAACTAAATCTAAGCTTTTTTCGAGTATTGGGTTATCTGTGAATAGTGCCTCGCATGTTTCAGATATTATTTTTTCCTGTTGTTCGTTTGAACTTCTATGCGGAAAAGGATAGGCTTGAACGTTTCTGGCCAATCTGACTCTACTAGAAACAACTACGTCGGAATCAGGTCCTGCATCAATATACCATTTTTTCATACCTCATCACTCCTTTATTCCTCAGATAATTCCTTAATACGATCTCTTATCTCGGCTGCACGTTCATAAGCTTCAGTTCTTATACATGCAGCTAGCTCATCTTGCAATTCTTGAATTAGAGGTTCGACCAATTTATCCGAATAAGCTAATTCCTGCTTTTTAGGTGCTTTACCTATGTGGTGCGTCTTGCCATGCATGCGATTTAAAAGTGTATGCATAGAGTCAAAAAAAGTATCATAACAATTAGCACATCCCATTTTACCAGTGCTATTAAACTCCTCGACGGTCATACCACATACATCACATTTTATAGTGTTCCTTTCGACTTCTCTTCCTTGATCTTGAAGGCCTAGCAGACCCGTAATAAGGGAATTTAGGTCTATCTTGATACCACTGCTTCCGGCACACTGACTACAAACTAGCAAATCAGTCTTAATACCATTAATAATTTGGGTCAAATGGACCGTTGCATCCCTCATTTTGCAAATTTGGCAAACTAACACATTATCATCTCCATTTTGTTCATACAAAGTCTCAATTAAAAGTTGCTACACCACTTATTACTTATAAGGTTAGAATTATATAATGTCTCTTCATAGCACCGTCAAGCTCATAAGCATATTCTTAAGGATTGCGCATCTTATTTCATCGCGCTTATCCATAGGCACAACCACGAATACCTTATCCGATGTTGCGGCTTTCATTAACATTGCCTCACGGGGCTCAATAATATTATAGTCAACAAAGTTTTTAATAAGTACCTCTGCTGTTAATTGGGAAATTTTATTACCAATAGATGTAATAATATGCATCAAATATTCGCTGTCCGAATCAATATTAAGCCTTTTAATGCTTATATATCCTCCTCCGCCACGCCGGCTTTCCACATAATATCCCTTATCTGCAGTAAACCTTGTTGAAATAACATAGTTAATTTGGGATGGAACACAATTAAACTTGCCGGCAAGCTCGTTTCTTTGTATTTCTACTGATCCCTCTTCTTCAATTATCATATCTTTTAAAAACGATTCTATAATATCGCTGAGTCTTGCCATATGATCACCTCATTAATAATTTGACTATCTCTGACTATTATAAACTATATCCTCTTTTTCTGCAATAAAAAACTGTATTTATTAAATACAGTATCTATTATTTGAAATCTACAAGATTATACTCTTTATTTTATCTCCTATAAGGCCCGGTGACGGTGTGAAGCATACAATCATGATATAAAATAGTGGTAAGAAAAATTGCATTACCTCCATATAATAAACGGGTGGTCTTGTGACCACCCGTTTGTATTTGTCTATGTGATTATTCGTCTTCGCGAGCCCTAAGTGCTTCTGCTATAACCTTATCAGCTACCATTGGAGGAGCTTCTTCGTAGCGTTCAAAGCACATTGTAAATGAACCTCTTCCTTGGGTTATAGAACGAAGATCAGTTGCATAACGGAACATCTCGGCTTGAGGAACCTCAGCCACTACCTTCTGAACACCATGCTCATGTGGGTTCATACCCAGAACACGGCCACGGCGCTTATTGAGATCTCCGATTATATCTCCCATGTAATCATCTGGAATGCATACTTCAACATGGCAAATAGGCTCTAAAAGAACTGGTCCAGCTTGTTTAACGCCTTCTTTAAAAGCAAGACTTGCGGCAATCTTAAACGCCATCTCCGAGGAGTCAACATCATGATATTTACCGTCTACCAGTGTAGCCTTTAAATGTACCACAGGATATCCTGCAAGAACACCTTTTCGCATACTGTCTATTAAGCCTTTTTCAACAGCCGGGAAATACTGCTTAGGAACAGAGCCACCAAAGATTTTCTCTTCGAATACCAATGCTTCTGTTGGGCCTGGCTCAAACTCAACCCAGATATCACCGAATTGTCCGTGCCCGCCACTTTGCTTCTTATGCTTTCCTTCAACCTTAACTTTCTTCTTAATAGTTTCACGATAAGGAATGATTGGATTTGTAAGCTCTACTTCAACCTTATATCTATTCTTAAGCTTGCAGGTTAGAAGATCTAAATGCTGATCTCCCACACCATAAACAATGGTCTGCTTAGTTTCGGTATTAAGTATCATTTTAAAGGTTAAATCTTCTTCTAATAGTCGGCTTAAGCCAATTCCTATCTTATCCTCATCGCCCTTAGCTTTAGGGGCAATTGCCATACCTAGCATTGGCTCAGGGAATTCAATAGGCTCAACTAAAACCTGTCTCTCTTTATCAGCAAGGGTATCATTTGTCTCTGTTGAAGATAGCTTTGCAACTGCACCAATATCACCAGTAACTAATTTATTTAATGGGATTTGTTGCTTGCCATTCATAGTAAAAATGCTGCTGATTTTTTCAGATTTTTCTTTATTAACGTTATAGATGCTATTGTCTGCAGTAAGTGTTCCAGTAATAACCTTTAAAAATGATATTTTTCCTACAAACGGATCGGCTATTGTTTTAAACACTTGAACAACAACAGGCTCTTTCTCTCCAACTGTAATTTCGATAGGTTCTTTAGATGATACATCGAGAACCTTTGCCTTCTCCTTGCTGCAATGTGCTGGCATGTAGTTCACCGCTGCATCCATAAGTTGTGCAACGCCGGCTTTTTGTATTGAAGAAACACATAAAACAGGTGCAATATCGCCGGCCCTGGTACCATTGTTGATTCCTTTATTTATTTCATCTTCAGTGAATGCTTCGCCCAAAAAATATTTTTCCATAAGCTCTTCATCAGTCTCAGCTATGGCCTCGAATACATTGTCCTTATATTCCTCAACTTCGCTCATATACTGGGCGGGAATTTCACCTTCAGTTATTTCCTTACCATTATAAAATAATGCTTTCATATGAGGAATATCGATTATTCCTTTAACTTTGCCATCTTCAATTATTGGTAGTTGAAGTGCAATAACACTATTTCCAAACTTTTCTCGAAGTCCATGATATACTTTTGCAAAATCGGCATTCTCTTCATCAAGCTTAGTTATAACAAATAGTCTTGCCAAATGCTTTTTATTTACCTCATACCAGGCCTTCTCTGTGCCTACTTGTATTCCGTCTTTACCACCAACTAAAATTACTGCTCCATCGGCTACGCTTAGCCCTTCAAGCATTTCTCCCACAAAATCAAAGTAACCGGGAGTATCAATGACATTGATCTTCACATCTTTCCATTCAATAGGAGCAAAGGATGTAGAAATTGAAAATTTCCTTTTTATCTCCTCTGGATCATAGTCCATAACGGTGTTTCCATCGACAACACTACCAAAGCGATCTGTTGCACCTATTATGTTTAGCATTGCCTCGACTAGTGTTGTCTTCCCCGCATTGCCATGCCCTAGTAGACATATGTTGCGAATACTTTCACAACTGTAGTCTTTCATATCAATTCCCCCTTATCATCGATTTGCACAAACAGTACTTGTTTTTTTGTTAAATATGCACAAAAAAACAGTTTGAGCTCGAGTAATTTTAGATGTATTATACCAGATATCTTTACGTGAATCAATTTAATATGTATAACATTGCCCGATGGCGAGGATAAACTACTGAACTGAGCCTCTAATTATGTCAATTATGGCCAAAAATATCAATTGTCTTTTTTATTATCATAATCAGCGAATGTATAAATATCGGAAAATTCAACATTTACGGGTTCCATAACTCTATTAGGAAATAATTCTTTTCTATTAACTATATTACTATTAGCTTCATCTATATCCAATGTAGTTGCAGGTAATATGATTTCGAAGGAGGTCCCTTCTCCAACTTGACTACTTACTTTTATCTTACCATCATGCGCTTCAACAAATGCTTTTACTATATATAGACCCATCCCGCATCCTTCATTATTTCGATTATAAAAATCTTCTGCCTGATTAAATAACTCGAAAACTAAGCTTAGTTGTTCTTCTGAAATCCCTACACCCGTATCATTAACAGTAATTACTATATTCTCTTCAGTTTCAGATAGTAATATTCTTATAGTACCTTTTCCATCAATGAATTTAAGTGAATTAGAGATAAGATTAAGAAGTATCCTTTCTATCATGTCAGGATCACACGCAATAATTTTTGAATCTAAATCAGGCTCAAAAACAATATTTACGTCCATTGTTTCTACATATACTTGAACCGACAGGGTTATACCCTTAATTAACTTAACGATATCATAGTTAATGCGCTTACATTTTAGAAACCCGTTATCATGACAGCTAAGGTCAATTAAGTTATTTGTCATACGCATAACACGATAGCAATTCTGACGAATGATATCCATCTGCTTGATGGCCTTTTCCTTATAGGAATCACCGTCTAGACTGTTTTTAAAACTATCCATTAATTGGACAACTGAAAAAATAATATTAATAGGCGTTTTTAAATCATGGGACATTTCAGTGAATAATTTTATATTTGGATTCCTCCATGCAATTCCTTCGCTTTTGTCTGAAACATTCACACTATCCCCACCTTATTAATAATAGATTTAGATTTAATTTCATTTAGGTATAAAATCTTTTCTCTATTTTATACTATATTTCTATTTCCCTCAATTATTTTCTATTAAATTACATACATTGGTCTCTATTTACCTAAAAAAAACAGCCTTTTTTTCAATAAGCAGTTCTTGATACTAAAAAAGCAGCCACAATTGTGACTGCTTTTTTATAATTATGCGATTATTTCTTTTTCTTGCCCTTAGATGCAGCAACTTTCGCCTTAAGGTCTTTGCCTGCTTTAAAAACAGGAGCCTTTGAAGCTGGAATTTTAATTTTTTCCTTAGTGCGAGGATTAACACCGGTACGTGCCTTACGATCTCTTACATCGAAGGTACCAAAACCAACCAATGTAACCTTTTCGCCCTTTGATAATGAGCCACTAATGCTCCCGATAATTGCGTCTAATGCAATACCAGCATCTTTCTTTGTCATTTCTGCTTTCTTAGCAATTGCATCGATAAGATCCGCCTTGTTCATGTCAACTCTCCCTTCGGGTATTCCGGCATATTCTGCCATGTGATTATAACCATATTATTTCATAAAGCAACATAAAAAGCCATCTTTTTTAACAAATTTTTATTATTTTTTAAAAGAAAGTGGTTTGTTCTAGCAGTTTAGATTGAATATATTCGCTGTATCTGTTTGTTTATGCACCTTATATCCTTTTTACAGTTTTCCCAATTAAAAAATTGATTCCATTTATTTTTGCTAATAATCTGTTTATTTAAATGCTAACCGACATATTTCATGCGTCAATTTGCCCAGTAATGTAATTTTTATCCTACATTCATTTTGCTACTTATGGAAACCATACACATCTTCTGTTACAATCAGTCGTCCCTTCGCCTCACTTGCGCTATAATCGCTCAACCTAAACCTCAAGTCTTGCTTGCATTAAACCCCTTAAATCACCCTTCACTAAACTGCTTGACTCATCTAAATGCCTGTGTTACAATATTCAAGCATGATTTAAGTATTATGCTTGAGTTATTAATATTTTTTTGGAGGAGTCGCCTAGTCCGGCCGAGGGCGTGCGACTGGAAATCGCATAGGCGTCACAAGCGTCTCGAGAGTTCGAATCTCTCCTCCTCCGCCAAAAACAGATACCGTAGATTGATACAATATATCTATCTGCGGTATCGTTTTTTTATTCTCCAAAATACCCGTATAGCAGGGGCTAAAGAGATAAACCCAGAGCTTGCAAATGAGTTGAGCGGATTTGTTATTGCAAGATATTAGAATTATGTTTAATCCTCATCATAGTATTGATATCTAGCTTCATTTTCCTCTTTTAAAAAGATTACATTTTCCTGGATTGAGAACATGAGCATAAAGAGCTCAAAAAGTACTCTTAGAATAATCTGTAGAATTATTGTGCCTAATAATCCGACAAAGAAATTGGCAACAAACATTGCAACAAGTCCGACCACTAGAAGTACAATCACAAAAGAGATATATAGAATCTTTGCAAGACCGCCTCCTAGCATTAATCTAAAGTTAAAAACATCAAGCAAGTACTCCGAAATACTGTTATAACGTTTTTGTTTCTTTGGTACTAGGAGCAAAAAATAAATCCAAATAGCCACTATAACCGATCCAGTTAAAATATAGGGAAATACTCCACTTAACGCTTCAGTTATTTTTTCTGCCATTGAAAAAAAACCTAGTTTTAAAAAGCCTTCCATAAATCAACACCCCGTTTTATTATTATTAAGCAATTTTTTACCAAGCTTTACAGCCGAATATGCATCAGCAGAATAGTGTGCTCCAAAGCTTTGCGCAAATTTATTGTCCACGACTGCTCCTCCAACCATCATAGCACATTTGAGTCCTTCTTTCTTTAACTCAGACATAACTATTGGCATCTGGTTCATTGTTGTAGTCATAAGCGTTGAAAGCGCTATAATATCAGCATTATTGGCCTTTACCGCCTCAATTATACTTTCAGCGTCCACATCCTTACCTAGATCTAGTACATTGAATCCATAGTTTTTTAATAACATCGCCACTATATTTTTACCTATGTCGTGAACATCTCCCTTGACGGTTGCTATTACTATGGTACCCAGTGATTTTTTTAATTGTTTTTCTTCCCCTTCGATTTCAGGTGACAATACCTTCATGGCCTTCTCCATTGCCTCTGCACCCCTTATCAGCTGGGGTAAAAAATATAATTTTTGCTCGTAAAGCTCGCCTACTCTTTGGATAGCTGGTATGAGCTCATCGTCAATTATAAGTCTAGGAGAAAAGCCTTTTATTATGGCCTGATTTGCTAAATCCAACGCACTTTGAGAATCGCCGTTTAATATAGCATTATATAGTGTCTTTCTGCTAATATCCTCATTTTCTTGGGCCTTAGAAGTATTCGCATTCTTCGTAGACTTCATATCCTTCACAAACTTCGTATCTTTTGAAGTCTCCGAATCGTTTATAGCTCTTGAACTTGAACTTTGAGCGTTCTGAGCTACTTGTTTATTAAAATATAGGCCAATATAGCTAAGAGCGTTTTCATCTCTTCCTACAATGGCATCGGTGGCTTTTACCGTTTGCATAAGCTGCTGATTGTTTGGATTTAAAATAGCAGTTGTAAGGCCATTAGCCACAGCCATTGCAAGAAACGCAGAATTAATTCCCTCTCTTGAGGGTAAGCCAAATGATACATTAGAAAGGCCTATGGTAGTATTTATGTCAAACTCATTTTTACACCAATTAATTACTTTTAAAGCTTCCAAGGCGCTGTCTTTATTTGATGCAATTGTCATAGCTAAGCCATCAACTAAAATATCTTCCTTTGAAAAGCCAAGCTTTTTTGCCCTTTGGTAAATATCTTCTATTATTTTTATACGTTCATCTGCAGTCTCGGGAACTCCATCATCATCAACAGGTAAAAGCACAAACATAGCGCCATATTTTTGGGCTATAGGAAGCATCTTATTTATTTTTTCGCTCTCTGCTGATATCGAATTTATAATTGCTCTTCCTGGATAAATTCGCAATGCAGCTTCTAGTGCATCTGGATTTGATGTGTCAATCAATATTGGAGCAGATACAGAGTTGGTTATGGCATTAACCATACTTTTTAGAGTTTCGCTTTCATCTATTCCGGGAACGCCCGCATTAACATCAAGTAGCATTGCCCCGGCTTCTACCTGCTCTCTTGCCAGACTAGAAACCAAATCCATATTGCCATTTGTCAAAGCCTCTTTTAAAGCTTTCTTACCAGTAGGATTAAGCCTTTCTCCTATTATTGTAAAAGGCATTGAATCACAAATTTGTACTGTCTTTCTATTAGAAGATGCAAGGGTGCACTTCTTTGTTTCTACCTGTACTGGCATATACGCCGAAGCTTTATCTTTTAATGCTTTTATAAAAGCAGGTGTTGTCCCACAGCAGCCTCCAATTGCATTGGCTCCTGCCGCTACCAGTTCCTCAGCATATACACTAAAGCCCTCGGCATCCATATTAAATACTGTCTTTCCATTTTCCAGGTGTGGTTTTCCAGCATTAGCCTTAGCTATAAGTGGGACCTTGGCGTAAGGCTTCATTTGTCGAATTAAGCCTACCATTTCTGCAGGGCCACTTGAACAGTTGCAACCTACCGCATCAGCACCTAAGGATTGCAATGTAATTAATGAGCTTACAGGATCGTTTCCCATAAGCGTCCTGTCTCCCTCATATGTTAATGTAACCATGATGGGCTTATCACATAGCTCTTTGATTGCTATTAGGGCGGCTCGTGCCTCCTGAAGGTCCATCATAGTCTCAATGGCAAACAAATCCACTCCACCGTCTATTAGGCCCTTAGCCTGGGATTTAAAGTTCTCTACTGCCTGTTCAAAGCCTATCGTGCCAAATGGCTGTAGAAGGCTTCCACATGAAGATATATCGCCTGCTACAAGGCATGATTCGCCTGCTGCTTTCCGTGCTATTTGAGCAAGTGTCTTATTAATCTCATATGTCTCTTCGGATAGTCCAAATTCAGCTAACTTAATAGGGTTTGCTCCAAATGTGAATGTATAAATAATATCAGAGTCTGCATCAACATATGACTTTTGTGTTTCGCCAACAAGCTCACTATTTAAAGTAGCCCATTTTTCAGGGCAAACACCAGTAGGCATACCAGATTGTTGGAGCATGGTACCCATGGCCCCGTCCAATATTACTATTCTATCTTTAAATAATTTACTAAATTCATTTTTTGTCATGGAAATCCACCTTTGAATTTATTAGCATGAGATACCAGCCACGGCAAAAACAGATTTTTCAGGGATGAGCATATATGCATCGTTTAATACAAGTCCTAAATTTTCGCATTTGAGTAATCGGTAAAAATCCTTCTGTTGGGAGATATCAAAATCCCCATAACCTGGACTAAATCGCATTTTTGTCAAGAGTCTTCCTTTAGACCTTAGCTGCTGATTCACCATGTTCATTGTAAAGTCTAAGGCAGAATCAGTCATTACTGAGGCAGCGGCATCTGCAATGACAGCCTCGCTCAACCGTTCTTCTTTCTGTAGCCTTACTATTAATTTCATTATATTGTGCCCACCTGTAGCAGCCATAATTAAAGCCTCTTGGGAATTTTCTAGTAATTTAGAAAGCTTTTGACCAGACAAAATAGTGCCATCAGCCAATTTAACATTAGGATAATCAATGTCTATAATTTTCATAATTCGGTAGGCCACCGTGATTTGCAAAGCCTTTTTAGCCTTTTCAATTATGCTTTCTATCTCTTTGGTAAGCTCTAATGAAAGCTCTGTACTGTTTTTACTATAACCTAGCCTAGAGTAAATTAGGTTTTTGTTATAGGATGGCATTATATTTTTAATGGTCCTTATTTCGTCCACAGTAATTGCCTCTTTACATTTTCGTATGCAATTTTTCTCATATTTTATCATATTAACATAAGTAGAACAAATACAAGTTATAATGAAAATTTCCCGATTCGGTATCGGTTTAAAATATCAATCGCGTGCTTGCAATGGGGTTTTACCAGTGCTTTACACTCCTATTATGCAAGTAAGGCGCTTAATTAAGCGCCTTACTATTCATATATAATTTTATTAAATTAAATTTTAAACCTCTACCGGAGGATTGTACCCATTTTTGAAAATCTCTTCAAACTCATCGGCTTCAATACGTTCCTTTGCAAGAAGAGCATTAGTAACATCCTCAAGTTTCGCTTTATTCTCTGCCAAAATTTCTTTGACTTTGATATAGCATTTATCAATGATATCTTTAACTTCGGAATCTATCTTGGCAGAGACTTCCTCACTATAATTACGTGAATGACCGTAGCTCTTGCCAATGAACACCTCATCGTTTTCATCGCCAAATACCAGGTTAGAAAGATTATCACTCATACCGTATTTTGTAATCATGTTTCTAGCAGTGCTATTAGCCTTCTTTAAATCCGAAGACGCGCCCGTGCTTATTTCACCAAGCATTAGCTCTTCTGCCGCTCTTCCACCTAAGCTTACCACGATCTGCTCCATGAGTTGGCCTCTGGTTGTGTAGTGTCTATCCTCATCAGGCTTGTAGGATGTAAATCCTCCTGCTCCTCTTCCTGAAGGAATGATAGTCACACGGTCAACCTTATCGGTACTTGAGACAACTCGAATAGCGATAGCGTGACCTGCTTCATGGTAGGCTGTAAGTTTCTTTTCCTTGTCGCTGATAACACGACTCTTCTTTTCAGGACCCATAACAACCTTATAGTTTGCTTCTTTTATCTCGGACATAGAGATGTCCTTGCGATCTTTACGGGCTGCTAACAGTGCAGATTCATTAAGAAGATTCTCTAAGTCGGCTCCAGTAAATCCAGGAGTCGTTTTTGCTATATCCTTTAAATCAACGTCCTCATTTAATGGCTTATTCTTTGAGTGTACCAGCAATATTTCCTCACGGCCCTTAATATCAGGGTAATTTACTATAACCTGCCTATCAAAACGGCCGGGACGCATCAATGCAGGATCAAGAATGTCAGGTCTGTTGGTTGCAGCCAAAATGATAACTCCCTCGTTTACACCAAAGCCATCCATCTCAACTAATAGCTGGTTTAGGGTCTGCTCTCTCTCATCGTGGCCTCCACCTAAGCCTGCTCCTCTGTGACGTCCTACAGCATCAATCTCATCTATAAAAACAATTGATGGTGCATTCTTCTTTGCCTGCTCAAAAAGGTCACGAACTCTAGATGCACCTACACCGACAAACATCTCCACAAAGTCGGAACCGCTTATAGAGAAAAACGGAGTTCCTGCTTCTCCTGCCACAGCTTTAGCAAGCAAGGTTTTTCCTGTACCGGGAGGGCCAACTAAAAGCACGCCCTTAGGAATACGAGCTCCAAGCTCTACATATTTTTTAGGTTCCTTTAAG
Source organism: uncultured Ruminiclostridium sp. (assembly GCA_964388375.1). Classification (GTDB taxonomy): domain Bacteria; phylum Bacillota; class Clostridia; order DSM-8532; family DSM-8532; genus DTU059. Next base: position 69,090 of record CAYMAE010000001.1, read on the forward strand.
AATTCTACAATTTCCTCAAGCTCTTCCTTCTCTTCATCTGCGCCTGCCACATCAGTAAATCGTACCTTCAGCTTATCCTCATTAGCCATACGGGCTTTGCTTTTGCCAAAGGACATGACACGGTTGCCACCACTACCTCCTTGAGACTGTTGGATGAAAAACACCCAAAAGAAGACAAAGAGAATTACCATGGCGAACACTGGCAGCATTTCTAACCACCATGGAGGAGTAGACTTTTTCTCTATGGTATACTCAACCAATTGCCCCTCATCATAGGCATTATCTAATAGATTAATAAATGATTCTTGAGAAAGGAAGCTAATGTTATAACGATAATCTGCTTCAAACTTGCCCGATGCATTTTGTAGAATAATATCTGCATCAAGAGTCTTAACAGTTATACTCTTTACATTGCCTTCATCTAATTCTTTTCTAAAATCAGAATATTTCATTACAGTTGGACTACTTAAATTACCATACATCATAATAACAAGGGCAATGATCACGAATATAATGATATAAAAGCTAGCGCCCCTAAATCTTTTCAAATTAAAATCAACCTCCTGTATATACCCAAATGGGCTAATATACTTACACTTACACTTACACTTACATCCATTCTAAACTTATATAATGTTACCATACCGTCTTTTAAAATACAATAAAAATAACGTCATAATTCTTCCATTACACATACATCTGGCAAATTCCTGTAACGCTCTGCGTAATCTAGGCCATAACCTATAACAAATTTATCTGGGATTACTAATCCCTGATAATCTACATTTAATGGAACCTTTCTCCTTGTTGGCTTGTCTAAAATTGTACATATCTTAACACTAGCGCAATGCTTTGCCGCAAATAAATCCTTAAGATATGTAAGGGTAAGACCGGTGTCTATTAAATCCTCGACAATTAGTACATGTTTTCCGGTAATATCGTAATCAATGTCCTTAAGAATTCTAACAACTCCCGATGATACTGTTGAATTTCCATAACTGCTTACTGAAATAAAATCTATGCTTACTTCAATAGTCAGTGCTCTACAAAGATCCGATAGAAACATAAATCCACCTTTTAGAACACCTACAAGCAATAAGTCTTTTCCCTCGTAATCTTTGGAAATACTTTTAGCCAATTCCTCTGTTTTCGCTTTTAGTTCTTCTCTTGGTACTAATACACTCATTTTAGGCATTTCTTTCTCCTCCATTGTCTGAAAAACGCCACGAGAGCATCCATATCCTTTTTGTATCCCCCCGTGCTCGAAATTCATCTGATGTTCTCATCCCAATAACCCAAGCAATCTTATTATCTTGGGCAATCAAGGGAATTATAGTTCTTTGATCTCGTGGGACTTTCTGATCAATAAAATAATCCTTTAACTTTTTCACACCATCTAATTTATAGGGTCTTATTCTGTCTCCATCTAATCGGGTTCTAATTAGTATATCCCCTTTAAAAAGATCGAGGTTAAAAAATTGAGTGTAATCACTTTCTTTTGTTCTTTCATTACTGCTAATCTTTATATACTCATCTTGGTCTATTACTCTGCTTTGCAGAGCTCCACCTATTTCACTAACCTCTGTAATACCCTCTTTAACAATGATATGGGAAAAAGACTTAACCTTCTTTTTATTACTCTTAGAAAAAATTAATCTTTCATAAGAAATTATTGCTTCTATCCCATTTGGCAAAGATACTGTTTTCCCCGTACGACTATTTTGGCACAAGCTTAAAATTTGGTCAACATGTACGGACTCCAAGTTTTTGCGATCGCTGTTTATTCTCTCCCAAGCAAGTCTTATTATCCTTTTAATAATGGCTATTGATAAAGAATCCAAATATTGTGTAGAGAGAATTATCTCATCATTATCCGTGCCTAATAAAACTTCTTTGATTAATGCAATATTATAATACTTATTTGCCTCTTTAGCTAGATAATCTCTTTCAGGGTTGGCTAAATCTGACAACCTTAATAGCTGGTTTGTCGGATCTACATTGAACCATTCTTTTATCTTTGGAAAGAGCATGTTTCTTATTCGGTTTCTAGAATAGTCATTTGAAAGATTTGTACTGTCAATGCAATAAGAAATTTTACTGCTTTCTAGATATGCTTCTATCTCAGTACGCGAACTATTAAAAAGAGGTCTTATGATTCTTCCTTGTTTTATAGGCATCCCACAAAGACCATCTAGGCCAGCACCTCTTATTATATTAAGCATAACAGTCTCTGCTCGATCCTCACGATTGTGAGCTACGGCAATATAATCGAAGGACAAATTTTTTAATACCTTGTTAAAAATTTTGTATCTTGCGTCGCGCCCTGCCTCTTCTTCAGAAATTCTAAGTTTTCGACTCAGCTTTCTTATATTAACGAAGTACGCTTTAGCTTTGATTTCCCAATCCCTACAGATTTCCATAACATAATCTTGATCTTTATTCGCCTCAAGGCCTCTAATTCCATGGTTTACATGAACCACAAAGAGATCAAGGTTATATTCTTGTTTTAATTCGAGGAGTACCTTTAAAAGGCATACAGAATCAGCTCCCCCCGATACACCAACAACTATTTTAGAATCGGGATTCAGCAAATTGTTCTCTTCGATATCCTCTCTTACTTTGCTAAGTAAACTATTTTCCATTTACATTATCCTGGTGGTACATTATTATTTCTGTCATCGTACATACGATTCCCAAATTTAGTGTATTCAGGAATCCAAGCCAAATCTACCGCTCCAGTTGAACCATTTCTATGCTTTGCTATTATAAGCTCAACCACATTTTTCTTATCTGTTTCTTCGTTATAGTAATCGTCCCTGTATAAAAAGATGACCATGTCGGCATCCTGCTCAATCGCACCAGATTCTCGCATATCACTTAGTATTGGTCGATGGTCTGCCCTTTGCTCAGGTGCACGGCTAAGCTGAGATAAGGCTATAATAGGAACCTCCAACTCTTTTGCCATGATTTTTAGTGAACGAGATATTTCTGAAATTTCCTGTTGTCTATTATCTGATTTTTTCCTACCTTCCATAAGCTGTAGGTAGTCGATAATCACTAGTCCCAAACCTCTTTCGAGTTTTAGTTTACGAAGCTTTGACATCATTTCCATAGTATTTGTGCTGGCATTATCATCTATGTAGATTGGAGACTTTGATAGGGGCCCTAAGGAATATCCAATCTTTTGCCAATCCTCTGTATCAAGGCGCCCTGTTCTCATTTTTTCTAACTCAACCATAGATTCTAATGCTAAAATTCTGTTAACTAACTGTATTCTTGACATTTCCAAGCTAAATACTGCAACCGGGAAACCTCGTAATGCTGCATTCACAGCTACATTCAGTACAAACGATGTCTTACCCATTGCAGGGCGCGCAGCAACTAATACTAGATCAGATTTCTGGAAACCTGAGGTCTTTCTATCCAAATCAACAAAACCACTTGGAACCCCTGTTAAATCACCCTTGTTTACACACAATTCTTCTAATTGGGAGAATGTAGTATCCAACAGTGTATTAATATGCTCAAGACCAGTCCTGTTTAATCCCTGGGAAATATCAAATACGCTTTTTTCGGCTTCATTAAGTACCTCAACACCCTCCATGGTGGCTTGGTAGCCTAAATCGACAATTTTTCCTGATGAGTTTATAAGATCTCTAAGTAAAGCTTTATCCTGTATAATCGAGACATAGTGGGACACATTGGCGGTAGTAACTACACTTGAAGCCAACTGAGCGATATAATCCATATTTCCGACCTTATCAAGAGTGCCTCTTTTAGATAGCATGTCGGAAACTGTAACAATATCAACAGGCAGGCTCTCTTCATATAGAGATACAATTGCCTCATATATTTCCTTATGTTTTTCTAGATAAAATACATAAGGTTTTAGCTTTCCACTGACTTCGGAAAGGGCATCCCTGTCGATAAGAAGAGCCCCAAGAATCGATTGTTCCGCCTCAATATTGTGGGGCGGAATTCTTGATAGTTGTTCGTCCACCTTGTTACCCCCAAATAATTAGCCTTCCTGCTCTTCTACCACTTTAACATTTATCTTTGTTGATACTCCAGCATAAACCTTAATTTCCACTAGTGTCTCACCAAGGGCTTTAATTGCCTCGGGCAGATTTAACATTTTTTTATCTATAGAAATTTTATGCTGCTTTTTGAGCTGCTCAACAATATCCTTACTAGTAATTGAACCAAAAAGTTTGCCATTGGCGCCAGCTTTTGAATTAACAGTGACAGTTAAACCAGACAGTTTTTTAGCCAATTTTTTTGCATCGGATAGTTCATTATCCTTACGGTGCTGCACAGCTGCATTCTTTGCATTTGCTTCATTTAGAGCTGAAGCGGTTGCTTCCATGGCAACACCTTTTGGAATGAGATAATTCCTAGCATAGCCATCGCTAACCTCGACTACTTGATCCTTTTTTCCCAATGCTTTAACATCCTGCTTTAAAATTACCTTCATGGGCAACCTCCCTTAATAGATATGAGGAGTGGGATACAAATGTCCAACTCCTACAACGAAAATCAAATAATTAGTTCTTAATCTCTAAATAATATATTAAATACTCTCTGCTTGTTATTATTTATAACTTATTAATTTTGTAGCAAATTCCTAATTTCGCTAACAAACTCTTGTTTTTGCTTTTACTTCTCGCTTCTAATGTCTAATTCTTTATGTCACTAGTGCGAGGATTGTTTCTGGTACGGTATAAGGCCGATAAATCTCCAAAATATTTCTCTGCATCATGCTCTTGTAAAAGTCCAAGCCTTATCTTAGTTGAAATCTGCCGGTCGATAATGGAGTAATCAATTCCCATCCTTCTAGCAAGAAGATAACATATGATTATTGAATCAGACAATGTATCAAGTGTCACTCTGCGCAAATCGTCACAATGTTCGTCGCTCATTTCACTGTAAAGCTGTGAAACCGCTAGAAGCAAATCAGCTTTAAGAGTTTCAATAAGCCTTAAGTTTTTCGTAATATCCATTCCTTTAGTATTCATTTTATCACTTCCACCCCTACTTGTCAGAATAATTATAGCATCGCTTGGGGTGTAAGTTCCAATTTCCCAGAAATACAGGTTAGGCCCACTATGTTTGCTACATGGTGTTACGGCCAAGACATTACCGTTACAATTCTAATTTGCATTGTTTCTCATTAAATCTAATCTCTAGTTTAATACAGCCTATAGATAAAATCTATAGGCTGTTAGCTTTACTTAGTCTGTTGTGTAAGGTAATAGTGCAATATGTCTAGCTCTCTTGATTGCTACAGTCAGCTGACGCTGATGTTTTGCACAACATCCGGAAATTCTTCTGGGAAGTATTTTCCCTTTCTCGGATAAATATTTTCTAATTTTCATTAGTTCCTTATAGTCAATTGAATCAACCTTATCTACACAAAACTGGCATATTTTTCGTCTAGCCCTTCTCATTCCACGTCCGCCACCTCTACCATCGCGTCCGCCGGATCTAGGGCCTCTATCTCTTTTCATTTCGGCCATTTCGAAGAATGCCTCCTTCCAAGACTCATTTTCATTTTTTCTTTACATGTACACGCATTATTTTCTCTATCTATTTATATATCCACTTTGCTAGTTAATAGCCAAATAACTATATCATAATTTAAATAAGACTGTCAAATTTGATTTCTTGTTAGAACCATGCGCTAATCGTAAGTTATATCAAGCCTTCTTCGACTTTAAAAGAGCTATTCAGTTATTAAAAATTTATATTACCCTAGTTGTTTCTGCTTCGAGAATCTCATGTATGCGTTCCTCGGTAACAGGCTTGCTAAAATAGTATCCTTGAATTCTTTCACATTCCATTTTCTCTAAATACAAAAATTGATCTTCAGTTTCAACACCCTCAGCTACAATACTAAGACCCAGGTCATGCCCTATATCTATGATGTTATCCAACAGTGTATCCTTTTCTGTATCGCTTCCAATAGTATCTATAAAGCTCTTGTCAATTTTCAAGGTTTTGATAGGTATTTTAGTTAGATAATTCAACGATGAATACCCTGTTCCAAAGTCATCTAATGCTATAGGTATTCCCGCACTTTCAATTATCTCTAGGTTATTAATAACAGTTTCCACATTATCCATCATAATTGATTCTGTAATTTCGAGTTCTATCATTTTAGGTGCTAGGCCATATTTATCTAAAAGTTCTATTACCTTTTGCGCAAACTTCTCCTGAGTAAATTGAATTACAGAAATATTAATTGATACGATCAAATCATCATACCCTAGCTCATGTATCCTTTTAATATACTTAATTGCTTCCTCCAATATCCAATCTCCGAGAGGAATAATGGCACCAGATTCCTCTGCTGCAGGTATAAACCTTCCCGGAGATACCATCCCAAGTACAGGGCTATTCCATCTTATCAAAGCCTCGAAGCCCATAATTTTTCTGTCGGAGGATCTATATTGGGGCTGATAATAGAGGATAAATTCATTGTTATCTAATGCGACCTTCAAGCTATTCATAAGGTTTAGCTTTTCAACAAGAACATCATTCATCTTTGTATCAAAAAAGACATATTTAGTTCTTTGATCATAAGCTCTATACTTGGCAGTATCAGCATTTTTCAATAAATCGTCAAAGTTTTTGGCATCAGTAGGATACATCGCTAAACCCGCATTAACAGATAAATTAACTTCATAAGTATCAATTCTAATGGTGACATCCAGATAATCAATTATTTCATCTATGATATTTGTAAGCTGTTCTTCATCAGTATAATCCCATAGCATTATTGCAAAATCGTCGCCACCTATTCTGCACATATGCATCTTATCGGTTTGTCTTCTTTTCAAGCGTTTAGCTACCTCTATTAAGAGCAAATCCCCCACATCATGGCCATAGGAATCATTTATTAGCTTGAAATTATATATATCAATAATTGCAATGGCGATATTCTTTGTACCAAGCTCGACAAGTTCATCAAAGCATACATTGAAACTAGTCCTATTTGCAAGACCAGTAAGACTATCATAATACGCAAGCCTGTGTATTCTCTCCTCTGATTCTTTCTTTGAAGTGATATCTGTATTTGATCCCGCCATAATTAGCGGATTACCCAGATCATCAAACAAAGCCTTACCAACGGTATGAATCCATTTAACATTGCCTTTAGGCGTTTTGACTCTGTACTCACATTCATAGAATTCGGTCCTGTTTTGTAAATGATTGAGGTAAGCCTCAACGAAAAAGTCCAGATCCTCATCAAAAATAATTTCTTCTTGGAATCCGCTTTTTCTTTGTAGGCTTCCTTCAATATCAGCCTCATCAAATTCAAAAAGCTCATACCACTTATCTGAATAGAAATATGTATCACTAGCCACATCCCATTCCCAGATGCCAATGTTTGATGCTTCGACAACAAGATTATACCTTTGGTCTTTCTCAAGAAGCTGTTGCCTTTGTTCAATGAGCTCATCAAGCTGATTTTTTAATGCCTGTTCGGAGGCTGCTAATTGTTCATAAACGGCAGATAATTCCTCATGCTTTTCAATTAATTGCACTTCGTAATTCACTCTATCTGTTATACAAAAACCAATCAATTCAAAAACTGGCGTACTCGATAGTCTATCCAGGACATTCAAATTGTACAGTAAATGCTCAGTCTCGCCTGTACTGCTTGAAAGGCTAATTTCAGAATTTTCAACCTCTATGTGTTCGCTCTTTAAGCATGCATCCATAATCTTCCTGAGTTTATCTTGTTCATAAAAATTGAGAAAATCAAATATTCTGAAGGTTTTCACTACATCTTCCTGTAAATAATCAAGTTTTTCTTCGGCGTTTTTATTAAATTCTAAAATTGTCCCGTCATTAAGGAAAGATATAATTATTAATTTGCCTGTTTCAACAGCTGTTTTAAGAGACGTCTCTTCTCTCTGCATTTTTTGTTTAAGAGAAGCAAAATAATAGTTCACTCGTATAAATCCTAAAATAAACATAGTCACAATAAATGATACAAGTATAATCATTGGCGTTACATTATTAAAAGAATCCTTAGACGGAGATATTGCAACAAAGGACCATTTTGTATTGTTTATTGGGCTAAAGCCCATAATTTTGCGAGTGCCATCATAATTGTATTTACCAGCACCTGTTTCTCCGCGTACCATCTTTATCCCTAGATCTGCAAGTTCATCTAATTTAGAATTGTTTATAACCTCTAAGGCCCAATTTTCTTTTTTCTTTACCATGCTTCTATCAGTATGGGCTATGATAAGGCCGGAAGAATCTATAACGCATCCTGTGCCTTTGTCACCGAATGATGTATCCTCAACCAATCGACAGAACTGTTCTGACGAATATATTATACAGACGACCCCATTTATACCTGTATCATTAAAGGAATATATAGGTGCAGAAAAGGCAATAGCAGGATAATCACGAAACTGTGTGCTCTCAATAGTTTCCATGTATTTTTCTCCAGCCATTGCCCGTATAAAGAACTGTTCATTTTCTACGCTATACGGCTCACTTGAGGCTCTAAAAAAGTGCCCGGAAGAATCTATATACCCATAATCATATGTATCGTCCCATAGATCTATATCTTTTAATAGTAGAAGCTTATCGTCTATATTATTAGTATTCCTCATGGTTTTTAGGCGAGAAATAACCTCTAGCTTGTCAAATGTCCAAGCAATCTTATTTTCGACAGTTTTGGCACCCTGCTTTGAAATTTCCACTAATGACTCTTCAGTCATACTATTTAAATAACTATTTGTGAAAATAATGACAAATGCGCCTAAAACTATTATTAACAATGTTGCTATTATGTACCTTCTCGGGTGCTTAATCTCCCTCCCAAATGGCCTCATGAAAGTCCCCCTATAGAATCCACTGTGATAAATCACTAAAATTAGTTTTACCCAATAGAGGAACTTTCAAACAGAATCTTTTACACAATATGCTATACCTCTCTTATTTCTATTAGAAAGGCTTTGTTTCTGCTATTTATCTTCCTTTTTCTCGTTTGCCTCTTTGGAGGTCTCTTCACTTTCCTTAGCTTTGAACGACTCAGCGTTCGCCTGATACTTTGGGACCGCTACGCCTGCCTGTAACTTTTTCTTTGTACGACGGCGTTTAATAATCCTATAACAAATAACTGCGATAGAAATTATTATTATATACCATATAATTGTGATCCATGAGCCAGCAAGCCATACTATAAAGTCTTCGAAACCTCTTTTAAAGTCCTCAATAGCTCCATTAAACGAAGTTGATATTCTATCTCCTAATGTTTCTGGTGTTGGCTTGGTTTCAGATCTGTCATCTACTTCACGAATATATACGGTTATCCTGCTAAAGGACAATAACCTATCATAATTCCTTACAGTATTTTCTAAACTTTCAATCTCATAGCGAACCTGTGAAATACGGCTCTCTAAGGTAATAACATCATCAAGATTTGTCGATTTCGTTAAAATCCCTAAAAGTGTTTCTTCTTGAACCTTTAAAGTTTTAATTCTCGCTCCGGTATCATAATATTGGTCTGTAATATCTGTACCTTTTGAGTTAGATTCTAATACTGTCCCTATATTCCCCATGTTTTTAAGCACAAGCTCAAATCTATCTGCGGGAACACGAAGAACATATGTAGCATTCCTTCTATTCTGTGAATATTGGCTCTTACCTACTACATTCCTAACCTCAGCAAAGCCTCCAAAATCATTAATAAGCTGATCCATCGCTGCGATTGAATCATCAAAATGCATCGTTTCTAAGGAAACATCCCCATCCATAATGATTTTTCGCTGACTCATAATATCTTCAATATTACTTTGGTTTTTGGCATCCTCTGCATAGTTTCCGTCCCCCATGCCTGAACCCGACTCTTGAGGTGATGCCTGTGCATCCCAGTTTTCATTAGTGAACACTGAAGGCTCTGTACCGTAACCGCCTTTGTCCATTGGGGACATATTATCTGAAGAGCTACATGATGCAAATAAAATAGAGAGAACCAGTAAGAAGATGGTAGCTAAAATAATTCTACTAATGGAACCCCGTCTTTTACAATTTCTCACAATCATAGATTTATACCTCACTTTTATATCTTTTACTATATTTGACTGCCTGAAAGAAGAATGGTTCATTTTTTTATATTTGTAGCCTTTGTTGAAAGTATTATAATGACTTATAAATAAAGAAAAAACTCTGTAATAATTAGTATACCTTAGTTAGAAGATAAGAAAATGTGTGCAACTGAGTACAATAGGGTAGAAAAAAGGGTCTCAAGAACCCTTGAAACCCTTGGCGCGCCCAGCAGAACTTGAATCCACAACCTTCTGGTCCGTAGCCAGACGCTCTATCCAGTTGAGCTATGGGCGCATATTTACACACTTTTAAAGGTGCATTTAATATAATAATACAAACATCGGGAAAAATCAATAGTTCATTTCAATGGGATAAAAATACCGTTTTTAATCTTCCTAGCCTAAAACATGTCCCGCCTCCATAGCACAAAGCTTATAATTAAGCATATTACAACAGAGCCTGCAAGAACATAAATCCACATTAAAGGATTCTGCTGTAGTGGAAGTGCAAGGTTCTGGCCAAAGAAGCTGTAAATCATATTGGGTATAGACAAGACAATAGTCATTGCAGCTAAAAACTTCATAACTTCATTCTGGTTATTAGATATAATAGAGGCAAAGGCATCCATTGTGCCACTTAAGATTGAGCTGTATATGGTTGCCATTTCAATTGCCTGCTTATTCTCAATGATTGTATCCTCCAAAAGATCGGCGTCTTCCTCGTATAGTTTAATAAACTTCCCTGTTAAAAGTCTTTCTAAAACCGTTTCATTTGATTTTAAAGATGTATTAAAATAAACTAAGCTCTTACTTAAGTCCAATAGCTTATAAAGCTCCTTGTTTCTCATAGACTTATGTAGGGCCTTTTCAATAAACTCACTCTTTTTATCTATATGTTTCAAATATTTTAAGTACTCTGTTGATACATGATACAAAATTTGTAGGATGAATCTTGTTTTCTTGTAAGTGTAGAACTCTTTAATTTTTCCGTTTCTAAATCTCTCAAGGACGGTTGTTTGTTTGCTGCAGATGGTAATTATATAGTCATCTCTTACACTAAGAAATCCCATAGGCACGGTCTCAAACTTAATAGTTTTATTATCTTCATAAACATATGGAATATCAGTAATAATGAGAGTCTGTTCGTCTTCCAAGTCAATACGAGGCTTCTCTTCATCATCAAGAGCATCCCTAATAAAATCCTGGTTAATATCAATACTACGCACTACTAATTCGATTTCCTCGTCAGTAGGAGACATAAGATTAATCCAACAGCCCTTTTCTATGGAATCCAGGCTTATTAATTCATTACGCAGCAATTCATCGCTTCCTGTTTGTGTTTTGAAAATTTCTATCATAGACCTCACCAGCTTTCTATATAAATATCTAGCAAATAATCTGGAAAACATCCAGACTAGCAGTCATAAAATTGACTGAAATGTCATCCTCTATTGAGGTTCTATGATTTTGAAGTGTGGTTTGCTAATTATACCCGGCAGCTTTATCTATAATAATAAAAAAAGTCCGCCGGAGCGAACTACATCATTGATTTCAATAATGATAAACACTCCCGTCATTGAGTTTTGGCACTATGCGGCTTAGGTCTTCACCAGCTACATTAAACAAAACCTTAATTCGGTAATGTCTGTTTACCCATTGGCGTCTCTCGACGTTTCCGGGCAGCAGCGTTTTTCCGCATAGGAGCCTCACCTAATAGAGAATATTAATTTCTTTAACTACTTCTTAATTATAGTCATTATTAACGATATCGTCAACACTAACGGAAACTCTGATGTTTCCATTCTCTTCTTATCTTAATCCTGTCTTAATGCTTCCATAACATTTAGTTTCATTGCTCTTCTTGATGGGAGAATCCCTGCTAATAGGCTTGCTACAGGAGCAAAAGCTAGTGCCGCCCCTGACAGCCAAATGGGTATGTATGAAGACCCTAACACTACTTCTCCCTCAGGTGTCCAAATTGTAGAAGAGCCTAAGCTTACATTGAATTTGTTTAGTAGTAAAGACAGAATATAACTCAATCCTACCCCTAGCAATCCACCAAATAGCCCTATCCACCATGCTTCCATCAAGAAAATACGTCTTATATCCATTAATTTCGCACCGATAACCTTTATGATACCAATCTCGCGTGTACGTTCATATATTGACATAAACATAGTATTGGCAATACCAATGGCAGCAATGATAAACGACATTATACCTATGCCCAAAAGAATCTGGCGAAGTCCTGCAGATTGCTGCTGCATATCTTCGAGCATTTGTATGGGACTGTAACATCCATAACCTAGTTCAATTATCTCATCCATTATGTTCACTACTTCATCAATGTCATCTGATTTGACTATAACCTGTTCATATCCTTGATCGGCACCATTAGTAGTTGAGCTCATGTTCATGCGGCCGCCATACATAACTGAACCACCACCGGAACCGCTGTTTTTCTTATTCCATTTATCAATCTCCTTTTGATACTGTTTTACTGTATCAAAAGGCATGATTATAGACCAATCATAGTCTGAACCGCTTTGCCCAACCACACCCACTGCTTCCACCTTAACAGGTTTTGCTTTTACCTTAGGTTCGGTCATTCCTGACTGATGTGATTCACCATAATTCATATCCCAACTAATTGTAAGCTTTTCGTCCATAAGATTGAAACCCTCAGGAGCTGGTTCCCAGCTATATCTGGAGGCTTTCGGGTTATAAAAATTCTGTGGGACATATTGCCCAACAACCATTTGATTTGTGTCACCCTCCTGTAAAGGGCGACCCTCATTTATTGGTATATCTAAGAGGGTGAACATATCGGCTCTGATGCCCATAATACTAACATAGCTTACATACTTACCTGCCATCATTTTTACATATATACTCATAACAGGAGTTGCACCCTGAACACCTTTGATCTTTTCAAATTTGGCTATCATATTGTCGTCCAAGGGTGGAATCTCTTTACCATCAGGTGTAAGGCTACCTTGGTTATAGTTGTAAACCTGTATTTGCATGATGTTTCCCATCTGGTTTACCTGTGCCATAAAATTACGCTCCATGGCTATTCCCAAAGAAAGCATGATGACGATGGCACAACATCCAATAGCAACCCCCAAGACCGTTAGAGCAGTACGTAGTTTGCGGCGCCACAGGTTTTTAATGCTTAATGAAAGTGAATCTATTAGCTTCATTAAAACTCAAACTCCTCATTTTTTTTCTTCTTACGCTTTATAAGAATAATAGTGATTACTACTCCTGCAACTACTACACCAACAATAATATAAAACCATACGCTCTTAAAAAAGCTTTGATTTGGCTCTTCCATGCCAGACTCGTTAGGGAATCCATCGACAGGATAGTCACCTTCAGGTGGCATAGACATCTCCATTACATTCATGGAGATTTCCTTAACAGTCTGCTGAACCTCTCCGCTGGCATTCTCATATTGGAAAATAATCCTGCCGTTTGCTTGACCTACCATCATCGGAGTAAGATTGAGCTCAAAGTATTCGACCCTACCTGATTCGAAGTTACCAAAATAATTGCTATTAGGTTGTGCTTCAAAATCACCTTCAACATTGAGTTTTACATTGTATATATCGGTCTTTCCTAGGTTATACATCTCAAAACCAAGATAAACCGGTTGACCCATATAAGTCTCAGGGGGCACCATAATTTCTGAAACTTCGAACCTTGATGGCTGATACACTGGTATACCAATAATCTCAGTGGCAGAATGCTGTGTTCCTAAATCGTCTTCATACTCGAAGGATATACTCATTGTATAGGTCTTGGATTTAGCGTCAGGAATAGTATACAATGTCACATTCCAGTCAGCAGTATTTCTAGGATTAATTTTATCTATGTAAAAGGTGTTACTGCTTCCTACCGGAGTAAAAACATTTCCAGTTTCACTAGAGGTCTCGGTCACCGAGAAGCTTCCTTTTATGTTTCTAACCTCCCTTGAGGAATGAGTGTTTAAAAACTGCATTGTAAGATTAAAATTCTCTCCTGCATTTACAAGTGTAGGGTCGGAGGAATAGCTATTAATAATTATTTTTGGAACGTTCTTGCCAGGCTCGGATGCACCTGAAGAATCAGAGTCTACAAATACCGAAATTGCCTGGGAAATAGAAACACCGTCCTGGTCTTCTACTGGCTCCACCTTAATTGTGATGGGCACACTGCCTCTAGCCGCCTGTGGCTGGGGTTGAAAGCTAAAGCTAATGCTCTTACTTTCACCCTTCTTAAGGCTTTGGATAATTTGTAAATTTTGTGATACGGGTAAAAGCGCGGTTGTGCCATCTGCGGAGATTTTTATTTGTCCCGAATCAAATGCTCCGCTGTTTTTAACATTCATAACTACATTAAATGTTTCTCCCGGCTTTATTGTGGTTTGACTGGTTTTTATATCTGTAACCTCTATTATTGACGCTGTGCTACCGCTCCCGGCAACGGGAATCCAGATCTCCTGAGGTTCGGATTTTACAGCCTCGCCTTTTTCATCTTTATATTCTAGAGTAAACGTAATTGGGTAGCTTCCGCTTTTTAAGGAGGATGAAGCCCTCAGAGAATATGTAATGTCTTGGGACCTACCCCCTAATATTTGATCATAATCATATCTTCCTGTTCCGGAAATTAAGGTAAAACTATCCTGGGATAACTCTGTTATGTTGATTCTTACATCTTTTGCAGCAAAGTCTCCAATATTTTCTACTGTCAAAGGAAGTTCGAAGGTTCCTCCTGCTGTAGCGCTAACGCCTTCTGGTGCTTCAAGAGTAAGCTTACAGTTATTTTTGAGATTTAATACTTTAACATAAACTGTATGAGTTGTTGTTTCCAGTGTTTCAACAATATTTACTATCCCATTTGAATAATTAGCAGTAACGTCGGTATGCACAAGCGCAAAGGTTAAAGCATGGGTACCAGTATTAGCAAAAACATCAACCTCCACCTCCAGCTCTAACTCGGCTGCGGAATTATTTGTAGTTAAACTTTTTATTGGCATTTCTGTAATAGGCTTAATAGAAACAAAAGCCGTTCCTTCTATGAATTGGGATGGGAAAACAGTATTTTTTACAGTAGTACCATTGGTTATGTTTTTAACATTTAGCTTTATAGTACTTGTTTTTCCGGCAATTAATTCAATATTCTCCTCAGCTGAAACAAACAAGCTAGAATTTTGTTGGCTACTTAATAGCATGGAATCATCTGCAAATACACTAATTTTACTCATATTCAATACTGTGACTACTAATAAAATAATCACCATACTCCACACACTGGTCTTACTACACATTAATCTTTTCATGATGCATTTCCCTTCCATTCTCAATCTTTTCTATTTTTCCATCTCGGATATTAATAATACGTGACGCATACCCTGATATTTCATTATCATGAGTTACTATAACCAAGGTCTGGTTGGATTCTTTGGCCATTCCGGTCATCAAATCCATCATTTCATATGTAGTGGCCGTGTCCAGGTTGCCTGTCGGCTCATCCGCAAACACAACTTTAGGGCTATTTGCGAATGCCCTTGCAATGCTGACACGTTGTTGCTGACCTCCACTCATCTGAGATGGTTTGTGTCTCATTCTGTCCTTTAGCCCTACGCTAACCAATAATTCTTTAGCTTTTTTCATTCGCGTATTTTTTGAATGGCCACAGAATGTAAGAGGTAATGCAACATTCTCAATAGCAGTCAATGTAGGAATTAGATAATAGCTCTGGAAAATGAAGCCTACATATCGCTGTCTGAAAATGGCCAATTGATTTTCACTTAGTTTATCTATTCTTGTCTTGCCAATGCTAATAGCTCCTTTAGATGGTTTGTCCAGGCCAGCCATAAGATGAAGTAGCGTAGATTTGCCTGAGCCAGAAGGCCCCCGTAGACAGCAAATTTCGCCCTCCTCAATTTCTATGCTGACACCATCAACCGCCATTATTCTTTCCGGTCCCATCCGGTATGCCCTATAGACATCCTTTAGGGTTATAATTGTTGACATATGTATCCCCCGTCATTCTCTAATCTCTAACAACCATTAATCTCTCTGGCCAATATCTAAAGGTTAACCTCTATAAGATATGCACCAGACTATTTCACTATGAAACTTCCTTTATCAGCCAACTAGCCATATCACCCATGACTATCTCTATCTTGTCTTTATCCTTAGCTAGGTTTGAAATGGTTTTAGTACCATTATTTAGTTGCTGAGACAATTCACTTCCTATAAACCTTGTTCCAATAAAGAGTTTGGGTAGCTGGCTAATAATCTCCTCATATAGTGAATCTGAATAAACCTCCGCATTTTTTATAATTCCATCATCTAGTTTGAAGTATATCTCTATTCCTCCCCATGAAAACCTGTTTTTCATGGAAATATCAAAGTTTGGAGATTCACCGTAACACCAGTCCCATGAACTATTTCGTGTCATATTCTTTCGGAATCTCTCATCTTCAGGCCAATCTTTCCCTGTTTTCACCTCGATACGAGGTACTTGTAAACCGTTGCTATATTCTTGTATAAATGCATCTATAATGGCTTCCTTAACCACTTCAACAGTTAAATTGGGGATTAGGTCAGATAAATTAGTTACTCTGCTTTTTACAGATGTGATCCCCTTTGCATTAATTTTATCCTTTGATACATTAAGATAACGTGACATCTTTTCTTTATCGGCACCTATAAGGATTGTTCCGTGGTGAAGGGCATTATTTCCCCTAAAACAAAAAGCATTTCCCGAAAACTTTTTACCATGAACAGTGATATCATTTCGTCCACTTTTTTCGGCCCTTAAGCCTAGGCTTTCAAGAGCATTGATAATAACATCAAACTGTCTTGCTATATTATAAATGCTCCTACTCATAATAAAGGAGAAATTCAAATTCCCCATATCATGAAAAACTGCACCGCCTCCAGTTATCCTTCGTGCAAGGCGTATATCATCTTCAGCCATAAGAGTAAGGTTACATTCTGTCCAAGGGTTCTGATTTCTTCCAATAACTACGGTTTCTTTATTCTGCCAAATAAATAGCGCCGCCCCGTCTTTAGATTGGTTAATTAGATAGTTTTCCTCTAGAGCTAAGTTAATCCAAGGGTTATTAATGTCAGTAGTAACTATTTTCACTTGTTCAGTCATTCATTGCTCCTGCTTATCATTTGTAGTATTTTCCTTAGTTATAACGCCATCCCCAGTTACTAAAATCGAAGATTCCAAACGGGTGGATCGAGTCGTTGCCGCTCAAGGCAAGGGATAGTCTCCCCTCTAATTATACCCCACATTTCCATTGAGATTCAATTACAAAAGCGTCATAAATAAACCCCTTTAATTTATAGACGAGGTTACCAAACTTTGGTTCATAATTATTATAAAATTATTTAGAATTATTTTTAGATGTATGTGTAATTAAAGAGGACGGCTCTCTTAAACTAATTTTAGTTGAAGAACCGTCCTCGTTATTAGCCTGTGATTAGAATCTTAGTATTGGTGTTCGTGCGGCTTTTACTTCATCAAGCCGTGAAACATAGGTGGTTTTAGGTGCATTCATTAAGCTCTGTGGATTATCCTCAGCCGTTTTAGCTATGTCAATCATAGCATTAATAAAGGCATCTAGAGTTTCGGGGCTCTCAGTCTCAGTTGGCTCTATCATCATAGCTTCGTTAACAATTAGAGGAAAATATATGGTAGGTGGATGATATCCCTTGTCCAAAAGGTTTTTAGCTATATCCAGAGCTGTTATGCCCTTCTCCGCCTGCCTTTTTGCCGATAGAACAAACTCGTGCATGCAAATTCTATTCTGCGGAATATCATAATAATCCTCTAGCATTTTCCGAACATAATTGGCATTTAGCACCGCTGCTGTAGAGGCTTGCTTAAGCCCTTCTGCCCCCATGATTCTAATATAGCAGTAAGCCCTTAGAACCACTGAGAAATTACCGTAGAATGACTTTACCTTACCGATGGAAAGTGGCCTGTCATAGTCCAAAACATAGTAGTCATCTTCTTTTTCAACTACCGGTGATGGAAGGAATGATACTAGCTTCTCCACAACTCCAATAGGTCCTGATCCAGGACCCCCTCCTCCATGAGGTGTGGAAAATGTTTTGTGTAGATTTAAATGGGCAATGTCAAATCCCATATCCCCAGGTCGAGCAATTCCCATAATGGCATTCATGTTGGCACCATCATAATAAAGTAAGCCCCCACAATTATGAACCATCTCAGAAATCTTGAGGATGTCTTCCTCAAAGAGTCCCAAGGTGTTAGGGTTTGTAAGCATAAGGCCAGCTACCGTATCATCCATAAGCTCTTTAAGAGCGTTAATATCGACACAGCCTCTTTCACTTGATGGAACATGTACTACCTCAAATCCGGCTAGCGCTGCGGATGCAGGATTTGTACCATGGGATGAATCAGGAACAATTATTTTAACACGCTTCTCATCGTTTCGTGACATATGATAAGCCTTTATTATCATAAGACCAGTCATCTCGCCCTGAGCGCCTGCTGCCGGCTGCAATGTAACCTTTTCCATACCAAGGATCTCCGAGAGATACTCATTCATTTTATAAAGAATCTCTAAGCTTCCCTGAGCACATATTGGATTTTGCAGAGGATGCATTTGGGCAAAGCCATCCATTGAAGCTATATCCTCGTTTATCTTAGGGTTATACTTCATTGTACAAGACCCTAGAGGATAAAACCCTGAATCTACACCATAGTTTCTTTGCGATAACTTGGTATAGTGGCGAATTAGATCGACCTCTGATACTTCAGGAAGAGCGGGTGCAGTATTCCTCAGCATTTCTTTTGAGAAAGTGCTCTTTATCTCAACCTCGGGCACATCATTTTTAGGAAGGCTATATCCAATACGACCTGATACTGACTTTTCGAAAATAAGTCTTTCATCTCTATTCATCTTCAGATATCCCTCCTTGACAAATTTTCTGGACCTTTGCAGTAAATAAATCTATCTCATCCTTACTTCTTTTCTCGGTTACTGCTACAAGCCAGCAGCCCTCGAGCTCTGGATATTCCTCTGATAAATCATAGCCACCTATGATGCTATCATTTAATAGCTCCTCATTAAGTTTTTGAGGTGATACTACGGGCTTAACAACAAACTCTCTAAAGAAAGAGGAGTCAAATACTTTTGAGACATGCCCCGTATCAAGAAGCGATTTATATGAATAATAGGATTTGTTTATACATTGGGTTGCCACCTCTTTTAGGCCTTCTTTTCCCATAGTCGAAAGATATACCGAGGCAGCAAGTGCACACAGTGCCTGATTGGTGCATACATTAGAGGTTGCCCTTTCACGCCTAATATGTTGCTCTCTTGCTTGTAGTGTTAATACAAATCCACGTCTTCCCTCTGTGTCTACGGTCTCCCCTACTATTCTACCGGGCATACGGCGAACAAGAGGCTTTTTGACTGCAAAATAACCCAAAAGTGGCCCTCCGAAATTCATGGGGTTGCCAAGAGGTTGAGCCTCTCCTACAGCAATATCTGCTCCCAAAGAACCCGGAGCCTCTAAAACTGCCAAAGAAATTGGATCACATACCGCAATGGTTAGAGCTCCAGCCTTCTTTGCTTTTTCGGCCATTTCTTTTATATCCTCAACAATGCCAAAGAAGTTAGGAGACTGTATTACAATGGCTGCGGTGTTTTCGGTTATAGCTTCCTCTAACAATTCTTGATTTATCATTCCGGTCTTGTTTGTATCAACATTATTACCGGCGCTTTCTAAAACATTATAGAATTCTATTTCTTTTATAGTGATTCCAAAATATTTAAGACCCGAATAAAGAACTTTTCGGTATTCGGGGTTTACACTTCTCGCTACGAGAACCTCATTTTGGTTTGTATATCTACAGGCTAAAAGAACCGCCTCATACATGGCTACAGCACCATCATATAAAGATGCATTAGCAGCATCCATACCGGTTAGCTCACATATCATACTCTGGTACTCAAAGGTAGCTTGCAGGACCCCTTGGCTTACTTCGGGCTGATATGGAGTATATGAAGTATAAAACTCCTGCCTTGATGTAATATGTTTTACAGTTGAGGGGATTATGTGGTCATATACGCCCGCTCCTAAAAAGCAGGTGCTCCAGCTAAGATCGAAGTTCTGTTCAACCAAACTTTGCATCTGCTTTTTTAACTCATATTCAGAAATTGGCGCATCTAGGTTTAAGTCCTCTTTTAGCCTAAGCTCCTCTGGGATAGCTGAAAAAAGCTCATCTACAGACTTAACCCCAACAACATCTAGCATCTTTTGCTGCTGCTCCCTTGTCATGGGAATGTAAGATGATTTCAATTTTTTCACTCTCCCTTGGTGTATTCCTCATACTGCTCAGGACTTAATAGCTCTTTTAACTCGTCTGGGTTATCTAAGCTTAAAACTGCAATATAACTATCATAGGGCTTTTCATTTACTAATTCAGGACTATCAATTAAGGCTTCATTAGCCTCCACAACTGTCCCTGAAATTGGTGAAAAAATATCAGACGCAGCTTTAACAGACTCAACTACACCTACAACCTGATCTTTTGATATGGTTTTTCCCTCTTGGGGAAGTTCTACATAGACAATGCTACCTAAAGAATCCTGTGCATAGTCAGTAATTCCTATATAAGCTTGATTTCCTTCAACTCTTATCCATTCGTGTTCCTTTGAATAATAAAGCCCTTGTTTAACTTCCATGATAAAACCTCCACACTATATTAATACTACTTATATAATATAAATTTTTATATATAAGAAATCAATTCGTTTTGTTTATTTTTTATATTTCTTTTTATAGAAAGGCAACGGCACAATTTTTGCCACACAGGCTCTTTGACGGATTATTATCTCAATAGTATCATCATTTGCAAGTGTTAAATCCTCTGAAAGTACTAATCCACCATTCTTTCCCATGGTAGGTAGTAATCCCCCGCTAGTTACATAACCAATCTTTGCTCCATCTCTTGTGACCTCATAGCCATTTCTAGGAATAGCCCTATCTATCATCTCAAATCCATAAAGCTTACGCTTAAGGCCTTGCTCTAATTGAGTACTTAAAGCGGTCCTACCAATGAAGTCCTCTTTTTTGTCGAGTTTAACGAATGTCTTGAGCCTAGCCTCCAAGGGTAATATTGAATCCGAAAGCTCATGTCCATAAAGAGGCAGTGCTGCTTCAAGGCGTAGTGTATCCCTGGCTCCTAAGCCTGTTGGCATTATCCCCATATCCTTGCCTGCATCAAGTATGCCATTCCATAGCTTCTCATAATCTGCGCAAGGGTTTGGAAGATAAAGATAAATCTCAAAGCCATCCTCTCCTGTATAGCCTGTCCGGGATAGAAGAACTTTCATGCCAAGGATATTAGTTTCTGTAAACCAATAAAAACTTGGAAGCACGATTTCTTCATCCATTATAGTTTTTAATATTTCTTCGGATTTAGGGCCCTGCAATGCCAGCAACACAAATTTATCCGAGATATTTTCAACCGTTACATTCCCCGATACATGCTCATGTATCCATGCCTCATCCTTTTCAATATTGCCAGCGTTTACTATTAGAAGAATCTCAACCTCAGAAAACTTATATATCAAAATATCATCCACAACCGTCCCATTTTCATAGCACATGGGAGAATAAAGTATCTTATTTTGTGGAATGGCGGATACATCATTGGTTATAATCTTGTTCACGAAAGGAACAGCATCCTCCCCAGAAATAAGAATTTCGCCCATATGAGATACATCAAAAAGACCTGCGTTATTTCTTACTGCATTATGTTCTTTTAATATATCGGTATACAAAACAGGGAGCTCCCATCCTCCAAATGATGTAAATTTCGCTCCCAACGCTTTTTGTGCGCTATATAGTGGTGTTCTTTTATCCATATTCTTTTATACTCCTATATAATTGTATAATTTTATTGTCAGAAAAATAAACTGGTATGCTTTTAGTCCTAAATTTAGTCCTAAATAAAATATAACAAGTTTCCTTGCTATTTGTCATTTAAATATTCATAATTTCAACAATTTAGGGATCTATAGTCTAGCTACTAATATCATTATAATAAAATTTAGGTGGAGTTAAAACTCCACCTTTAAAAACTTTAAAAACTTACTTTAATACTCGCCTTGCCCCCATATATCTCGCATAAGAGTTATATGTGGATAGGGACATTGATACAATCTTTCCTTTGGAAGATGAGGCGTGGATAAACGTTCCACCTCCCATGTAGATACCAACATGCCCTATTGTGCCATTCTTTTTCGAATCCCACATAAGTATATCACCCTTTTGTAATTCTGAAAGGGATACCTTTGTACCTATGGAAGCATACTCGCGGGCCGAACGAGGTAAACTAACCCCGTATTTAGCAAATACATATTTGGTAAAGCCGGAGCAATCTAAACCTTTAGGAGAATATCCTCCGTATACATAAGGAACTCCTAAAAATGTTTTAGCATAAACGATTATTTTATCAGCCAAAGTTTGGCCTTCAGTGCTTATTGGTGGGGCTTCTGTTTCTCCCCTAGAGGCAACAACTGTTTCCTTAGGTTTTTCCACTACTGGTTGTTGAGCAACAACTTGTTCTACCTTACTAGCACTATCGACCAATCGTTTAGTTAATACATAACCCTTTTGGTCATTCCAGGTAATTATTCTTGCCCAGTCACCGATTGTTTCGTAGTATGTGACCTTATCCCCTCTTTTAATAGAAGTAACTAATTCGCTTTGTGATGTAGGTTCTGATCTAACATTAAGCAGATTTGCATTAACATGCTTCACAACTGATTTAATAGGTGCAGGAGTAGGTTCTGCAACCTCGGGCCCCGCAATAACAATAGCAGTATCAACATCATCTACAACTGTTAACTCTGCATTTATTGTATCTAGTTTTGGTACACTTAGATTTATTTCTGGTTCTGCATGATAGACCTTGACATCATCTGACAGAAGTGTAGATGCAATAGTTGCTATTGATGCCATGTTAGAACCCTCGTCTCCATAAGATTCTATGCCTTGCAATTGAAGAATTTCAGTATTTTTTTCTGTTTCAATTTGTATATTTTGACCTTGCACATCCGCTGACAAATTATCATAAGATAGTGTTGCAGAGAACATAAAGGCAGTTTGCGTTAGTGTAAAAAGTAATATCAATAACAAAAACGATATCTTGACCTTTTTAGGTCTTTCCATGGTGTTCCTCCTATTTAGGCTTACGGAGTTAGCTGACGGGTTCGGGTAATAGGTAACCCTACCATTTCTAATGGACAAACCCCAATAACTTGGTTCCCCCGTTTATTCTTAAGAATAATTAGGCCTTTTCGTCTATACTATAAGTATATGTATATTTGTGCCAGCCGTTAGCGTCAATTATATCAGTATTGAGATTCCATATCAAGCAGTACAATAAATTACCATTGCATTCCATTTTATTTTCTATTATTTCATATTTAAGTGCTTAAGCTCTAATTTATACCAGCACATAACAATAAATGGTTATGCCTTATCATATCCTTCACAAAACTATACTATTCATAATTTGTATGCTAATAAAACATTCATTATTTATCAATTTACAGATTCATAGTTTATTTTATAAGCCAGATAAGATTAAATTATTGGGTTGAGATTGGATAAACAAGAGAGAATCTTTACTTATGTATTTCCCAAACCCCTTTACAATAGACACCAGATTGCGAAGCTAATCGTCCGGAGCTTGGATGTTTAACCTCTTGATACTCCCCTCCAGTGAATTAATCATATCCCCTTGTCTATAGCGACTCTTATTACCTTGACCGTATACTTCTGCAGTATCCCACATGTTAAAACCTAAATCATATGCGTGCTTAAATGTTTCGATTAACTGACTTTTTTTGCAGGACTTCCCAAATACCATCTTAGAGCCATTTATTATTAATTTAGTAAATCCCATTTATTGCATAGTTATTGTTATTTTTCATATTAGCATATCTAAATGTAATCTGCTATCACATCTATAACAATGGTTAAATTATAAGCCAAATTTAAACGAACACTGATTTTATGACAAGCATAGTATGATACTAGCCAGTCCAATTGAGAGGTGAATTTTTATGAATATTACTACTATTGGAAAACAATCGGAGGAGACATGCCGTACTCCTCAAGAAAAGCACTATGTACCACCCGAGAAAAGATGTATACCACAAGAGACAGAAATAACTGATGTAAGACTTGCAAATGCATATGTTCCTTTTCAGAAGCTATGTGAAACTTTTCCACCACTTGAAGGGCTTATAAAGGGAACTATATTTCCCCCATTACATAATGTCTATGGCTGGGAAAGGCTCGGGAAGGGAGATGATATGTGTGAATAGAGACGAATTGTTGAAGGTTATTACTGCCTTAGACTTTTTTGCCATCGATCTACATTTATATCTCAATACTCACCCTACCGACCGAGAAGCAATTCAAAAATACAATACAGTGGTTAAGCGCGTCAGCGAACTGAGAGAGCAATACCATAAATCCTTTGGAATGCTATCGCCAAACACTACAAGCGATTATCCTTGGCAGTGGATTGAAGAGCCATGGCCTTGGCAGAGCAAATTTAACTTTGAATTGGCAGGTGAATGTAATGTGGATCTATGACAGAAAACTAGAATTCCCAGTAAAAATCAAACGACCAGATCCTAAAATGGCAAACCTAATTATCACACAATACGGTGGCCCGGATGGAGAAATGGCTGCTTCATGGCGATATTTGAGCCAGCGTTTTGCCATGATAACCCCCCAAGCTCAGGCAACACTGCTTGATATTGGAACCGAAGAACTTGCACACTTAGAAATGGTTGGCTCGATGGTCAAACAGCTAACGAAGGATGCAACATTAGAACAAATCGAAAAGAGCGGATTTGCTCCCTACTATGTGGACCATGGAAAAGGTGTATACGCCGCTAATGCTGCAGGAATGCCTTTTACCGCCGCATATTTTCAATCTAAAGGAGATCCCAGAACAGATCTTTTCGAGAATTTAGCAGCTGAACAAAAGGCTAGGTCTACTTACGAATATCTTCTCAATTTAGCAGATGACCCAGATGTAATACAGCCTTTAAAATTTCTAAGAGAAAGGGAAATTGTCCATTTCCAACGCTTTGGCGAATCTCTTCGATATGTACAGGAATATCTTGAGAACAAAAAGAGGTTCTCCTACAAAAAGGGGAGAAATTAGTATTTCCAATGCAAAGCGAAAATCACTTATATATTAGCCAAGTGGTTTTCGCTTAAATTGTCCACTATCTATATTATGAATTTTCCTTTGCCTCTTGCAATGCAAGCATCAAATTAATATTCTTTACCAAAGAATTTCATGACAATTTGTATCTTGTACAGGACTACCAGCTATTAGATATTATTATTCTCTTCATTTATTTATAAGGTATAATCCAAACATACAAATCAATATTCCTGCGATTTTTGTTCTAGTTAAGGATTCATGGTAAAAAACAACACCTATAACAACTAGGCAAATTGCCAGTAATATGCTGTGAACAATCTGCCCACCACCGATATTCCAGCCCGCCTTGTACATATAAATCGAACCTGCTTCAAGTCCAACAATGGCTAGTCCTAAAACAAAGCTGCTCCAATTAATATTCTTGTACTCCTGAATAAGATTGCCGCCTTTATTAATTGTAAAATACATTACTAGAGACACCACTGCTCCAATGATATATGTTACTGTTAATGATGCAAACGGATTAATTGAAGATGGCGTTTCCTTCGAACAAATATTATAAAAAATATTGGACAGGACAATTAGCACAATTGGCCAAATCATAGTGAAACTCATAGTCGCTAAAACACTCCTTAAAATAAGAAAGGCTCTGCCTATTCTTGTTTATTAGCAATAAAAATCCGACAATCAGAATAGCCTGACTGCCGGTAGGTGCTCACCCATGATAATATGTTAATTTAGTTATATACAAAAATCAAGTCTTCTTTTCTGATATTATTGTTTACAGGGGTCTAACAGTCAATTTGCTTTTGCCTATACATTTTGGTAATTAAATAGATCATCACCAGCAAGAAATTGAGGATGTTGAACATTGTGAAATCAGAAGCTACCTCGGAAGTTGTCCCACATTGGTTTGGCAAATGCTACTTGATGAAGGCTTTGAGTTTTCAGATAACGAGGATGTTTCTACAGCCCTGTATTACGGCTACTAACCGATACAAAAAGGGAGATTCCCCTTCTCTCTTGTGAAAATGTGGTCCGAGTGATAAAATCCGAACAGATGAACACTATTCCAACACTTTTTTAGGAGGTACCAAAGTGAAAACATTTAGAGCGATTCTTTGTACGTTTTTAGCTGCAGCGCTTTTACTTTTTTGTGTTCCCGCGAATGCAGAAACAATACAAACAACATTCAATACCATGATTCTTAACATCAATGGACAGAAGGTTAATGAAAAAGGTCAAAACTACGTACTATCAAATGGAAATCTGGTGCCCTTTAGTATTGTTTATAAAGGTACTACATACCTTCCCTTAAGAAAGTTAGCGGAACTTCTTGGACAGGAATTAACTCTTGATGGCCCAACTAGTACAGTCTATATAAAGGACAAGGCTAATCCGGTCATAGAATTTACCCCAGCAGAAAATGCGGCTCCAGTTACACAAGAGACCATTGACGCGATTTTTAATGTAATGATTCTTAATATAAATGGGCAGACAGTTAATCAAAAAGATCAAAACTATTTACTACATAATGGAGACCAGGTCCCCTATAGCATGGTCTACAAAGGGACAACATATCTTCCTTTAAGAAAGTTAATAGAACTTCTCGGAAAAGAGTTAGTTCTTGATGGAGCTTCAAGCACCGTATATATTAAAGAGAAGATGGACTATGTGGTGAATTGGACAGATCCAGCTTTTGAAAGCCTCATGCGTAAAGCACTTAACAAACCTAGCGGCGACATTAATCGTAGCGAGCTTGATAATATTAAAAGCCTCTATATACAAGGAGATTATGTTTCGTTTGTTGAGCCTGCAAAAGTAATGAGTGTAGACCCAGTCATTCGTATTAGATCAATTGAGGATATAACACATTTTAAAAATCTTAATTATTTAAGATTTAATGCGCATCCAATCACTGATATCAGCCCCTTAGCGAAAATGACAGGCTTAGAAACGCTTATTCTAAACAATAACGAGATTACCGACATAACTCCGCTGTCGAAATTGACTAATCTGAAGGTTCTTACATTAGATTATAATTATATTAGTGATGTTACCCCACTTTCAAATTTGACTAACCTAACCGAGCTTACTTTAGATTATAATAAAATACGCGACATTAGCCCGCTTTCAAATTTGACCAATCTAAAGCTACTTTTTATAGACGCAAACCAGATTAGCGATATTAAGCCACTTTCGGAATTGCAGAAGCTGGCCGAACTAACTTTAAACTATAATTACATTACTGATGTCAGCCCACTTTCAAATCTGACTGACCTAATAGTAGTTTATCTATATGATAACCAGATTGCCGACATAAGCTCACTTTCGAATCTAACTAACCTTAAACAGCTTAATCTATCTCTAAATCAGATTACCGATATTAGCCCACTTTCAAATTTGACTAACCTAACAAAGCTTTACTTATCCACAAATCAGTTTAGCGATTTTACTGCTTTGTCTGATTTAACAAAGTTAACTGAACTAGATTTAAGGAATAACAAAATTATTGATATCATGCCATTATCAAAATTTACTAACCTTAAAAGACTATTTCTATTTGGTAACCAGATTACCGATATTGCTCCACTCGCGGATTTAACGAATCTTAATGAATTAGATTTAGGTCAAAATAGAATTAGCAATCTTACCTTTTTATCAAATTTAAATAATCTGGTAATGCTAGGCTTAGGGCAAAATGAAATTACCGATCTTACCCCACTTTCAAAACTGACTAGTCTAAAAGGACTTTATCTATTTAACAATCTAATTACCGATATTACTCCACTATCTGATTTAACTAATCTGACCGAACTAACTTTAAATGAAAACAAGATTAGTGATATTACTCCACTGTCGTCATTAGAACTACTTAGCTACCTTACATTACAGGAAAACCCAACTAAATTTGCAGGTTATTATAAGACAAAAGAAGAGATTGATATAATCTTTGGTCGGTAGTTATAACCTCTTATATGGTTAAAAGTTAATTTGCCAAAAAATTTCTTTTGACTTATGGTTATACTTGTGGTATTATAATTTTTAGTATTCAAGATCATTACTTTATCCTCACATGTTTGCGGATCATTGTTTTTTAGTGATTTGTACGACCTGTGAGTTTTTGTTTTTTTGGGTACGAAATATATTTTATGGAGGTACCCTATGAATAACGGTACAGTTAAATGGTTTAATTCTGAAAAAGGCTTTGGCTTTATTTCAAACGACAACGGTGGAGAAGATGTTTTTGTGCATTTTTCTGCCATCAACTCTGAGGGATACAAGTCTTTAGATGAAGGCCAGAAGGTCTCATTTGATACTGAGACAGATCCAAAAGACAGCCGCAAGCTTAGAGCGGTAAATGTTTGTGTACTTTAATTAGAATTCAAACTAAAGAGCGGGACAGAGTAAATCTGTCCCGCTTTTATTTTTAAATAAACTCAACCTCATTTGTCGAATCACTTATTCAAGCTGCCCCAACTAACACGCTTCTACACAGATTTTCAGCCCTGGTTTTTTCTATCTATACTTTTTCATCACACTTATTATACTGAAAGGCGATAATTATCATGCCCTACAGCAAATAAAAAATGATATATTTATACATGTAAGAGACTTCTTAACATCACACCGCATGAAAAGTCAAGAAGAGCAAAACAAAAACCAATAAGATAATGGCATACGGAAGGAGATTTTGGAATGGATTGGATAACGGGAATACAACGGGCGCTCGATTATACCGAAGCACATCTGACAGATAATGTTGATTATGAAGCGGTTGCGAAACAGGCCTATTCGTCAACGTTTCATTTTCAAAGAATGTTCAGTCTGCTTTGCGGATACCCACTCGGCGACTATATCCGTATGCGACGTCTTACCTTGGCAGCCGAAGAGCTAATTAGGACAAATGACAGAATGATTGGCATTGCTCTCAAATACGGATATGACACTCCCGAAAGTTTTTCGCGTGCTTTTACACGCTTTCACGGGATTACACCAACCGACGCAAGGCACGGCGGAAATGTCAAATCTTTTTCCAGACTGTCCGTAAAATTAATTTTATCGGGAGGCAATACAATGGATTACAGAATTGAAGAAAAAGAGGCATTCAGAATAATCTGCAAGAAGAAACAAGTTAAGAAGCCACAGGGTGACACCGCCACCGCCGACATTTCGGCATTCTGGGACAAATGCTTTCAGGACGGCACAATAGAATCGCTTAGCAAGTATGCAAAATTCGATAACCTTCAAGGCATCCTCGGTATATGTTTTTCTGGAGGAATGGCAGATTCCGGATTCCCTTATGGAATCGGAGCGGATTATAACGGCGCACCCGTAAAGGACGAAGGCTTTGATATCGTTGAAATTCCGGCATATACCTATGCAGTTTTCCAGTGTAAGGGTCAAATGCCTGATGCATTCAAGGATACCTACCAGAAAATTTGCACAGATTTTTTTCCACAAAGCAATTATGAATACGGCAACGGTATAGAACTTGAGGTCTATCCATCAGCTAATACACAGAATCCTGATTATTCTTGCGAAATCTGGATAGCGGTAAACGAGAAAAAGTAAGATAAACGGCAAAACCAATTAAAGCATCTATCGGAAACGGTAGGTGCTTTTTGATACCCCTCCTAAATCATCAAAACAGCTTTTTGTCGTTTAAAATGCTGACGTCCAATTCTTTTGCGAGATTTCCCTGCTGATACGGATTGACCTTTTGAACCACACCATCCCGCTTAAATCGCGAGCCGGTCGCTTTGAACCAGAATGTGACTGACGCCTTTACACACTGTTCCCGTATGTCCAGAACCCAGTCGTAGTCACATACACGAGCCTCACGCCCCGCCTCACCCGCGATCGTGACATGCTCCATCCCGCCGAGATAAGGCGTCAAATCAATCGGTCCCAAGAGTGGAGAACAGGCTATAAAACGCCGCTTGATGGGATACGACAAAAATAATGGCAATCGGTAGTCCGCCGTCTCTTGGTTTTCAACCGTACAGCCTAAAAATACAT
>CAYMAE010000001.1:99524-107513 GCA_964388375.1 uncultured Ruminiclostridium sp.
GGCAATCGGTAGTCCGCCGTCTCTTGGTTTTCAACCGTACAGCCTAAAAATACATTGTCGTAACCCTTGCCCCAATCGGTAGGGAGCGATACCAAAAATCGATCAATCCGTTTGGTGAGAATCAGAAACTCAATGTCAGGGCGGGCTTTAATCATAGCCCAGACATCTTTTCGCCACTCGTCTGCTTCAGGAAGGAAAAAATCGGTGGCAAAGCATGTGGCAAGAATTTTATTGCCTTTGATGTTGTGTTCGCCCTTTTTGTTTATCCTGATTGGCCAATCGAACTTATCAGTTTTCTGTATCGTGCTTTGGCCGTAGCGCTTGGCATACGGGCCGTAAAAATAGCAGTTTGTGCAGCCGTCGCTATACGGATAGCAGCCTGTCCACGGTTCCCAATTCATGCTCTCTGTCCCCTCTTTCCCTCCGATTTATGCGCTGTTAGAGCTATCGCTCATTCACCAATAATCTTCACATAAAATTTCCGGCTTCGTGGCGGGTCGAACTCACAGAAATAGATACCCTGCCATGTGCCGAGAAAAAGCTTGCCATCGCCAATAATCACCGTCGCGCTTGAACCCATCACCGACGCTTTCAAGTGCGCTGCGCTGTTACCTTCTGCGTGACGAAACTCAGACCTATCCGGATACGCCTTGTCTAGTCCAAACAGCAAGTCTCGCACCACGTCGGGATCAGCGTTTTCATTGATGGTTATGCCCGCTGTTGTGTGCGGGCAGTAGATTACGGCAATGCCGTCCGATATGCCGCTTTTGCTCACAGCTTCGCGAACCACATGAGTTATGTTATAAAAATCCTCGCGCTGTGCGGAGAAGGAATATTCGTAAATCAAGGCGCTACCTCCATGCTATTTCTAAGTCCTCGTTTTCACCACGACCGTCCATTTTCCCGCTCGTCACCCAAAAGCAAGAGCGGAAGGACGTCCTTTTTATTTTCCGCGACAATTTGGATTGTCATATATTACGCGCCCCTTCCTCAGACATATGGAATATTATACATCGAAATAGCCCCGGCTTCAATATTTTTCCTAGTGCCACGCATTTGTTACGCCGCTTAGCAAATCATTAAAATCTCTCTTGCAATAAGTAAGCGTATGGTGCAGAATAAAAAGATATAGGGAATCTATGGTAATTTCATTCACCGTACATGAGGAGAGTTTATGAAAAAACATAAGGGACTAAAAATATTAGGAATAATACTTACCGTATTGGTCATGTTTCTCGCTGTGATTTTTATTGGGGCGTGGTCTATGTTTGGAACAACGATAAAGGCTGCTAATACTATTACAAAGCTTGACGAGGGGCTGTATTCTCTTGAATTCAAGGGAGATTACGGCTTTGACGAATTCCTTGCACAGGGCGGAGCCTCAAGCGCATCGGAATTGTCCGATTATCTGGTTTCCTTCCTATCTCATGGCTTTTACAAGCAGGACAGTAGCGTAGGGACAGGTGATTTCGGATGTAGTACTTTAGCCGTTAAAACATCGCATGGTGATACCCTTTTCGGACGAAACTACGACTGGGAAGATTGTTCAACTATGATTGTTCATACCATACCCAAAGACGGGTACGAGTCAATTTCTACTTGCTGCATTGATTTTCTTGGGTTTGATGAGAATTCGAAGCCAGACGGCTCTATGATGGATAGAATAATGTCAATAGCTTCAATTTATGTACCTCTTGATGGCATGAATGCAAAAGGCTTGATGATTGCCGACTTAGTTGCTGGTGACAAGGTCGAGACACATCAAGATACAACGATGTCCGATTTAACCACAACCACTGCGTTACGTCTTATTTTGGATAAGGCGGCAACTGTAGATGAAGCTATCGCACTATTAAAAGAATATGATATGAATTCTGATATAGGGACAGCGCATCACTATTCAATCTGCGATGCCAGTGGAAAGAGTGTGGTCGTAGAATACATAAATAACGAAATGTTCGTAACCGAAACTAAAGTAGTCACAAATCACTATCTTACAAATTGCGAAAAGTTTGGGATCGGTTCTGAACAATCACACATGCGCTTTGATATGCTAACTGATGCCTATAACAGCACCCTAGGGGTTATGGATCAAAATGAAATCCATGATTCGATGAAATCGGTTGCACAGTTTAATTTTAAAAATGCAGAAAATATGGATTACGAGAAAACTATGTGGAGCATTATCTATAGTCCTGCAGCCTTAAATGCAGAATTCTACTATAATGAGGACTTTGAAAATCCTTGGTCTCTAATGCTTGGTGATAAAGGCGGAGACTGGA
This sequence comes from uncultured Ruminiclostridium sp., assembly GCA_964388375.1. Lineage (GTDB taxonomy): Bacteria > Bacillota > Clostridia > DSM-8532 > DSM-8532 > DTU059. The sequence continues at coordinate 101,807 of CAYMAE010000001.1, forward strand.
TTTGGCCTACTCCGGAATAAAATCAAGGGGAACACAAGGGGACGGTTCCTCTATGTTACCCTTATTTAAATAATTCTCATATTTTATATCTTCTTATTTATTCATAAGGTACAATCCGAACATGCAAATTAATATTCCTGCGATTTTGGTGCCGGTGACATCATTTATGTCAACAATACCCTTAAGCTCGCTCATTGTACTATAAATTTTCATGTATCCTTCTTATCCGGTGTATCGTCCATGGTCTTTTCTTTATCGCTGTTGTTATAAAGAAAACGCTTGATCTTTTGTGAGGCCGTTTTCTCTAAGTCAGCGATGCGTTCAATGGCTCTCAGTTTAGAAAATTTATTGACCTGGGAGTTGACATAGGATCGGATATCGGCAAGAGCCTTGGCGTAGGGACTCAATTCAGAGTTTTCAGGTGCAAGATCCGAACTGTCGATTGAATCTTCATCCAGCTTAACTAAACCGACCAGCTTTTGATCCCGTTCTACTACGAGGGATTCCAGTACCAAAGGATGCTTGTTCAGCACAAATTCGATATCTTCGGGATAAATATTCTCCCCGGATGCGCCGATAATAACATTTTTGTTACGTCCCTTGAGATAGAGGTATCCATCTTGATCAATTGAGCCGCAATCGCCGGTTTTGAAGAAGCCATCTTCCGTAAAGACCAATTTCGTCAATTCTTCATTTTTGAAGTAACCTTTCATTACATGAGGCCCCTTGGTAACGATTTCTCCGATTCCGGTTACGGGATCTACTTCAATCAGTTTCATCTCGATACCTTCCATTTTGGGCCCGGCAGATTGAAAACGTGATCTTTTAGGGTTGGCACCGGCAATCAGCGGTGAGGTTTCTGTAAGACCGTACCCGATGGCATAGGGGAATTTTCCCTCCATTAAGAACCGCTCCACATCGGGAGAGACCTTGGCTCCGCCAAGACCAAAGAAATGAATTCGGCCGCCGAAGGTTTCCATCAGCTTTTTTCCGGCGATACGATGCAGAATCTTACGTATGAAAGCAACCTTGTACAATTTTGCGACAAGTTTATTCTTTTCAAAGGTGGGAACGATTTTATTTTTATATATTTTCTCCATTACAGCCGGCACACTGAGCATTATGGTAGGCCGAACTTTTTTTAGCGCAGGCAGTAAGGATGACACTGCAATCGCTCTGCCGAGATAGCACACGTGACATCCCTGCATAATCGGAAAGATGAAGCCTATCGAAAACTCATACACATGGGACATGGGCAGAATAGATAAGAATGTGTCAGTTGGGTGAATGTCCTGGACCGTTCTGCTTTGATGTGCCATAAATGCTATGTTTTTGTGAGAGAGCTCAACGCCTTTGGGGGTACCGGTCGTTCCGGATGTGTAAATGATAGACGCGGTATCCTGCTCGTCTATATGCTCAGCATAAAGATCGATAGTCGTGTCAATTTCCGGAATGGATTCACCTGTCAGAAAGGCATCATCCTCCAAGCAAAAGATATGCTGTAGAGTCGTGCAATCTGCCAGCTTTTCCTGATTATTTCTTGAAACAAACGCAAAGCAAGCTTCTGAATGCCCGATAATACCCTCAACCTCGCTCTTGTTAAAATCCGGAAGCATAGGGATGGCAATGGCGCCCAGACAAACTATTGCAAAATAGGCAACTCCCCACTTTGGCATACTTTGGGCCAATATAGCAACTTTATCTCCTTTTTTAATACCGACATGTCTTAGCAAAAAAGCATTTCGCTTGACTGCCTCAAAAAGCTCCAAATAGGTCATCGGTGTTTTACCCACAACAGACAGAGCCGGTTGTGAGGGAAACTTCTCAATCGAATTGCGAAGAATATTCTGGATTGTGTAAGAACCAATATCGTCGATGCTTTGCATTTTCATGTCTGGCTTTATCATAGCATTATATCTCCTTGATAATTATTATAAACTACCACACGCATACAAAATGCATGTTAAATTGTGGAAAACAGCTGCTTTCGGTGGATCGATCTTGGGTACGACTACTATTATAGATGATATTTGTGTAGTTGTGTATGCTTGTCATATTTTTGACAGCGTCAAATAGTTGTTGGTTTTTGGTTGACCAATATTCTTTATCTTTAAAAGGCAACATAAAAATAAAATACTGAAATTTCTGAACAAAAAAATATTCTACCGAAAAAGTACGGATTAATAATTATTTGATGCCGAGAATCACCATATTCCTTTACAAATGAGCCGTTCAAAAAACGCTACTAATAACGTCGTTATGATATTTGAAGTAACGATTGATACTATTAATTTTGATTGCTTTTTAACCTCTTTTTTAAGAAGAAAATATACTATTGGTAGCTCCACTATTATTGTTAACACTAAATATCCAGTTAAAACTATATAGTATGGGCCTTTATTAAAGGCTGCCCAAAGATCATAGCCTCCGCTAGTAGGAATAAATCTATATGCACGAATTAAATATGGAACAAGAAATGAAACTAGATTTGCAAAAGTTACTATGAGGAATGTCTTTTTATAATTTGCAATTTCTCCAAATTTAATGAGTGCAACTGCTTCAATAAGAAGTGTTAAAATTATTGCAAAAGGTAGAACCTTTATAGGGCTCGTAGTTACCCAATGCCAAGATGAGTTTGCATACGAAATAGAATAAAGAGAAAAGGAAAATACAACTGTTAAGATTGCGACGATAGATAGTCTTTGTTTCATGGTTACTCCCCGCTTCCTATTTTAACAAATTTAACTATATACTGTTTTCATCCACTTCATCAAAAAACGATAATACATTTATCTCATGTTCCTTGCTTGCTTCCTGATTCTCACCATGACCAACGCCTGGTATTATGACTTGTTTAACCTGGATCTAATTCCATGCAGCATCGAGCTTTCTGCTGTAGAGATGAGCCTTGTTAATGTAAATCCATCTCTTGTTACCATATCCATTGCCGCATCGGAATCACCGCATTTTGCTAAATGTTCAGCAGCACGGCCGCAAATAGTCACTGCCCTGCTGGAATTTATTTTTTCATGAAGTTTTTTAATACGGTCTGTAAGTAAGACATTTCGGGATAGCTCTGGAATGGTGATCTTACTCTTTAAAATGAAACCTTTATCCATATCCTAAACCTCACAAATACAGTTTTTAAAATATAAATAATTATCTATCAAATAAAGGTAATGTATTAATTATTTTCTCTATTTTACCATACAATAGACTATATATAAAGTAGGTTATAATCTTGATTTGTATGCGGTTTGATGACCTCTATGACCCAAAAACCATTTTATAATTATTTGATACCTATATAGTAAAATTTATAGTGAAGTCTAGATAAACCTGAGTAATCCCTAATCACAAATTATAATTTTTTGAAAGGAGTAGAATTTCTATGACAATGAAAAAGAATAGAATAGTCATTTTTTTAGCTCTTATTGTTTTCATCTGCGCAATACCCTTTTGTGCCGCTGCGGAGGTAGCGCCGCCAAAGACTATAGGTGCCCCGGAGCATTTTGCCGCAGGACACTATTATGGTGACCAAATCTATTTCACCTTAAGCACTCCCGACGACTTACGAGACTATATCGAGAGGCGTGCTGAGGACGACCCTGATAAACAGATTTTCTCGGCACACATTCAAATCGACTGTAAGATTGATAATGGTAACTGGCATTATACAAAGGATTGGGATTCGCCGGCGATAAGACATAAAAACATTATTTACGATTCAATGAAAAGCAAGACAAATTATCTAAATACATATGAGAGAATTTCCCTTTCATCAATGTTTCCTTATGATACTGATTTAAAGGCAGTCTCCAAAAATGGCTGGGACTATTTTAAAAGCCACAGTATAACATTTAGAGCACGCTTTGTAGAATCCTTTGATAAGGGTAAAACAAATGTAATATCAAACTGGTCCAACGAGTACACTTTATCTGGCACTTTGAGAGTAGACCCCAATAAGATGATTAACCATGCACCAACCTTATTATCTGCTGATTTGAAAACTGACGCGGCAGGTGCTCCATACCTTGATGTAATATCGGATAGGATCCCGGGAGATATCATGGACTTACATGGTATCTCCAGTGGAAACATACGAACCGAAATATGGATGAGAAGATTAGAGGATAAGGAATTTAAACTCATAAACCAAGACGGAGGTAATTTGGAGCTCTTTAAAATTAAGGCAAAAGATTATTTCAATGGAACAGAGCAAAGCTATGATGCTCAAAGCTATGAGATAAAAATTCGATATGCTTTGGACTTAAGAAAAATTAAACAATCGGCCTATGCAGGAAGCACATCAGGCGTTTACATTTACAGCCCCTTCTCAAATATAATTTCTCATAATATGCCTGCTTGGAGCAAAACCAGTCCTTGGGCAGCTCCCGAAGTTGAAAAGGCACAAAAAAATGGTCTATACCCGGACAAACTTAAAGGTGCTGATCTTACCAGGCCTATTACCCGTGCTGAGTTTGCCGCAGTGGCATTAAAGCTGTATGAATCCCTTTCGGGGAAAACAGCTACGGGGGCACCAACAAGTACCTTCACTGATACTAAGGACATTGATGTGCTCAAGGCCTTTGCACTTGATATTGTAGCAGGTGTAGGAAACAACAGATTTGCTCCTGATGAGCTAATAAGCCGCGAACAGGCTGCTACCATGCTCACCAGAGTCTTTAAAAAGGTATATTGGGATGGCTGGACCTTGGCAGGAGATAACACATATACTAAGCATTCACTCGATAATAAAGGCGTTTCGACCTTTGCCGACGACGCAAAGATTTCAGCATACGCCAAGCCTTCGGTTTATTTTATGGCCAAATACAGTATTATAGTTGGCAATAACAATATTTTTGCACCGAGAAATACTACCAGCGCTGAAACATCAGCGGGCTATGCCAACGCCACCCGGGAACAGGCCTTAGCTATAAGCAACCGTACCTTTGAGAAAGTAGATAAAATTCAGGACGGCGGTCCGGTAGAACCACCGGCACAACCTTCGCCTACTCCAACTCCAACACCGCCTCCTAAAGATTCTCCAACCCCTACACCTACACCGCCAGAGACAGGAGAAACACAACCTTCGGACGGAAGCCTTGCAGGGTTATGGATGGGATTGGAAAACCGATGGTCCACTACCGGATATTATACAGATTCAATTGATTATATGACTATATTTGACGACGGAACCGTTTATCAGGATATACCTATTGAGGGCTTAGGATGCTTTGACAAGAACAAAAGCCAAAAGGAAGAAAAAAATCACTGGGGCACATATACTTTTGATGGGTCCAAGGGTGTAATGAAAATAGAGGATTATGGGCCGGATGATCTGGTCATGGATGAAAAGGGGAACCTAAAAAAAGGATCCAGCCCCTATTACCGCTGTCATTCAGTAGATGGATTGAAGTTTAAAGGCGATTGGTCCCTTTATGCGGACCCGGTAGATCAGAAGGAATACGCAAGTGATGTTATCTCCTTTACTCTTGACGGTAAATTTGTAGACAAAGGTATATTCGCTACCGGAGGTTTCTTTTTGCCGGAGCAGTTTGAGAACTACTATGTACCTAAAGAAAAAGTTGCTCCGGGAAAAGGAACCTACGAAATAAAGGATTTCACCCTAACACTACGGTATGATGACGGAAGGGTGCGTAAAGCTTCCTTCAATCTTTTATTTTCAGCTAAACCGGAACAAAGC
>CAYMAE010000002.1:0-8934 GCA_964388375.1 uncultured Ruminiclostridium sp.
AAAAACCTTGATAGTGTTTAGCCATCAAGGTTATGTATTGGAGCTGGAGGACGGAATTGAACCCCCGACCTGCTGATTACAAATCAGCTGCTCTACCAGCTGAGCTACTCCAGCACTTTATTAAATTGGTGACCCCTAGGGGATTCGAACCCCTGTAGCCGCCGTGAGAGGGCGGAGTCTTAACCGCTTGACCAAGGGGCCAGTGTTTCTGTCCAAAAACCGGACAATGACTATTGTAACGGCTCTTTACCCACTTGTCAAGCAAATTAATAATTTTATACTTTAAAATTACATTTGGTAAATTATACAAGCAACTGTAATTTAGGTTCAAACAATAAAAGGTGGCGGTAAAATCACATTCAGATTAGAATAGCCATACTAAAAAAACACCTAAAAGGTATTATAAGCAACTATCTCTTCTAATTCTCTCTTCTTTCTAGCATCCCTTGTTTCGGCTGGATAGCCTAGCGTGAACATGGTAATTAATTCATAGTTATCAGGGCATTTTAAAAGTTCCTCGGTCTCCTTTGAATGGTCTCTTTCATAAGCGCCAATCCAGCATGAACCTATGCCGTGTTCCCATGCAGCAAGCATCATATTTTGTGTAGTTGCGCTAGCATCCTCAACTCTAAATTTTGCTTCTTTATCATAGAATACAGCTATTACTGCGTATGCATTATTTATAAATTTTCCGTTCCTACACATACTTGTAAGTTTTTCTTTAATCTCTTTATCAGTTATTACAACAAAGCGCCAAAGCTGTGAGTTATGGGCAGAAGGTGCTAACCTTCCACAGTCTAGTATGTCCATCAAAATCTCATTTGGGATTTCCTTACCCTCGTATTTTCTGATACTTCTTCTGCTTTTAATATTCTCAATAGTATTCATTTTCCCCCACCCTTTTTCTTTATTTACTCTATGACTTCTCTTTATATTTTTTCTTCTTGGGTTTTGCGCCTATATGTTTTAATACCTTCTCACGGTCTTTATCTTGTTTTCTAATCTTTTTAATTAGTTCAGGTTCTTTATGCTTTGCACTTCCTTGACCACTTTCATCCTCATTAATAATTATAAAATCAATTTGACGGGCTTCTACACTGGCCTTAATCAATTGAACCTTAACTTTATCACCTATTCTATACATCTTCTTTGTTCTTTCACTGATTAGGCAAAGAGCACTTTCATTATAAGTGTAATATTCATCCATTGAACTTAATCTTACCAAACCTTCTACGGTATTTTCAAGTTCTACAAATAAACCAAAAGCTGTAATACTTGAGATAACACCTTCAAAATGCTGACCAACCTTGTCCAGCATAAACTCAGCCTTTTTCATATCCTCACAATCTCGCTCAGCATCTTGTGCTGCTCTTTCACGTTCGGAGCTTTGTATAGTAATATTGTGTAATATTTCTTTATAGTGTTGTATTCTTTTTTCATCTAGCATTCCATTAATTTGTTCCTTCATTATGCGATGTATAATTAAATCAGGATAACGCCTTATAGGCGCTGTAAAATGCGAATAATACTCTGATGCTAGGCCGAAATGCCAGGCGTGAATATCACTATAGCGCGCCTTTTGCATAGAACGAAGTATGGTCATGCTTATAGCTTTCTCCTCTGGTTTACCCTTTATCTGGGCTAAAACGTCCTGAATGGCTTTTGGATGTACATCCCTATACCCTTTGAGTTTATAGCCAAATGTGCCTAGAATAAGGCTAAGGCTTTCCATCTTCTCAGGATCAGGATCTTCATGAATTCTATAAACAAAGGGTATTCCAATCCAATAAAAATGTTCGGAAACCACCTCATTACAAAGAAGCATAAACTCTTCTATTATCTTATTGGCTATGGTCATTTTATAACGAATTATATCAGATATTTTCCCTTTTTCATCAATAAGAATTTTTGTCTCGTCAAAATCAAAATCTACAGAGCCACGACGCATTCTTTTTTCCCTTAAAATCAAAGAAAGGGTCCTCATGTTTTCAAAGTCCTGCACATAGTCTTTATAGCGCTCCTTAAGCTCTAAATCATCCTCTTGAAGTATTTTATAAACATCGGTATAGTTCATTCTTTCTTTGACATTGATGACACTTTCAAATATATCATGATTAATGACATTTCCTTCAGAGTCTATATCCATCATTACACTCGATGCAAGGCGGTCTTGATTTGCGTTGAGACTACAAATGTGGTTAGATAGCTCTTTTGGTAGCATAGGAATAACTCTGTCAGGGAAATACACACTTGTTCCTCTTAAAAGGGCCTCATTATCAATGGCTGAGCCTTCCTTCACATAATGGGTAACATCTGCTATGTGAACACCTAGTCTAAATGTTCCATTCGGTAAAACCTCAATAGATACAGCATCATCTAAGTCTTTAGCGTCTTCACCATCTATTGTAACCATTGTTAAATCTCTTAAGTCTCTTCTGTTTTGCGTGTCCTCTTCCAAAACCATTACGGGCATTGAATTAGCTTCATTTAATACTTGCTGTGGAAATTCATAAGGGATATTGTAAGCACGTATTATCGACATAACGTCAACACCTTTATCACCCTCATAGCCAAGTATCTCTATAATGCGCCCTTCAGCGTTTCTGTTCTTCTCAGGCCATTTTGTTATTTCTACAACTACCTTCTGACCTTTTTGAGCATCGTTAATCAAATCCTTAGGGATAACGATGTCTCCCGAAAGACGTATATGATCCGGAGTTACAAAACCAAAATACTCACTAGCATCAAATAATCCTACTATAGTTTTATTGGCATGCTCTAATACTTTGATAATTTCTCCCTCTCGATGTCTGTCCTTTGAGGAATGCCGCTTCAGCCTAGCAATTACTTTATCACCATTCATAGCTCCGTTTATTTCATTAGCTGGAATAAACACATCCTCCTGGTCAATATCGGGTATTACAAAACCAAAGCCCTTATTATTACCCTGAAACTTTCCACTAATTAGGCCCATGCGCTCAGGAACGGCAAATTTTTCTTTGCGCGTTTTCATTATTAGCCCTTCATCTACCATATTATCAAGTAGTATTTGCAAGGCTCCTCTGTCCTCAGAAGGGATATCTAATACTGTAAAGAGCTCATCGAATTTTAAGGGATGATAGGTTTGATCCCTCATAAATAATAAAATTTTGTTCTTTCTTTCGTTCGATAATGATTCCATATAATTATTCCTTTTCAAAAACTAAGACGGCATATGGCCGTCTTAAATCTATATACTAATATTATTATCATGTATTTTTCAAGTATTCATACACTCTAGACTATTTCAAAAAACAGTACCCACTTATTTCTAACGGAAATATATAAACTTGTTATGGACTTCACTATTCTTGCTCTAATTCATGGCTTATTTCTTGCAATGCTTCTAATGATAGTTTGAAAAAAGCTTCTATTGATAAATCAATTTCTGAGCAAGCATTTATATAATCCCTTACAATATCCTGCGCAAAGTCCTTATTATTATAGCAATCTAAAACAAAGTCTAAATCTAAATCCTTAATCTTCTTGGTTTTAGTGGCGAGTACACACTCTTTTAAAAAAGCAGCTATAGGAGAGGAACAATAGAGAGCCCTATCAATTTTTCTTCTTCTATTAAGATTATTATAAGGATTATGTGCCCGTACTGCATAGATAACAGTCCTATCACAATTCAGAAGTTCAAGGATCTCCGCAGCCATATTACCATGAAGACTCATATCGCCGTCAACCCGCTCATAATCGATATCATGTACTAAACCAGCAATACCCCATAAATTTTCATGTTCATTTAAGAGAGTTGCCAGCTTACGCATTATTGCTTCTACTGCTAGGCTATGCTTAATAATATCATCGCTTTCATTTCTAAGCTTAAGTTCTTCTAAGGCTTTGTTACGTTCCATGTATACCCCTCCTGATTGTATAATAACACCTCTAACTATATTATACCAAATTGTATAACTACTTCAATAATTATATATGACAATATTTTCATTGCGAAAATTGGTTTTTTTGGATAGAATATTCTTCATGGGTTATCCACTCCAGTTCGCAAAATCCTGGATAGGTGTTTCCTTAAACAAAACTACGGAGTTCCAGCACTCGAAAAGGCTGGTGTTTTTTTGATAAAACAATAAGGAGAATCATGAAATTTTCATCTAAGTATTTGGTTCAAGCTGCTTTAATAGCCTCATTGTATGCTACTTTGACCCTTGTCTTAGGCTCATTTGGTTATGGACCTGTTCAATTTCGCATCGCCGAAGCACTAACTTTACTTCCCGCTATTATGCCTGCATCTATTCCAGGCTTATTTATTGGCTGTATTTTTGCTAATTGGATTGGTGGCTTTGGTATAATCGATGTGGTTTTCGGAAGTCTTGCAACATTATTAGCTGCCACATCAACATACTTGTTGAGAGATTATAAATTATTATTCCCCTTTCCCCCGGTTCTTTTTAATTCGATAATTGTGGGGTCCTATGTCTATTTTCTATTTAATAATTCCTATTCTCTTATTCTAACCATGCTTTTTATAGGGATTTCCGAATTAATAATATGCTATGGCCTTGGCTTACCCTTGATTTCATTAATCAAGAAAAATCCTGTACTTAGGAAGCTTTTTGAGATTAATGATTAAGCGTATTATTATATTTGTTTTTCTAGTTGGCCTTGGTGGTATAAATAAATAACGATTGACATTTTATCCTACTAAGGAGTTCTTGATGAGATTAATAAGTATTAACAACATTAACGGTAATGAGACTTTAGGTAAAGCAATTCATGATATTGATGGTCGAAGATTACTAAATGCTGGTGTATCATTAAAGCCCTCAATTGTCCAAAAGCTATTTGAAAAAGGGATATCCAGTGTTTGTATAGATGATAATCTCTCTGAAGGTATCGAAATAGAAGAGTTTTTATGCCACGAAACAAAGATTCATGCAAAGCATATTGTTCGTGAAGAAATGAAAAGGCTATCTCAAAAGAGGACTATGGACTATTCAAAACTAAGTGGAGTAGTCGATTCTATCTTAGAAGACATTCTTTCTCAAAAAGTTGATATGATAAATGTAAAAGATGTTCGTATGCAGGATGAACAAATATTCGCGCATTCTGTAAATGTCTGTGTAATGTCAATTGCCCTTGCAACAAAGCTTTCTATACCAGCATCAAAAATAAAGAGCATAGCTATGGGTGCACTACTTCATGATATAGGCAAGGCATTATTGCCATCATCTCTATTGAATAACTCGGAACCTCTTTCGGAATCAGAGAATGATGAAATAAAGAAGCATCCTCTTATTGGTTATAACCTTATAAAGGATAATGCCGAAACTACTGCCACAACTAAAGTCGCTGTTCTTATGCACCACGAGCATATTGATGGTAACGGTTATCCTATGAATCTATCAGGTGATAAGATTCATTATTCTGCCCGGATAATCACTGTTTGCGATGAATTTGATTCCACTATCAATGATACAAATAATAAAAAAGTGCAAAATACCACCGATGCCGTAGAGTATCTTATTGGAGCCTCAGGCCATACATTCGATAAATCTATAGTAGATGAGTTTCTTAAAATAGTCCCTATATATGATGTGGGTGGCATTGTCCTTTTGAGCAATGGTATTCTTGGCATTGTTGTCAGGAATAATTCAGTTAATCTTACGCGCCCAGTTGTTAGAGCACTTTATAACCCAAAGACAGGCGAAAGCTTCGATAATACACATCTTATCGATTTAAGAACTGAGCTATCTATTAAAATAATTCGAGAAGTTAATATAAATATAGATACTATTATAAAGGATAAGGTTAGGATTTAGTATGCCTTTGTGTGTGAATTAATAAACAATGATTTAGTGATTGCATTGAATTGAATTTAATGTATAAATGATGGGTCAAAAAAACTCTTGGAGGTGTGCCCCCCAAGAGTTTTTAGTGATAATTTAGTAGTTCATTCCTACCTTCAATACTTCCATTTCCTCTGGAATCATATAATGCTTTTTCTTTGATAAGATGCTGTATAGAGCTTTCTCAAAGGTTTCTTGCTTGATGCAATTTGTTTCTTTAAGAAGCTTTCCTAGCAAATAAATATTAGAATAGGTTTTATTTCCCATATCAGTGGATAATTTAGTTGCAGGTATCTCGAATACCTTTACATCTGATCTTTTTGTCTTAGTATGTACCATCGAGCTATCAGTTATAATTATACCCCCGGGCTTAACCCAGTTCTCAAATTTCTCAAGGGATGGATTATTCATTACAATCAAAGCACTACAAGCATTTAAAACAGGAGAAGCTATATCCTGTTCTGATATAACAACCATGCAATTTGCTGTTCCGCCTCTCATTTCAGGGCCATATGAAGGTAAAAATGATACCTCCTTCTTTTCAACCATTCCGGCATATGCAAGTAATCTACCTGCCGATAAGATGCCCTGTCCGCCAAACCCTGCAATAATAATTTCATGAAGTGACATATGCTAAACCTCCAAGTCTGCACCGACAAAAACGCCGAGCGGATAATGCGGGATCATTTCCTTTTCAACACGTTCTAGTGATTCAACAGGATTGAGTCCCCAGTTTGTAGGGCAAGTTGATAGAATCTCTACTAAGGAAAATCCTTTTCCAGCCATTTGAACTTTAAAAGCCTTCTTAACAGCTGCTTTCGCCTTCTTAATATGCTTTATATCGTGAAGCGAGACTCTTTCAATATAAGCTGGTCCTTCAAGTGTTGCTAACATCTCACTAATTCTAATAGGATAACCACTATATTTAGCATCCCTTCCAAAGGGTGTTGTTGTAGTGACTTGCCCAACAAGAGTTGTAGGAGCCATTTGCCCCGATGTCATACCGTAAATAGTATTATTAATAAAAATTACAGTAATATTTTCACCTCTTGTAGCTGCATGAACGATTTCTGCAGTTCCTATTGCAGCTAAATCTCCATCACCTTGATATGAAAATACAATACTATCAGTCAGACTTCTTTTTACTCCTGTTGCTACGGCCGGTGCACGACCATGAGCCGCTTGAATCATATCACAATTAAAATATAGATAATTATTATAGGCGCAACCAACCGGAGAAATTCCGATTGTCTTACCTTCAATTCCTAATTCATCAATAGTTTCTGCTATGAGTCTATGAGAAATCCCGTGTGTACATCCGGGACAATAGTGCATAGGTACATCACATAATGCCTTAGGTGGTTCATATACAATTGCCATAACAGCTCTCCTCTCTTTCTCTTTCAATTAGGTACTTAGCTGTGTTTTTCTCTTATTTCATTTACCTTTGTCATAATATCATTAACAGTTGGGATCATACCACCCATTCGTCCAGTAAAGTATACGGGTTTTCTACCCTCAACGGTAAGTCTTACATCTTCAACCATCTGCCCAGAGCTCATCTCAACAGTTAAGAATGCCTTAGGAATATCCATAACCTCTTCAAAAGCTTCGGTTGGGAACGGGAATAATGTTATAGGTCTAATTAAACCTAGTTTAATACCCTGTTCTGCTGCTTGATTTATTACGCCCTTACAAATACGGGCAACTGAACCATAAGCAACCAAAATTATCTCTGCCTCTTCACAATTATATAACTCATAACGCTGTTCCTTTTCTCGTATGAGATTATACTTTTCTTGGAAGCCTATATTCCATTGTTCTAAAACTGCAGGATCTAAGTGAATAGATGTAATCATATTGTGCTCACGCTTGTTATTATGACCATTTGCAGCCCATGGCTTCTCAAATGTTTCAATGTTTTCTTCATCGCGGAACTCAACGACTTCCATCATCTGCCCTAGAACACCGTCACCTAAAATCATAGCCATAATTCTATAACGGTCAGCTATATTAAATGCTTCAACAGTCATATCATATAACTCCTGAACACTTGCAGGCGCAAGAACTACCATATGATAGTCGCCATGGCCTCCACCCTTTGTAGCTTGAAAATAATCGCTCTGGGATGGCTGGATTCCTCCAAGACCAGGCCCACCACGCATAATATTAACAACTACTGCAGGCAGCTGTGCTCCCGCTATGTACGAAATACCTTCCTGTTTCAAACTGATTCCAGGGCTGGAAGACGATGTCATAACACGCTTTCCTGCACTTGCTGCGCCGTAAACCATATTAATTGCGGCAACCTCACTCTCAGCTTGCATAAATACTCCGCCGATTGTAGGCATCTTTTTAGCCATATAATGCATAAGCTCAGTTTGAGGTGTAATAGGATATCCAAAATAATGTCTGCATCCTGCACGAATTGCAGCTTCTGCGATTACTTCATTACCCTTCATTAAAAGCTTTTGTCCCATGAAGTTTCCTCCTCATTTCTCTACTGTAATAACGCAATCAGGGCAAATGGTAGCACAGAACGCACAACCTATACATTTATCCATCTCGACCACCTCGGCCGGAAAATATCCCTTTGCATTTATTCTGTCGTGATTTTCAGTAATAATTTTAGTAGGGCAAACCTTAATGCATAAGCCGCAGCCTTTGCATCGTTCTTCCCTAAAAGTCACCTTGGCCATAATGTTACTCCTTTTAATTGTCTATATATAGTCAAAAATATAAAATTTAACTAAATAAGCGACGAAATCTATCTTCATTAACTATAATCGCTATTGAAATATTTTAAATGTTATTTTATTTATTGTCAACAAGAATAGTTTAGCACTGTAGCATAGTATAAGTTAATTCTTGATACTATCTTACCATACAACACGTGATTATGACAGGCCTAGCGTTAGTTTTTAATGTAAAAAATAAACAGTTCGTTTCCAAGGGCTATCTGATCTTCGTTCTGTATTAGGTTTTCTTTGCCTGGGCCTATCCTCTCACCGTTAATAAAGGTACCATTTTTAGAATTTATATCGCTTATAAAGTAGCCCTCAGAAGTTTTTGTTATTTCTGCATG
>CAYMAE010000002.1:9034-29116 GCA_964388375.1 uncultured Ruminiclostridium sp.
TTTTGGTTTCGTAAGCATCTTGGGGCGCTAGCTTTCTATTTGTCTCATAAACAGTTCTAGTAGAAGGATTATTATGTACTTTGCTTTCTCTCATTTCAGGCCTCAAGATTTGAAAATCATTGTTTTGAGTCCTTACTGGAATCGGGAACCCCTTATAAGTATGTTGTTCTTCGAACTGCTTTACATTTATTCTTCTTTTATGAACAGTCCGTTCAACTTTTTTATCAAATGTGAAGAGCTTTGAATATATTAAATAGATTATTGCTCCACCAATTAATATAAAACCAAATAGGGATAACAAAAAATCGGGGTTTATTGGCGACATAACTTCTGTAAGTATTAATGTCACACCAAATATAATTAATGCTCCTATAACCGAAAAAAGTATTATATATGATATTGGAGGGTAGCACAGCTTTGTTGTTCCAATCAATTCGTTTACCTTTTTTATTGGATTTCGAGATAAAATACCGGGAAAAGTAGGTATCTTATCATTTACATTTTTCTCTGGAAAGGTTGGTAACTTGACCTCTTTGTTGTTATTAGAAAACAAAGGTACTTTAGGTTCGTTTGGGGCTAGATTATTCGCATTTGATTGTGTAGATGATAAAATGCGTCCACCCTTACTTTTGACTATTTCCTTTTTAGGCTCATTTTTAGGCACACGATTAGCATCATTTATTTGAGCTAAATAATCCTTTAACGTTGATATAGAAAACTCCTTTGCCTTCAACGCCTCAATTAGTTTTCTCACATAATTGTCCGAAGGTTCGTCCACAAAGCTAATATCATTAACTATAAGATTTAGCAGAAATCCCTTGATGTCTTCTAAATCACACGGCATTTCAATAACAGGAATATATGTAAATGCCAGCTTTAAATCTTGTGGATCAGCAAAAACAAACTTACTATCAAAAATTATTCCTCCACTGTCTAATAGATACCGTTCAAGGTTATCTATTAGTTCAACAACCTGACTTATCAGAAATATAAAATCATCTCTATTTATCTTTCTTCGTTCAAAAAGCTTTTTAATTGGAACCAACGATGTTACATCGTATTGTAGACAGAGTTTTCCGTTTATCTTGGTAAATTCAGCCTTCAAAAGACCTTTAATCTGATTATTTGATATCATTTCTACTTGATAACTAATCAAATCCCCTTCTTTTGAAAAGGTATAAATCATAAGATTCCTACTCATTTGATTTTTAAACTCAGGTACTAAACTTGAAGCTGCCATTTCTGATTCAATTTCTGCTGCCGATATCATTCCAGTCCCTATTTCGGTTTTAGGGTTTTCACCCATGTCCTCTCTAATATCAACTATAGTATTCATTCGTGCTACTCCTCTCCTAAGCTTGATCTGTTTCATTTTTAGGGAATTGGTATTCCCCATATCCCTTAACAAGCCTAACCTCAATATTCATCTTTTCTAATTCACTTTTTGCGCTGTCATATGCATCAATCGCTAATTTCCCAGCGTTCTCAGGAATTACTACTATCAGTATCCGTTTTACTTTTTTTATTTCTACGCTCTGAACAATATCCGAGGCATTAAAATCCAATAAGCTGGCACCATGTTTTTTTATCTCCTTACTTATTGCGTCCGGTCGTTGAGAGAATGTCTTTAGAAATGGATTTAAGCTAAAAACATCATAGTATTCAACCAATTCATCCGACTTATTATAGACATAAGCATCTATTGCCGGATATTTACTTGGTGTGCCAGATGCAACGCATCCTTTTTGTGCCCCTTTTATAATCTTTTCAACTTCACTTTTTTCAATTACATTGCCTCTTTCCCAATACTGCTTGTTGTTATCACACCTTGTCCATAAGCTCTCTGTTTCTTCATTTTTATCATCTTTATCCTTTACAGATTCTCCTCTGCCCCCTGTCCAGGCTATATATTTAACCCTATTCGATAATTTTATTTCTGATATCAAAGGAACATTTATGGTGTAATAGACCACAAACTCTAAAGATTCATTATCTCCAAAAACACTTGAGTCCTTAAAATCAATTCCTTTAATACCATTCTTCACACCAAGCCTACTTGCCCCTTCTCCAATACTAGAACCAGTTCTAATGTCCAGCTCTTTGGTTAATAATCCTTTTGCAATTAGACAAATCAACTTGTTATTGATTTCGTAGTTCAACTTCTGAGCAAAAACTGTACAAAACAGCTGAATTTCTGCCTTTGGATCTGATGCTATGGTCTCTATTACTTCTAAGACCTCTGAAATGTTATCATTAGAAGTTTCTATTCCATCTATTATGTCTTCTACAGTGTTAAGATTAAGGCCTTGGCTTGAAATTCCTGAAACAGTTTCATTAAAAGAAGTAAGCGCATTTTCTATTGTGTCAATTTGACCAGATAACGTACCTTGAGCTTCATCTGATGCCTCATTTAACGCATCGGAGTAATCCTTTAGTCCAGAAAGATGATAAAAATAGCTCATATTACCTATTTTCCTTGTAGCCTCAATAAGAGAGTTTTGCATGGTGTTATAAATAATAAAAATCCGTATTAAATAGGCAATGAAGAAAACAGCAAGTATAAACACCGGTAGGACGATTGCCGTCTCAACCGTTATACTCCCCTTTTTATTCTTTATGACATTCTTAATATCCTTGGCACCACTCAATTGTCATCATCCCCGAATTATTCTTTTTAAATAAACTCTTCGGTATAAACCAGGTATTTATATCGAGTTCAACCTTTATAAAAAGATAGGTATTATAATTATCAATACTCAAATCATATTTTCGAGCTACTTCCTGCATGTTTAATTGTATAATGTCTGCAGTTCTCAAGGCTTTCGTTTCAGCTGATACTGCAAACAGAAAAAGGCGAAGATAATCAGTATAATCCATCCTGATTAATCTACCTGTAATATTGTTTTTTCCGCTTTTATCGTCTTTACCGAAGGCGTCTTCCATCTGCCCCCCTACAGAATCTATTCCATTACTAATAATGTCATTGCCAAGAGTTTTTAAGCTATTCTCGAGCTTCTTATACCCTGAAGATTCAAAAATAAGCTCTCTTATTTCTTCTTTAAGCTTGTTTTTAAAATTCAGTACTTTTTCTTGGCTGTAACTCTTAATTTTTCCTGAAATACTATTGGTTAGGTTTTTAGTGCCCGTTTTTAAACTAGACTTGAAGCTATCCAGATTGTCGAAGCTTAGGTTGTTAAGAAAATCATTGCCCGTCTGTGATATCAATGTTTTTACATCATTAGAAACACTTTCATCTATCTGTCCAGGCAATTCATCTATTGAATCCTCAAAAGGAGCGAAGGCTTGATCAATATAGCCATTTATAATACCTGATACACTTTCTTCTATAGCCTCAGATGTTTGCCCAATCGTATCATCAACCTTATCCGTAAGAAATTCCTTAACATCAGTAGTCAGTATTTCCATGAGCTTATCCTTTAAGCCCCCTGTATCAAGCTGCCACGAACTTGCGGTTTTTACAAGCGGCACAGATTCTCCCTTCATGAGTAAATCTACATCTAGATAAGCCTCTGCCCCAGCCCAGGCAATAAGAATAAGATTTTTTACGATTGGTATACCAAAAATAGTCCACCCTGAAATAGCGGTTGCTAATGTAAGGGCCGTCGAGACTTTCTCTGTGGAAGTGTAAACATGTAACAGATTAAATAATAAGCGTGTTGCAAACAGACTTCTCTTTGTGGCATTCACATTTGATTTAACGTCTTTGTTGCCAAATAATATGTACTCAACCTCTGCTTGCTTAAAAAAGGTTTTATCCAAAGGCCTATTGTATCCAATGTCATGTTCTATACCATTTTTAGATGTTTCATTCTTAAAGGCTGAAACTATATATTCATTCATATACATAGATTCTAGAAGGCTTTCCATATCATCTGATATCGCCTCATCAATTAGTGGCATAAAATCGCGCATGCGTTCCATCTCGTAATCAAAGAAGGTTTGTTCTTCTTCATTTACTTTAGTTAAACCCTCAACAGGCTTTTCAAATGGATTTTCATGTGCTATCTGATTATCTTGCGACTCTTGTACAACTCTTCCTATTTGCATTATTGCATTATTTGAATGAGTAATACCTTTTATAGATGGAATGGTTTTAAACCTTTCTTCAATACTCTGTGGGTCAGCATTTATTCCCTCGTATTCATCTTTATCCTTTTCTTCAACAGCAGCATTTTTTGCTATATTCCCTATCCCTTTTCGGATTTTCTTTAAATCTTTGTCGTCCTTCTTTGGAGATTTCTCTGATTCTTTATCTCCATAATTGCTGGCAAACCACCTACCAAAGGCCTCCTTTTCGGTGGTGTTTGCCTTAGGTTCGAGGATATATATAGGAACTTCGTAAATCCCCTTCATTTCGCTTACCTCTTCTAAATCATATAATGAGGTTTTCAAGCTCTTTATTTCTGTACCGATTCTTGCATAGTCTGAATAGCCATCATATGATTTCGTTTTGTCCTGAATGTCAGTCTTTACATCTTGCGCATTTTCTAATGTATCGTTTAGAGCATCACTCTCAGCAGTTAATACCTCTAAACTACTACCTACCAATTGCTCCCACGCCTTTAGTTTTATTAAATTGTTATTCAATTGACCCTTTGCCGTTTCAAATGTACCAACTTCAATAGATTTCATTTGCTTATCAAGGCTTCCGCTTACAGTCCCCGAGATAGCTCCATCTTCATCTTTTGCGTCATTTTTAAGCTTTTCTACCTTGTTATCAAGATCATTCAGTTTTGGGAGAACTTCATCGATTATTTCCAGAATGTCCTCATGGTAAATTATGTACTGTGATATATGATCTTTTAAGCTTTTAAGCTGATTTATAGCATTTTGATTAGAATTTATTGCATCTACTACACTAGAAGCAGCGAAATCCAATGCTTCATCAAAGTCTGATTTAGAGGAATCTAGACTAACTAGCGTAGACGAAAATGAGTTATATACCTCGGTGCATGAATTCTCTAGAGCTGTATATTCTATTTCTAATGCAGAAATCTCGGATGGTAGAGAGCCCGAACTACCTTTTTGATTAGCAAGTTTTTCTCTCTTTTCGTCAAGCTTTCTTTTAACCTCGTCCCTCTGGGCTATTAAATCCTCGTATGTCTCCTTGGTACTTATAAACGAATCATATATAGAGTAATAATCTGATTTTGCATCGTCTATGGCATCAATATTACTATTTGCGTCTCTAATATGACTTTCAGCCGTTGATATATAGGATTGTGCATCAGATAATTTTAATTCTTTGAAGGTAATATTGTCGGTTTGCAATGGATTAAACTCATTTAATACTCCATTTATCATGCAGCTTATGTTTACTAGATTGCTACGAATATCATTCATAAGCTTATCAACGGTAATCTTTTGTTCAACCATATCCCCTTCCTTAATAAGCCCACTAATAACCTTTAGCTTTTCATAAACCTCCTGAACAGCTGCTATTGGCGCTCGATACTTCATAAACTCTGCTACTTGCTCCTGAAGCACAAAGGGCTCACTGTAGTTATACAAGGGAATGGCCTGTACACTTTTAACTTTAAACTTGTAAAGATCTGTTACTCCATCTACCGATGCATTCGCATTTAAATTCTGGCTCATTAGCTCATATATTTCCTTTTCCATTGCATCTGTGCCCTGAGGGTATATGGAAAACAGGCCGTATTGCTCCTTTAGCTGTCTATCGTAACCTGCTAGCATTGATTCTGTACAAATTTTCAATGCTGCTTTAGCCTGAGCTTTTGCCCATGAAATTCGGGCAAGGTCAATCATAATACAGCTAAATGGAATTATCGCCGCAAGTATTATACAAATGAAGACAGTGACACTACCTCTAGCCTTATAAAACATAATCCTTTATTCCTTTACATAAGAATCTAATTTTTCTCTTAGGGGTTTTATTTTCTCTGAAAACTTCTTGAATGTGTCTGTCTCCCTGACCATTTGATAGACAAAATCAGTTGTATTAATCATATCTTTAGGGTCGTATACAGTTGATTTTGCCTTGGCTTCGATTATAAGATAATCGTTCATACCTATAAGGCTTAATAATGGCTTTGCTGGGGTGCTGTACTTTGCAATGATAGTTATTTGGATTGTTGATGGTATCCCAGGTGTAAAATCTACAGAGATTTCATTTTGTACCTCTTTTCCGGTACGGTCTTTATAAGGTTTTAATATCCCTGTTGTCTTAGTATTATCTCTTATGTACTCGTATGCAGCTAATTCCTTCTTGTTGTTGCCCAAAAGCTTTAGCTGCCAGTATATCTCACGATCTTCATATGTCTCCTTTTTATATACTCCAGTCTCTAATTCATCAACAGGAAGAGGCTTATATCCCCACTGTCTTGAAAGACTCATAGCAACATCTTCTGCATAGTTTTGAAGTAGAGTCTTTTCGTATAAAATCATGAATATAAAGATACATAATAGTACACAAGCTAGTATTATAGGCATTAGTATCGCACATTCAACAGTTGAACTTCCCTTATTCCAATTATTCTTTTTCTTCATCTTAGATACTCTCCAATCATGCCGTGCCCAAAGCGTTTAGCTTGTATAGAATTTTATATCCATACTCTCCTATCGGTCCGTACTTCAAGCATTAATTTAGGTAAAATTTTATCTGATCTATGCAATCATGCCGCCCTTAGAGCGTTAGCTCGAAGCTCGAAGTACTATCATAGTTACTATACATTTTTATCTACATAACTCTTCCCAACTCTACTATTACAGGCGCTACACATATTAGAATTACTGCCAAAAGCATTATTGCAAGAGGTAGCATTAACTTAGATGAAGCCGTTTCGCCTAACTGCCTGGCCGTGTTCTTTCGCATTTCCCAGCATTCAGTGCTCATTCTTTTTAGTTCAAATAGCATCTGCCCACCACCAAGCTTCATGTTTTGACGGAGGATGCTAACAAAGTTAGTAATCTGCTTAACTTTGCAACGCTCTGCAAAAGCTGCATAGGCCTCATACTCAAGCTCACCTGCATTGATGTCTACCATTACAACACGCAGCTCCTGATACAAGGCAGAATTACAATTTCCTTCCTCTGTAATGCGCTCTATTGCTTGTCTTACATTTAAACCTGCATTAATTAAGAGCACAAGTTTACTTAAAAAACCCGGAAAGTCTCTTTCTAACTGAAATTTACGTTTTTTATATTGATTGTCTATGCTTTGATCAGCTAAAAAAAACATTCCCATGGCTGATATGGGTATTAGAATTAAAGCTCTATATTCAAATTCTCCAATCATACAAAATATTGAGCTTATGGTAATTCCTAAAAACATGTGAAAAACCTTAGATGACCAGTGAACCTTTGTGTAATAGGCTATATATTTACTTCCATGAAGCATTACAAGTTTTTGATTGAGTTGTGTTTGATATTTTCCACCACCTGACAGCTTCAATGCTTCAACTATGCCTAAACATCCTGGTAGAAATGCTTTATAGGAATAGTCCTTATCATTCAGGGCATCAAAAAAACCATGGCATTTTTTTGAGTATAGCCCCTGAAATATTGCATATATCATTATATTGAGTAGCAAAATAGCACCACAAATATAAACCATCTTAAACCTCAATATTCATTATTTTTTGTGCCAGAAGTAGACCCGAAAAAACCATAATTAAGGCTATTGTCATAACCACTCTTCCATATACCGTTGTCATAAGAGGATCCATGAAGCCTGACCCCGTCTCCTTTAGCATAATTACCATAGCAAATGGCATCGAGCTTAAAATCTTATTTTCAAACTTTTTTGCAGCAAGAAGGTTATCAATTTCTTGTCGCATTTCAATTTTCTCACGGATGGTTTCAGTCGAGTTCTTAATTACCTCCACAAGATTTACTCCTGCTCGCTTTGAAATCATAATTACATCAGCAAAACTTTTTATGTCTTCAATCTCAGAGCGCCTGGCTAAATCATAGAAAGCCTTTTCTACAGGCTCATTCATTAATATCCTTTTATTAATAATTTCAATTTCGAGCATGATATCACAAGTATCATCCGGGTATATTACTGCCACCGATTTTTGAGTTTCCATAAGAGCTGTCTCAAATGATTTTCCTACCGACAAAGACACCGATAGAAAATAAAGCATATCCTTAAACTGTAGATTTAAAGCCTCTTTTTTCTTTCTGAGTAATTCTCGTTTTCTGATGGGAATATATATGATTCCGGCCAAGGATAGTATAGCTGATAAAATTACATTCTCATAAAAAAGCATGCCTATTATAAAGAAAAGCCCCATTGCAAGAAGCAGGGTAATGGCAAGCTCATCCCCCTTCATGATATAGACCTGATATTGTGGTAGATCCATATTCTTTTCTTTATTTAAAGACAATATGGCTTCTGCCGATTTAGCTTTGATATGATTACTTAAACTAATAATCTTCTCATTCTTCAAGACAAATCCCTCTCCTTTTTGACTTTAGTGTGTTTACTATTGGATTTGCCGTGCGCTTAAGGCAACCTAAAACCCTGGCGTTTTCATCTTCTCCTGTTTCTTCAAACTCAAAAAGTCGGTTTAATTCAATCTCTCCATCCTTATATTCCAGAACTTCAGTAATCTCTATTACTCTCCTTGTATGATCCCTGAGCCTAGACAGTAAGATAATTATGTCTATCGCTGAAGCAATCTGCTTCTTTATTGCCTCAAGAGGAAATGGAGCTGCCATAAGAACCATAGTTTCGAGTCTGGATAACATATCATGTGTCGAGTTTGCATGACCGGTTGACATAGAACCATCATGTCCCGTATTCATTGCCTGAAGCATATCTAATGCCTCTTGCCCACGAACCTCACCAACTATTACTCTTTCCGGACGCATTCTAAGTGATGTTTTAATAAGAGTTTTGATGCCTATTTCACCCTTACCCTCTGTATTAGCATTACGAGTCTCCATCCTAGCAATATTCTTAATGGAATGGAGCTGTAGCTCGGCAGAATCTTCAATTGTTATTATTCTTTCTTCCTTTGGAATGAGTGATGATAGTACATTTAAAAACGAAGTTTTTCCGCTTCCTGTTCCACCACAAATAAAAATATTGTATTTTGCCTTTACAAGCCTCTCTAAAAACGAAGCAACTTCTGGCGTTATAGATTCATATCGTATTAGGTCGTCAATTCTCATCGGGTTTTCGGGGAATTTTCTTATAGTGAGCAAAGGTCCATTGAGTGCTATTGGCGGCAAAACTACATTTACGCGCGAACCATCTTCTAACCTCGCATCCACTACCGGATTAGCTTCATTAACACTACGGTTTACACGAGCTACTATATTCTGAATAAGATCATCAAGCCTTTCCGGACTTTCAAAAACTATTTCTGTTTCTTCAATTACTCCGTTTTTTTCAACGAAAATCTTATTAGGCCCATTTACCATTATTTCAGTAATGTTTGGATCTTTTATAAGAGGCTCAATAACATCGTTACGTCGCATTTGATTAAATATTGTGTCAATAATGGTTTTGATTTCAGTAACACTAAAGCAATTCGTTAATTTTTTAGAAAAGCATATTTGCTCTATTTGTTCTAATAGCTTATTATCAAAATCCTCTGCATTATAATTCAATGTAGAATCAAAGCATAGGGCGATTTCTTTTCTTACTTCTTTAATTGCCGCATTAATATCTGCCATTTTTCTTTCCTCATTATTCATAACAAAGCACTTTCAGGTCGGTGTACCCGACCTGAAGTCGGCTTATACCACCCGAAAGCCTTACACTGCTTATCCCCCCTACTAGCAGCATAAAGTACGGTTAGTAATTAGATATAGTTTCTTTTAGCTGTGAAATATAGTGCTGTGAAGGTGGGAATAGTCCAAATCTCTCAAAATCCCAATAAGGAAGAGTCAGGGTAGCATAGCTTTCAATACTTATGTTTTTTTGCATTGGACTGTTTCCTACTGGAACTATACAGAATACTACCTTATCTTTTAATTTGATGTTGTCATTTTCTTCATATCCGTTGATTATCGCGCTGATTTTTCTAAGTCTATCTATAGATGTTGGATAGTTTAAGCCAGTAATATATACTTTGTCAGCCTCTTGCAAAAGGCAAGTAGTAATCAAATCATTTGTAAAGGCCTTAGAAATTATTGTTTGCCATGATGAATACTGGTTTTTGAAAATACTAATGAGTGAAGTAATTTCCTCTAACGAAAGCTTCTTAATATCGTCAGGATTATTATGACCTTTCATAAAGGAAATCCCGGTCGCAATATCTGTTGAAAAGCATGCTTCGGCCTTTAAATACAAATTATCTTTTTTAGACTTTATGTAATAGAGTAATTCACTTAAGCCTCTATCATTATTACCAGAAAAGAATAAATCGGTATTAGAAAACTCATCAAGATTAAGATAAATTACCTTTTCTCCTTCAGAGGCCTTATAATAAGGTATTGCTTGAGCAAAGGGATTTAAAACATCACTACCGTCTGCATAAAAGACTACTATTATCTTTCCTGACCCCTTCTCTTGATTCATATCCCCGGGTATTTTTTCAGCACATAATGAAAGTATTTCTTTCATTATGCTTTCTGCAGGAATATATTTATTAATGCTATTTATGTTCTCGGGCAAAAAACTTCCTGCACAATCCCTAAGTAGAAGAATATTATTATGCAAGGAAATGTTCGCAAGTTCTCTATAAAATTGTGCAGATATAACTACTAAATCAGCGTCACCCTCTTTATTAACCCAGTTTTCAAATGCTTCTGGCTCTGTAAATAACTCTAAACTAAGATGGGATATATTTTTATGTAAATATGCGCTTAGTTTTTCAAGGAACAATGTATCTGCATCGGCCAAAGCTAAACTAACTTGTGCCATAATTTCACCCCTTATGTTTTAATTTTCTTTTTATTACATATTTTACTATAGTTTTAACTTATTGTCTACTGTTTTTTGTTTTATCTTTTTATGCTAATTTAATTAAGGATAAGAAAAAAACGCCTAAACATTTCTTAATGAATTGTTCAGGCGCCTTAATGGTTATTCTATATTTATAATTATATCTCATTAAAAATCCATTTTAGGACTCTCTGAATATTGGTATCCCAGTACCCCCACTCATGTTCGCCTGGGCCCTCCTCATAGGTTAATTCTATACCATTCTTTTCTGCTGCCGACCTAAAGCTTTGATTTAAAGGATATATATAGTCCTCAGTACCACAGCACTGAAACAGCCTTGGAAGCTCGGCCTTTCTGTCTTTAAGGCTTTCTAATAGTCCTATAAGATTATAATCAGAATTAAGGAACTCTTCTCTTGATCCAAAAAGCGTTTTAGTCATCATTTCAAGCTCTGACTCAGGGATATCAAACTTGTAGGATAAATCGAGAGCCCCCGAAAGACTCGCAGCTGCCGAAAACATATGTGGATTCCTTAATGCTATCATAAAGGCACCATATCCACCCATTGATAATCCTGCAATATAATTATCTTCTCTTCTATTTGAAATAGGAAAATTGGTTGTAATAAAATTCGGAATTTCTTTAGTCATATATGTGTAATAATTAAGTCCATACCTCATATCAGCATAAGAACTTCTGTTAACATTAGGCATTACCACTGCTAAATTATAGTCTCTACTATAGCGTTCAATACAACTTTTACGCATCCATCCGGAGTGATCATCAGAAAGGCCATGAAGAAGGTACAGAACGGGAAAGCCTCGTTTTTTCACTTCGTTTTTTCTAGCATCGTCACTCATAGGTATTTGTGGAAGAATAATATTTAACGCCTGCTCCATCTGTAATGCTTCTGATTTAAAGCTACATTGTAAAAAAACCATGATTCAACCTCCGATAATATTATTATAATGCTTATATATTTTTCTTCGGCTAGGACTTCAATTACTAGCGCCCATTTGAAATCTCTGATTATAATAACATTAATTTCAGTATTATTATACCACTTTAGGTTTCCTACTAATAAAAAGAAGTGGTTATTTGGTCATGTTTTCTAAATCGTATGGTGTCTCCTGATACACATAATAGTTTAGCCAGTTGGCAAACAACAGATTAGCATGACTTCTCCACCTAACAATTGGAGAATGATTAGGATTATCATCTTTGAAATAATTAACAGGAATATCAATATCCATACCTTTTGCAATGTCGCGTTCATATTCATTTTTTAAGGTTTCGGGGTCATACTCAGAATGGCCTGTTACAAATATTTGTCGTCCATTTTTAGATGCAACAATATATACTCCTGTTTCAGGTGATTCAGACAAAATCTTTAGTTCCGCAATTTTCTCGATCTCCTCTTTTCTAACCTCAGTATGCCGAGAATGAGGAACATAAAAGACATCATCAAACCCTCTAAACAGCCTAAAATACTTCTCATTTATTGTATGTGGAAATATTCCTGATACCTTCTTTGGTAAAGGATGATTTTTTATTCCATAATGATGATAAAGCCCTGCTTGAGCCCCCCAACAAATATGCAATGTTGAAAATGTATGGGTTACACTCCAGTCCATTAATTGTTCAAGCTCTTCCCAATAAGCTACCTTTTCAAAGTCCATTGTTTCAACTGGTGCACCTGTAATTATCAGGCCGTCAAACCTTTGGTCCTTAACATCATCAAATGTTTTATAAAAAAGCCTAAGATGTTCCTTAGGAGTATTTTTTGATTTATAAGTTTTTGGATGAAGTAGCTCAACGTTCACCTGCAAGGGCGAGTTTCCTATAAGCCTCAGAATCTGTGTCTCAGTTACTATCTTGGTGGGCATCAAATTCATTAGGGCTATCTTCAAAGGGCGTATATCCTGTGACTTAGCCCTTTCCTCACTCATAACAAATATATTCTCATTTTGAAGGGTTTCATAAGCTGGAAGATTGTTTGGTATATTTATAGGCATGTATTCTACTCCTTTGATTTATAACTGTGAATATTACTACATTTAATTGCTGTATTATTATCTTTTACTTGTTATTATTTTATTTATATTATATATCTACTTTTCTAGTCTTACATATCACACATTAACCTATGGCTTTTACTTAGCTAACTAAGTATGGTTTCGCGGATTATTTCACTTACTGTGGGATGCGGAAATACAAACTTCTCTATATCCTTTATTTTCATTTGGTATTCTATCATCATAGCGGCACTGTGAATTATTTCAGATGCATAGCTACTAATAATGTGAATCCCCAAAAGCTTTTGAGATTGATTATCATATAGAACCTTACATATCCCATCTCCGCCTTCATTTTCAGCCATAAATCTACCGTTATAGCGCATAGAAAGCTTCTTTACAGAATAATCCAAGCCCTTTTTTTGTGCGGATTCTTCAGTTTCCCCTACAGCCGCCACCTCAGGATTAGTATAGATAACTGAAGGTATTGCACTATAATTAATAGTGTCATTATTTCCGAGAATAGTGTTTATGCATGCCTCTGCTTCTCTATATGCTGTGTGTGCCAGCATGGAAATACCGTTAGCATCGCCTGCGGCATATACACCGGAAATATTGGTTTTACCATAGTTGTCAGTCTTAATCCTATCTTTTTCAAGCTCAACTCCAATAGAGTCAAGGCCAAGCTCCAAAGTGGCAGGCCTTCTACCTATAGAAAGAAGAACCTTATCGGCTTGAACTGTGTATGTTTCATCATCGGTCTCATAAGTTACAGCCGATGACCCAACTTGCGTTACTCTTGAGTTAAGCTTGAAATCTATACCTTTTTTCTGATAAGCCTTTAAAAGAAAATCACCAATTTCTCTGTCAATAAAACCGCCTATATGCTCTAACATTTCAATAACAGTAACTTTGCTTCCTGCTGAATTATAATAGGATGCCATTTCAAGTCCTATTACTCCACCACCGATTATTACCAGTGAAGTCGGCACCTCAGCTAGATTTAGAATGCTACTATTAGTTAGGATATATCCTGTGTCCAAGCCTTCCTGTACTCCAGAAATAGGTGGAATAACAGGAACCGATCCTGTAGCTATTAGCAATTGCTTTCCTTGATATGTTACATCTCCTGCTTTAACCTCAAAGACATCATCAGTTTTACTGAGTATCTTAGCCTTTTCATTGACTATCTTCACATTGTTTGCTGTAAGCTTAGCTTTGATGCCTGCAGTGAGAATTCTTACAACCTTATTTTTTCTTTTTAATACCGTAGAATGATTAAACGATACATTATCAACCAATACTCCATACTTTTCCCCTTGCTTTGCATTGTCAAAAAGCTTTGCAGAGTAAAGGAGGGTCTTTGATGGAATGCAACCTTCATTAAGACACACTCCACCTAATGAACCTTTCTCTATAAGTAGTACATTAAGGCCTTCTTTGCCTGCGCGTTCTGCAGCTAAATAGCCTGCGGGTCCGCCTCCGATTATGATTAAATCAAACATGTCGTTAACCTCTATTTATTATGATCATATTACTAGCACTAGATTATTTTTTCACACAGATAGATAAAACAAAAATGTTAAATCATGTGCGTTAGGTAACAAGATAAAGATGAGCAGATCTGTAAGCCGGGTTCTGTCTTGAATGATCATCTGTCTACGTCTTGTATTACTACAAGACTTTAGCCACCTCTAAGGAACAGGCGGGCAGCCCTAGTGTTCCTTTCCACGGTGTTGCTCCAGGTGGGGTTTACATAGCGCCCATCGTCGCCGTAGGGCCGGTGAGCTCTTACCTCGCCTTTCCATCCTTACCATACTTGGGTATGGCGGTATATTTCTGTTGCACTATCCTTGAAGTCACCTTCACCGGGTGTTATCCGGCACCCTTGCCCTTTGGAGCCCGGACTTTCCTCGTACGCTGCCTTTAGGCATAGCGTCCGCGACCATCCGACCTACTCATATTATCTGTATCAAAATATTCTACATTAATAATACTACATCGTCAAATGCAAGAACAGGAAAAAAAATAGTGCAAGAACAGCGCGGGTTTTTCCCTAAAAAACGTCACGATTAAAACGAGCACCTAAAATTACATGATCAGACTTTAATATAAGGCCGTAGTTTTTCCAATGTTTTAGGCCCAATTCCCTTGACATTTACTATGTCCTCAACTGTGCCAAAAGGACCGTTGGCGCTTCTGTAATCTATAATTGCCTGTGCTTTTACTTCTCCTATGTATGGAAGGGATATTAAATCGTCCTTGGTTGCAGTATTAATATTAATTTTCACCTCTTCTTGAACTACTTCTTGAGTTGGTTGTGATGTACTATTATTATCAGTTGCTTTATTCATACCCTGTGTTTCTTTACTAGGGGAACTGTTAATATGCTCGGATGAGGTTAATGGTGAAGCCTTTTCAATAGGCTCAGGCCCATGCTCAAGCTCATCACCGGTAGCAGATATTTCTTCCGAATATGATATCCATAAGCGCCTTATTGATGAGAAATTCGATAATATTAGAACTAAAATGAGCAATACTAGTAAGCAGGGTACCACAAGATATTCCCAGGATATTTTATATGTCTTACCTTTAACATTTATATCCATAGATTGCTCCTTATGCCATATATGATTATATGATATTACATAATATACCAATAATCAATATAAGCATTTATATTATTTGTCTATTATTGGTACATATGCATACTTGAGTTTCACACCACAGTATTCTATAATTTAAATATAGAAGAATTAATACTTTTGTTACGGCATTAGTAATACTATAGATACTCGATTTATAAGCACATAAGAAAAAATTAGGAGATGATTATTTGAAAACAAAAAAGTTTACATTATATACACTTGTTTTAGTTATTCTATTTCTTTGTATTCCAAATTCAGTATTTGCCGCGACGCCTCCTGAACTTTCAGCAGAGGCCTATATTCTTATTGATATGGAATCAGGGCAAGTCTTAGCTGAAAAGAATGCTAATGAAGAGCGCTCACCTGCAAGTACAACAAAAATCATGACAGCGTTAGTTGCACTTGAGAATGCATCTTTAGATGATGAGATGACTGCATCTGAAAAGGCTATTAATAGTGTGCCCTATGATTATGTAAAAGCAGGCATAAAAATCGGCGAAACCATGAAATTCGAGAATCTTCTTGATCTTATGCTCATCACCTCAGCTAATGAAGCAAGCAATGTAATTGCCGAAAATGTATCACCTGACGGTACAATGCAAGGCTTTGCTATTTTAATGAACCAATACGCGACTGATTTAGGACTAGAGAAAACGAATTTTTCTAATTCGTCAGGCTTAGAAGAAGAAACTCATTATACTACCGCAAGGGATTTAGCCATTATATCAAGAGCTGCTATGCAGAATGATATATTTAGAGAGGTCGTTAAAAGAACTGAGTTTAACATGCCCGACACAAACCTAAGAAATAGTTCTGAGTGGCAAGTAGGTCATTTGACTTACACCAATAAACTTCTTATATCACGCTCAAAATATTACTCCGAGGTAACCGGGATAAAGACAGGCTATACTGATTTAGCAGGGTTATGCCTTGTTTCATCAGCCGTGAATCCTGATGGCCTGGAGCTGATTTCAGTAGTTTTAGGTGCCAAAAACGAGGATCATCAGTTTGGAGATTCACAAGTACTTTTGGAATATGGCTTCAAAAACTTCAGTAAGCAGGAACTTGTAAAAAAAGGCGAGTATGTTGAAAGAAAAGAAGTAGTGGATTCCGTTAACGGAAAAGAAGTCGAAATTCTAACAAATGGGGATCTTAGTCGTGTTCTTCCCTTAGACCAAGAACAATTAGATAACGATTTAGAGAAGGTAATAACCTATGATGAATCACCCTTTGTAGCACCTATTGAAGCAGGAAAGGTCTTAGGTAAATTGGAGTATAGTTATAAAGGGCAATCCATTGGTTATGTAGACCTTGTTGCTAAAGACTCAATTGAAAAGACTAATATTGCTATTTTGCGTGATAAGTACAGAGAAATAGTAAGTAATGAGCGTTTCATCTTTGGATTAAAAGCTGTAGCGTTATTAATTATAATTATTATCATCCTTATCTTACTTCTTCGTTTTATAAATCGTAGACGCAAAAGAAGGCACAATAGCTATTACTCCTCTAGAAAGAAAAACTATAGATATAAGAATTACAGATAAGATACAAAAACAAAGCGTGAGTCAAAGGATTATCATTCTTAACTCACGCTTTTTAGTCTAATTTTCCGGACGTATTTTTGATTATTTTTCTAGCCTAATTTTCTAGCCTTTTATTTCTGTTATGATTGGAATAATCATTGGCCTTCTCATGGTTTTGCGATAAATGAAATTGCCTAGGGCATCCTTTATAGCACTTTTTATAGCAGAGTAATTATTGCCTCTTTTAGCGTTCTTTAATATGGCCTCGGTAGCAATACTTCTTACTTCATTCATAAGTTTCTCTGATTCTTTTACATATACAAATCCCCTTGACATAATTTCCACACCAGCTACAAGATTGCTCTTAGTATCCAATGATGCGGCAATAATTATAAGGCCATCCTCTGATAGAATCTTTCTGTCTCTTAAAACAATATCGCCTACATCGCCCACGCCAAGTCCATCTACCAATACACCCCCTGAAGGTACATTCCCATTAAGTATTGCTGATCTACTTGTTAATTCAAGAACTCGTCCATTTTGCATAATAAAAATATTCTTTTCATTCATGCCAAGTGACATTGCAAGGTTAGCGTGCTTCTTAAGCATCCTGTATTCGCCGTGACCGGGAATAAAAAACTTGGGTTTTATAAGGCTAAGCATAATTTTAAGTTCTTCTTGCTTAGCGTGGCCTGATACATGAGTTTCTGCAAGGCTGTCATATATAACTTCTGCACCTTGCTTAAATAAATCATCAATAACCTTGTATACCAGTTTTTCATTTCCTGGAATGGGGCTGGCCGAAATAACAACCTGGTCACCATCCATTATTTCTACCTTTCTATGGGTCGAAGAAGCCATACGAGCCAACGCCGACATAGGCTCACCTTGGCTGCCGGTAGTAATAATTACAATTTCATTTGGCTTTAGCCTCTTAATTTTATCTATATCAATAATAGTATCCTCTGGACACGTTAAATATCCAATCCTAGTAGCAGTATTTACTACATTTAGCATACTCCTTCCAACTAGTGCAACTTTCCGTCCATATTTTACAGCAGAGTTAATTATCTGCTGAACTCTGTGAATATGTGATGCAAAACTAGCCACAATAATTCTACCCTTAGCACCTCTGAAAATATTGTCAAATGTATCTCCAACAGTTCGCTCAGACGGCGTATAACCAGGTCTTTCAACATTTGTGCTATCAGATATAAGAAGCAGAACACCCTTTTTCCCTATTTCGGCTATCCTTGCCAAATCTATGGGCTTGCCCTCGATAGGCGTGTGGTCAATTTTAAAGTCTCCCGTATGGAAAACCATCCCTATAGGCGTACCTATTGCCAAAGCCACCGCATCTGCAATACTATGGTTAATATGGACGAATTCAATTTTAAAGGGACCTAGCTGTATACTTTGACCTGCTTGGATTTTTATAAGCTCTGCAGGCTCATCCAGCTTATGCTCGGCTAGCTTGTTTTCAATTAGACCAAGGGTTAACTCCGTTCCGTAGACGGGCACATTCACCTTTTTTAGAACATAAGGGATAGCCCCAATATGATCCTCATGACCATGGGTAAGGAGAATAGCGTGAATCTTATCTTTGTTTTTTTCTAGGTAGGTTATGTCAGGTATAACTAAATCTATGCCTAGCATTTCATCTTCTGGAAAAGCCATCCCGCAATCTACAATAATTATGTTCTCACCGTACTCAAACACAGTCATGTTTTTTCCGATTTCCTCCATACCTCCTAATGGTATGATCTTTAGTTTGTTTTTCTTTTTAGTTGACACATTAAAACCATCGAAACTTTAATTTCGCCTTTCGTATTTTATATTTTCACTCAGTCTAATTACTCGGTATTATTAACTTCCTAATTACACCTATTTGCATAGGTATCAAATCCTCCGGTAGAATCTGCCCAATTATTCTCTAAAGAATTTTATAGGACCCATAATAACACTAGAGTAAAAAGCAAAGTATATATTGAAATCTAATAAAAAGGGCTTTGCCCTTAAAAATCATCATAAAACTGTTAATAATCTATTTTATAAAGTATAATAACCTTAACACTTACTTATACCATAAACTGTATAAATAAGCTAGTATTACGTTTCATGGAGTCTATAATATGGATTTTATTATACCCGAAAACATACTAAATATAATAGCAAAGATTAATAACAGTGGCTATAAAGCACATATAGTAGGTGGTTGTTTACGGGACTCACTTTTAAACAAAGAACCTACGGACTGGGATATAACAACAAATGCTAGTCCTGACGCCATAAAGGGGCTTTTCAAAAAAACCTTCAACACGGGACTCAAGCATGGCACCGTAACAGTATTGTACGATAGTATCGCCGTTGAGGTTACTACATGGCGCAAGGATTCCACCTATACTGACCATCGTAGACCCGACACTGTAACACCTACAAACTCCTTACTAGAGGATCTGTCTCGTAGAGATTTTACTATGAACGCAATGGCATATCATCCTGAAGAAGGCTTAGTAGATCCTTTTGGAGGATTAGAAGATCTTGAAAGACGATTAATCCGTTGTGTAGGAAACCCTCTAGCTAGATTTTCCGAAGATGCTTTGCGTATTCTACGAGCTATTCGTTTTTCTGCCCAATTAGATTTCGAAATTGAGGCAAAAACTTTCCTTGCAATTAAGGAGCTATCTAGTG
Source organism: uncultured Ruminiclostridium sp. (assembly GCA_964388375.1). Classification (GTDB taxonomy): domain Bacteria; phylum Bacillota; class Clostridia; order DSM-8532; family DSM-8532; genus DTU059. The sequence goes on from CAYMAE010000002.1 coordinate 28,794, forward strand.
ACATATTCCACATAAGTAAGGAAAGAATACAAGCAGAATTAAATAAAATACTCCAATCTAATACCCCTAGTAGGCTTAGTTTAATCTGGGAGACAGGGCTTAATAAAATAATATTCCCAAAAATAGAAAATCTATCATCTAAATGGAATCAATCAATAAAGCATTTTATTGGCTCTGAATACCAGAAGGAAATCCTTTTAGTATTATTATTTTACACATCATGTTCAATAAACCCTCTAATATGTGCCCAAGATTACTTAAGCACCTACAAATACGATAATAAAACTCGCAGAAGTATAACATCACATTTTAAATGTCTTGAT
>CAYMAE010000002.1:29216-54174 GCA_964388375.1 uncultured Ruminiclostridium sp.
ATTAATTTTGTGGCAACTCTCTTATTAAATATCTTATATATTTATGCTTTGCCGTCACAGCCGAGAACATTAATAAGCTTATTCTTAACTAGCTTCTTAATTTCATCACGAGCTGGTCCTAAATACTTTCTTGGGTCAAATTCTGCAGGTTTCTCTGAGAAAACCTTACGAACTGTTGCTGTCATAGCAAGACGTAGGTCTGAGTCAATGTTTATTTTACAAACTGCCATTGAAGCAGCCTCTCTTAACATATCCTCCGGAACACCCCTTGCACCAGGCATGCTTCCGCCAAATTTATTAATGGTATCAACATACTCAGGAATAACTGAGGATGCACCATGAAGTACGATAGGGAATCCAGGAAGTCTCTTTGCAACCTCTTCGAGAATATCGAAGCGAAGCACAGGCTCACCAGTAAACTTAAATGCGCCGTGGCTAGTTCCTATTGCAATAGCAAGAGAATCAACACCAGTGCGGCTTACAAATTCTTCAACCTCTTCTGGTCTTGTGTAAGAGGAATCTGCAGCTGAAACTTTAATGTCATCTTCAACACCTGCAAGACGTCCAAGCTCACCTTCAACAGTAACTCCATGAGCATGAGCGTATTCAACTACCTTCTTTGTAAGAGCAATGTTCTCATCGAAAGAAAGATGTGAACCATCAATCATAACAGATGTAAATCCACCATCTATACATGATTTGCAAAGTTCAAAGCTATCACCATGGTCTAGATGAACTGCTATTGGAAGATCTGTCTCGATCATAGCAGCTTCAATTAATTTCATAAGATAAGTATGGTTTGCATACTTTCTTGCTCCAGAAGAAACCTGCAAAATCAGAGGAGCATTTACTTCCTTTGCTGCTTCGGTTATACCTTGTATGATTTCCATGTTATTTACATTGAAGGCACCTATTGCGTATCCGCCTTCATATGCCTTTTTAAACATATCAATAGTATTTACAAGTGGCATATTTTGTCAACTCCTTTTGTATTTATTTGTTGTATTATTTTTTGTATGTGAAAAAAATCACATCAAACCAAATTAATTGTATCAGAACCATTAGATAAATCAAGATGAAAAACAGAAATAGATTATCTTCCTTATCCCTTATCTTTACATCATATTTATTATATCTCCATCGGATACTTGCTCGGAAGTATATTTATCTTTAGTTGTAAATTTAATCTTTAGTATAGGGCCTTCATTAATTGTTACAAAATATAGTACTCCATTTTCCTTGATATTGACCCTGATTCGATCAAACACATCTGTCTGGAGTATTCCCACAATATCAAGCAAATAGTCAATTGGATTATGCGCTGTCTTTCCTTTTATAAGAACCGGAAGCTCACCTGTAACCCCAGGTGAATATACTGTTATATGCACACTGCCTGGTTCCAAATAATTTTGTGTCGGATATAATATATCCCTTTCAAACATAGCTTTTTGCATGATGTATCCCCCTATTTTGACCAATTTCATAGCTATTATATCAAGTTTACATTAATTAATGAGTTGAAACAAGTGTTTTTAACCATCAGTAGCATCATTAATCTTCTCGCTTTTCAAAACTGCGAGCATTAGACTTGAATATATGTTTTTTACTTTTTCTCGAAGTTGTATCAAGTTTCCGTTGTTCTCAATTACTACATCTGCAAGTTTCATATAATTATCTTGGGAAAGCTGTGAATTGATGCGATTTTGGGCATCTTCAGCAGTGATACCTCCCCTTTTAATTATACGTGAAAGTCGAATTTTATTATCACTTACTACAACCCACACTTTATCAACGGTATCTAAGAATCCATCTTCAACAGGGATTGGAACATCCAGCACAATAGTTCCATTGTATCCATACTCATGATAAAGAGTAATTTTTTCTTTTATAACTCTAATAACCTCTTTGTGAATAATATCCTCAAGAAGCTTTCTTTTATCATCTGATGTAAAGACTATTTCCGCAAGCTTTTTCCGGTCTAAGGTTTTATCCTTATTCAATACTTTTTCGCCGAAGGTTTTAACGACTTCTAAATAAGCTCGTTCATTAGGCTCTACTACTTGCCTAGATATCATATCTGCATCTAATAGTATAGCACCTAATTCTTCTAAAATAGCTGATACTGTTGATTTACCGGTGCCGATTCCTCCCGTTACTCCAATTATAATCATTATGCTTTCTCCTATTTTGCATCATACCAAGTAGTTCCAGTAGAAAGATCTACAATAAGCGGAGCTGCCAAGTCCGCAGCACTTTCCATATTTCTTTTTACTATATCCTTAACCTCTTCAAGCTCGTCAATGGCCGTTTCAACAATAAGTTCGTCATGGACCTGTAGGATGAGCCTAGACTTAAGGTTTTTCTCCTTAAGCTCCCTAAAAACTTTAACCATAGCAATCTTAATAATATCAGCGGCACTGCCTTGGATTGGTGTATTCATAGCAACCCTTTTTCCAAATTCTCTAACCTGATAATTCGAGGACTTTATCTCTGGTATATACCTCACCCTATGGAACATGGTCTCCACATAGCCTTTGTCTTTTGCGAATTCGACTGTATCGGACATATAATCCCTAACCTTCGGGTAGGTTGAAAGATATCCGTCTATATATCTACCCGCTTCTTTTCTAGTAACCCCAATATCCTTAGCAAGCGAGAAATCTCCAATTCCGTATATAATGCCAAAATTAACAGCCTTGGCGCTCCTTCTCATATCGGAGGTAACATCGTCAATTGACACATTGAACACTTGAGATGCTGTTAAGGAATGAATGTCAACTCCGTCTTCAAAGGCCTTAATGAGCACCTCATCTTGTGTAATATGTGCTAAGACTCTTAATTCAATTTGAGAATAGTCTGCATCAACAAATACGAAGCCATCCTTTGGAATAAAGGCTTGTCTGATTTCCCTGCCCAATTCAGTTCGGATTGGAATATTCTGCAGATTGGGTTCAGTACTAGATATCCTCCCAGTCGCGGTCACTGTCTGGTTAAAGCTAGAGTGTATCCTCCCTGTATTCGGATGTATCTCCTTTACTAAGCCATCGGCGTAGGTGGATTTAAGCTTTGTAAGCTGTCTATATTCTAAAATAGAGGGAATTATATCATGGCTATCTATTATCTCATTTAATGATTCGGCATCTGTTGAGTAGCCCGTTTTCGTCTTTTTTACAACCCTTAGGCCCATGTTTTCAAATAGAATTACGCCAAGTTGTTTAGGAGAATTGATATTAAATTTTTCTCCAGCCATTATATGAATTGTCTGTTCTAACGAATTAATCCGGTGTTCAAGGCCCTTGCCAAACTTCTCAATAAAACATTTGTCCACCTTAAAGCCATAGTACTCCATGCTTGCTAATACAATAGAAAGAGGTAGTTCTACATCATAGAAAAGGCTGTTTTGACGGCTTTCATCAATAATTGATTTTTGCTTTTTATATATTTCTTTAAAGGTATACAGAGCCTTACAAGTTAATTCTGGCATATTGTCATCATCAACAATAAGGCGAATTTGTTTTCCTTTGCCCTTTTCTGTCTTAGGCGTCTCTAATTCGGTGCCCAGATACTTTCTTGCCAAATTGGAAATTGTGTAACTAGGTGAAAGAGCGTCTATTAAATATTCTGCAATCATCATATCAAAAAGCTTACACTTAATATGTGTATTAAACGATAATGCCCATGTATAAAGCTCCTTTATATTATGTGTAATCAAGGTTACTTCTATATCATTAAAAATAGGCTCTAGCGCTTGAAACAGGAGCTCTTCTCCAACTTTTGCAGCAGTTACATAATAGTATTTGTCTTGCGTTCCTATGCCCACAGCCTCCAAGAGGCCACCAATTTTATCAGATTTTGAAATAATAGGTAGCATTGCTATTTGGCTTTGATTCTTAAGCTCATTTATTGATTTTTTTAATTCATCGAAATCCTTAAGTTCCTCATAGCAAACTGATTCAGTTGAAAACGTCTGGATTTGCTCATCTTCTTCTAGAGCCATTTTCTTTATAAACGAATTAAATTCGAGATCTTTAAAAATAGTTAACAATTCATCTCGATTGTAATCTTTTCTATCAAACTTAGAAATATCATCGAGAGTTTCCTTTTCTCTAATAATAGTCCCCAGTTTCCTGCTAAGAAACGCCAATTCACGGCCTTCCTCAAGATTTGTCTTAAGCTTAGATTTTTTAAAATCATCAAGGTGCTCATATACCTTTTCAATCGAACCATATTCCTTAATAAGCCTAGTTGCAGTTTTTTCTCCTACTCCTTTTACCCCAGGAATATTGTCCGAAGAATCACCCATAAGGCCTTTAACCTCTATCAACGCCAATGGCTCTACCCCGTATTTATCAATTACCTCTTTAGGTGTGTATCTGGTAGTAGTGGTCTGACCTTTAGATGTACTTGGTATTATAACTGTAACACTAGGGCTGACCAGCTGAAGTGCATCACGATCTCCGGTGAGAATTGAAACATTTATTCCTTTATCTTCAGCTGCTTTAGAGTATATTCCGATAAGATCGTCAGCCTCAAGCCCCTCTTGTTCAGTAATTACAATATTCATTGCTCTTAATATCTGCTTTATTATTGGCATTTGAAGAGCAAGTTCATCAGGCATGCCCTTTCTATTTGCTTTATATTCATCAAACATTTCGTGACGAAATGTTTTAGCCTTAAGATCAAAGGCAACTGCCAAATAATCAGGGTTTTCTTCTTCAACATATTTATGAAGAATATTGAGAAATCCGTAAACCGCATTGGTAGGTGTTCCGTCAGACTTTGTCAGCATCCTAGCCCCTTTAATTGCATAAAAGGCACGGTTTAAAATGCTGTTCCCATCAAGTATTAGTAGTTTATCGCTCATTATTATCCTCCAAGCGTTTGTTGTTTTTACGTAAAGCTTCTAAGCATTTTGTTTATATTGTACATGCTTCTTTACTTATTGTATAATAATGAAGAGTTTTAATCCATTAATGTATGTAAAATATTGAATTGCTTATTCGATTATGCACATTGATTAATTGCGTTTTAATCCGGCACAATTTGATAAAGCACACTAAATTAAATCCACAATCATCAGCTAATATTTTTGTAAACAATATATGTATTTATGATTACTAAATAAACGGATTTAATTCTTTGGTTTTGATTACTTATGAAAAAGGATATACTAAATATACAATTTACATTCGGAGAAAGAATATGAAAATTATATTTCACAATCTTCGCATAGGTATAGCAATACTTATAACAAAGATTACTATATTGATTCTAAGGCTTTTGGGCAGAGGTGGCACTACTCTACCTGGTAAATTAGCCCTTAAAATTTGTCCTAGCCTTTTTTCTGACTTGTCAGATAGATTTCGTATTATTATGATAACGGGCACTAATGGAAAGACAACCACAGCACGCATTATTTCCGGCATGCTAAATCAAGCAGGCATCAAATTTATTACCAACAAATCTGGAGCAAATTTATCTAGTGGAATTGCTACTACCCTTGTAAGCTCACTTTCGCTAACCGGTAAATCTCTTGTAAGAACGGCATTATTAGAAACCGACGAAGGAGCTTTTAGAACGATTGCCCCAAAGCTTAAGCCCGAGATTATTATTGTCACAAATTTCTTTGAGGATCAGTTAGATCGTTTTGGTCATGTTTATGCAACTCTTAATAGTGTAAAGGAGGGCATTTTAGGCTCTCCTGAATCTAAGCTTATTTTAAACGCCGATGATTCTCTTTGCGCCTCTCTAGGCCAGACCTTACCAAACCCCGTTGTTTATTTTGGTTTAGCTGACAATGTCTATCCAGAGGATTATTTGAAGGCCAGTTCTGATGTGGCCTATTGCATTAATTGCAAATCTCGCTATGATTATCTATCTAATTCGTTTGGTCATCTAGGTCATTTTAAATGTCCTAATTGTGGCTATGAACGACCAAGCGCTCAGATTGAATGTACTCAGGTGCTTGAGTATGATAATTTAAGCTCTACAATAGAAATAAAGGTTAAAGACGAAAAAATCGCTGTAAAGCTAGCTCTGCCAGGTCTTTATAATATCTATAATGCACTTGCAGGCGCAGCAGTAGGTCATTTTTTCGAACTAACCGAAGACAATATTGTCCATGTTTTAGAGGACTTTGAATCCGGATTTGGCAGGATGGAATCAATAAAAATTGATGGTCGCACCCTTCAGATGATTTTAGTTAAAAATCCTACAGGATTTAATCAGGTTCTAAAATATCTTCTTACTCAAAAGGATCACTGTGTTGTAGCATTTTTAATAAACGATAAATTAGGTGACGGCACCGATATTTCCTGGCTCTGGGATGTAAATTTTGAAATCTTGCCCTTAATGGAAAAAATCAGATGCTTCTATGCCTCAGGTACTAGAGCAGAGGATATGGCCGTTAGGCTAAAATATGCTGGAATCCCTGAAAAGAGCATTATTATTGAGAAGAATAGCGAAGAGCTTATTAACTCCATGATTAAGGCTTCAAATGAGAATGAAACTCTTTATCTGCTTCCTACTTATACGGCAATGCTGGAAACAAGGAAAAGTCTTAAGGAGCGCTATAATCTAAAAGAGTTTTGGGAGTAAATTATTATGTATGAGCTTAAAATATGCCATTTGTATCCTGATCTAATGAAGTCATCAGGCGATAGAGGAAGTCTAATTGCACTATATAAGCGCTGCCAATGGAGAGACATCGAGGTTAGTGTAGATAATATCTCTATAGGTAATCCTTTTAAATATAATGATTACGATATCTTTTTTATTGGTGGTGGCCAAGCCTTTGAGCAGTCTATTATAAAGGACGATCTTAACCAAGGAAAGAAGAATGAAATTATTGATGCCATTGAAGCAGGCAAGGTTTTCCTAGCCATTTGTGGAGGATTCCAATTACTTGGCAAATACTATAGAAACGCCTCAGGGCAAGACACTGAGTGCATTGGCGCCATAGACATATGGACCCACGAGGGTGATGCGCGTCTAGTCGGAAATCTAGTATTTGAGGTTGACTTTTTAAATGCACAATATAGCCATCTATTGGGCTTTGAAAACCACGCCGGGAAAACCTACCTTGGTAAAGGCGTTAAGCCTTTAGGTAAAGTAGTAACAGGTAATGGAAATAACGGCGAAGATGGCTTTGAGGGCGCCACATATAAAAACACCTTCTGCACAAATTCTCATGGCAGTCTTCTACCAAAGAACCCTGCCTTTACAGATCATTTAATCATGCTGGCCCTGTTAAATAAATATCCCGACTTCCAGGGCCTCAAACCTTTAAACAATGAATTAGAAGACTTAGCACGTGGTGTGTAGTACTAGGGCAGGTTTTGATTTGACACTGGCGTGGTTTGACACAGGGCGACGTTGACACATGGGGACGATTCTCTTGTGTTTTGTAACGTTTTGCAGCTTGTTGAGTGAGTCAACTGCGGCAGCTACACGGGAGAACACAGGAGAACCGGCAGACTGTGTTTCTACTTAGAATTCGGCATTGTTTACTGTTCTTGGATAGGGTAGTACATCCCTAATGTTTTGAATTCCTGTCATATACATGAGCATTCTCTCAAAGCCAAGGCCGAATCCTGCATGTTTAGCAGTGCCAAACCGACGAGTATCCAAATACCAATCATAGGTCACTTTATCAAGCCCCAGCTCCTCCATGCGCTTCTCTAGAACATCAAGGCGCTCTTCTCTTTGACTTCCACCAATAATCTCGCCAACGCCAGGAACTAAAAGGTCCATGGCTGCTACAGTCTTATCATCCTCATTTATCCTCATATAGAAGGCCTTGATTTCCTTAGGATAGTTAATAACAAACAATGGTTTTTTCATAATTTGTTCTGTCAAATAACGCTCATGCTCTGTTTGCAAATCTGCTCCCCACTTAACAGGATATTGAAATTTATGTCCGCTTTTTTGCAACAATTCAATGGCCTCAGTATATGTTATGCAGCCAAACTCAGAGCTTAATATACTGTTTAGTCTTTCATAAAGGCCCTTATCAATAAAACCATTAAAGAAATCCATCTCTTGCTTGGCATTTTCCATAACATACTTAATGATATATTTAATCATATCCTCAGCAAGTTTCATATCGTCATTAAGGTCGGCAAAAGCAATTTCAGGCTCTATCATCCAAAACTCAGCGGCATGTCTTGTAGTGTTACTGTTTTCTGCACGGAATGTAGGCCCAAAGGTATAAACCTTACCAAAGGCCATGGCATAAGGCTCTACAGCTAATTGCCCACTAACAGTAAGAGCAGTGTATTTACCGAAAAAATCCTCGCCGTAATCTATTTCATTATTATCATTTTTAGGTAAATCGTTCATTTCAAGCGTTGTTACTTGGAACATCTCCCCTGCGCCCTCACAATCGCTTGAGGTAATTATTGGGGTATGAACATATACAAAGTCTCTTTCTTGAAAAAAGCGATGTATCGCGTATGACAAAACTGAGCGAAGCCTAAATACTGCTAAAAAAGTATTTGTTCTTGGCCGTAAATGAGCAATTGTGCGTAAATATTCAAAGGTATGACGCTTCTTCTGTAATGGGTACTCAGGGCTAGATTTACCCTCAATAAAAATCTCAGTAGCCTTTATTTCATAAGGTTGTTTAGCCTGAGGCGTCTCAATTACATTCCCCTTAACCCTAATAGCACTTCCAATATTTAAATGGGAAATCTCAGAAAAATTATCAAGACTATTATCAAATACAATCTGAAGATTCTTAAAAAACGAACCATCATTGATTTCGATAAATCCAAAGGTCTTGTTGTCCCTGATTGTACGAATCCAACCGCAAATTTGAACTTCTTTATCAGCAAGTTCCTTATAGGTATCGTTAAGTTTTCTTATTTCAATTCTTTTCACTATATAATCAACTCCTGTCATTTTCTAATATTATCATTTTAGCTTTATTATAAGCATCTTAGTATAATCACACAAGGGGACGGTTCTTCAGCCCCTATTGCTCCAACTAGGGTGTCAGGCATAGAAATTCCAAATAGAAATATAATCATACCACCTATAAATGCTATAATAGCTGGGGTTTTGATTAATCGTTTTAATACTATTATGCCTGATTCTTTTTTACCAAACATAGCATAACCATAGCTCCAAAAAGACAGAAATAATCTACAAAATAGCCTTATTCATTCTAACTTAACACAAAAATTAAAACAAGCTACTCAAAGTGTCCAAAGGACTCTAGTCAACAATTTCAGAAGTTAAAACAAGCCACCCTAATTATTCGGGTGGCTTGTATAATATATAATAATAATTTAGTTCTGAGCTTTGTCTTCCGGATAGTTTTCACGAGCTTCATAATGTGTGTGTAATAGATGGTGAGCCTTTTCTCCACCCGGTGTTTCAAAGTAATCCTCATACATTTTTATGACCTTAGGATTTTGGTGAGATCTTCTGTAAGTAAGAGATTGATCCTCTTGATAAAGAGCTTTTGCTCTCTCAACTCTAAGGTCTATATCATTTCTTACGCTTGATGGTTGAATAGGTTGTCCGCCTCCGCAGACACATCCACCTGGGCAAGCCATAATCTCAATGAATTGATAATCAGCTTCTCCTGCTCTAACCTTATCCATAATCTTTCTAGCATTTCCAAGGCCATGAGCAATAGCTGCCTTAATCTTAACTCCAGCAACTTCAACTTCGGCTTCCTTAATGTCCTCTACGCCTCTAACAATCTTAACGTCAACCTCATCATTGTCCTTACCTGTTAGAAGATATGGAACACTTCTTAAAGCCGCTTCCATAACACCACCGGTAACTCCAAAGATAACGCCAGCACCAGTTGCTTCACCCATAGGATCGTCAAATTCTTCATCTTCTAGTTTTCTAAAGTCAATACCCGATTCTTTAATCATCTCGGCAAGTTCACGGGTGGTAATAACTTCATCAATATCAGGATAACCTGTTGAAGCCAATTCAGGTCTTTCTGCCTCATACTTTTTAGCTGTACATGGCATTACAGATACTACAAACATTTTTGCAGGATCAATGCCCATTTTATCAGCATAGTAAGATTTAAGAACAGCTCCAAACATATTTTGTGGTGATTTACAAGTTGACAAATTATCCAACATATCAGGATAGAAGTGTTCACAGAACTTTATCCATCCTGGGCTACAGGAAGTTATTAGTGGAAGGGTTCCGTTATTTGTAATTCTATTAACTAGCTCCGTTCCTTCTTCCATAATAGTTAAGTCAGCAGCTGTATCAGTATCAAACACTTTAGCAAAGCCTAATTTCTTTAATGCAGCTACCATTTTGCCTGTAACAGGAGTTCCAATAGGATAATCGAATTCTTCTCCAATAGCTGCGCGAACTGCAGGAGCAGTTTGAACTACAACGTGAAGATCCTTATTGCTTAATGCATTCCAAACCTTCTCAGTTGAGTTTTTTTCACGAAGAGCACCAACCGGGCATGCCACGATACACTGTCCACAATTTACACATGGAGTATCCTTTAAAGACATATGGAAAGGTGATGCAACTATTGTTTTATAACCTCTGTCAATTGTTTCAATGGCAGATACAGTCTGTACATCCCTACAAACGCTTACACAACGGCGGCATAGTATACATTTATTTGGGTCACGTACTATAGAATGTGATAAATCATCTATTGGATAGTGCTGCAGTTCACCCTCGAATCGGATTTCATGAATATTAAAATCCTTAGCAAGCTTCTGAAGTTCACAGTTTAAACTCCTTACGCAGCTGAGACACTTCTTCTCGTGGGATGAAAGTATCAATTCAAGAGTAACCTTACGGGTTTCACGTATCTTAGGGCTATTTGTAATTACCTTTAATCCTTCTGAAACAGGGTACATACAGGCAGCCTGAAAGCTTCTAGCACCTACATCTACAATACACATACGGCATGCGCCAATTTCGTTTATATCTTTGAGGTAACAGAGAGTGGGTATGTTTATCCCGGCACTCTTTGCAGCCTCAAGCACGTTAGACCCAACCGGGGCCTTAACTTCTTTACCGTCTATAGTTAGGGTAACAAATTCAGACATATTATTTCACTCTCCCCTCTTATTTCTTTTCTATGGAAGCAAATTTACATGAGTCCATACAAACTCCGCATTTAATACATTTATCTTGATCAATAACGTATGGTTTCTTAACCTCGCCAGAAATAGCGCCTACAGGACACTTCCTTGCACATAAGCTACATCCTCTACACTTATCAGCAATAATGGTATACTTGACCATTGCCTTACAAACACCAGCTGGGCATCGATGTTCTTTTACATGAGCCTCATATTCATCACGGAAATATTTTAAGGTGCTCAATACAGGGTTTGGTGCAGTCTGGCCAAGGCCACAAAGGGACGCCTGTTTGATGCTCTCTGCTAAGGTTTCAAGCTTTTCAATATCGGCTTCTTCACCTTTGCCCTTTGTGATGCGGTCAAGAATCTCATACATGCGCTTAGTTCCTATACGACAAGGTGGACATTTACCGCAGGATTCATCAACTGTAAACTCTAAGAAGAACTTGGCAATATCAACCATACAGTTGTCCTCGTCCATAACAATCAATCCACCAGAACCCATCATTGAGCCAATCTTAATTAGGTTATCATAGTCTATAGGTACATCAAGATGCTCAACGGGAATACATCCACCGGAAGGGCCACCTGTCTGGGCAGCTTTAAATTTCTTATTGTTTGGAATACCACCTCCGATATCATAAACTACCTCACGAAGGGTTGTTCCCATAGGTATTTCCACAAGACCAGTATTATTGATTTTTCCACCAATCGCAAAAACCTTTGTACCCTTGCTCTTTTCTGTACCTATTGAATTAAACCACTCTGGGCCATTTAAAATTATTGGAGGTATGTTTGCATATGTCTCAACATTATTAAGAATTGTAGGCTTCTCAAAAAGGCCTTTAACTGCTGGGAATGGAGGACGTGTTCTTGGCTCTCCACGCTTGCCCTCAATAGATGTCATAAGCGCGGTTTCTTCTCCACAGACAAATGCACCTGCGCCTAGGCGAAGACCTATATCAAAAGAAAATTCTGTGTCAAAAATATTCTTTCCTAATAGTCCATATTCACGGGCCTGTTCTATTGCAATGTTTAAACGGTTAACTGCAATAGGATATTCCGCACGAACATAAACATACCCTTGATTAGCTCCAATTGCATAACCGGCTATGGTCATTGCCTCTATTAAGGTATGTGGGTCTCCCTCTAAAATAGATCTATCCATAAATGCGCCTGGGTCGCCCTCGTCAGCATTACAGCATACATATTTTTGTTCATTAACTTCTTTAGCTGCAAACTGCCATTTTAGACCTGTTGGAAAACCTGCACCGCCACGACCACGAAGGTTCGATGCCTTTAAAAGATCTATTACATCTTCTGGAGTCATTTCTGTGAGAACCTTTCCAAGGGCTTGATAACCGTCCTTAGCTATGTACTCATCTATTACTTCAGGATTAATAATACCGCAATTGCGAAGAGCAATTCTATGTTGACGAGAAAAGAAATCTACATTATCAAGCGACTTAGTAACATCTTCTGCTTCTTTATCGCCTAACAATAAGTCCTTTACAATACGTCCCTTTACTAAATGCTCATTTACTATCCTCTCTACATCATCAACAGCAACATGGCAATATGTAGCACCCTCAGGGTAAATTACCATTATCGGACCCTTTTCACAAAGTCCAAAACATCCGGTCTTAACAATTTTTACTTCGTTTTCTATGCCATTGGCCTTAAGTTCCTTCTCCAGTCTAGACATTATGTCCGGAGACTTTGAAGCTGTACAGCCCGTACCATTACAAATCAATACATGCGATCTGTAAACCATAATAAATCACCCCTATCTTTCTGTTGCACCAACAGTAAATTCTGTAACAGGCTTTTTGTTGACTAAATGCTCTGCAACAATCCTTCTAGCTTTTTCAGCATCTAGCATTACATATGTTGTTTTTTCGCCATTAGCCTCGATTACCTCTGCAACAGGCTCTAAACGACATACCCCTATACATCCTGTCATCGATACAGTTACATTATTAATTTTACGCTTTTCAAGTTCATCGATAAATGCACTCATTACAGGCTTAGCACCAGCGGCAATACCACATGTTGCCATACCAACCACTACTCTGATTTTATCCTCATTATCACGGATTGACATGTCTTTTAACGCTTTATCACGAATAGCTTTTAATTCTTCAATCGACTTCATTTAATACACCTCCAAAAACTGAATTTATACCTTGACTAATTGTATCTTGTATCCATTCAAGTACATTATTATTGTCTATTGGAACCCCATTTAATACTTTATTAATCTGGTCAGTATCCAATACGAAATTCTCATTTCGACATTTAAACTCAATTATCCAGGATATATTCTTATTAGCTGATATTAATAGTGTAAGTGTTCCCGGTACATCCCCTAGCGGAATTCTATCTATGTGATTTACTATGAAGCTAGCCTGAAGGTTTGTCCCCTTACCAGGTTCTGAATAAATTCTCAGACCGCCTCCGGCCATTTCTGCTGACTGCTTCAGCAAGGGAATTCCAAGTCCAACCGCTCTTGTGGTTCTGGTAGTTTTAAATGGATCTGTAACCCTATCTAAAAACTCCTTCTCCATTCCCTTACCATCATCAATTATTTCAAAGTAAAGCACTTGTGGAATTTCACACACTTGAATATTAATACTAATCTTATTGGCTCCTGCCACAACTGAGTTCTGAGCAATATCCATTAAATGCATTGAAAGATCTTTCATAATCTAAACGGCACTTAATTCGGCCTCTTGATACTTAGTAATAATGGCCGGAATGTCATCTGCAGTAAGTCTTCCATATACATCCTCGTTAATCATTATAACTGGAGCTAAGCCACAAGCACCTATACATCTACAAGCATCCAATGAGAAGATGCCATCAGAAGTACATTCGCCACTCTTAATCTTTAGAATTTCTGTAAGCTTATCATATATTGCTCCGGCCCCTTTAACATAGCAAGCCGTTCCCAAGCATACACTAACTTTATATTTTCCTTTGGGGTTTAGATAGAACTGAGTATAAAATGTGACCACACCGTATACCTCAGCAAGAGAAATATCAAGGCCTTCTGCAATCCTTTTTTGTACACTCATAGGCAAGTAACCATAAAGGTCTTGAGCCTCATGCAAAGCAGGGATTAATGCTCCGCGAGTGTCCTTATACTTGGCGATTATTTTATCTAACTCTTGAGCCTTATTGTCTGTACTGCAGCAACCGCAACTCATAATGACAACCTCCTGAACTATTTTATTCTATAAATACGTAAATAATGGTTTGATTGTTAATAGCTTAACAACTTTCGTAATTATTGTACCATAACATATGCCTGCTTTCAATATAATTTAAGGCTTTTACAAGGATTTATTTGTGTTTTGTATACATTAATAAATTAAGTTTAAAAAAAACAGGTTCCTTAATTATTTCAAGGAACCTGCTCTTATAAATATATGTTTTTACATGACAATATCTTATTCTAAAATTATTCTGCTGATGTCTCTTCTTCGCCTTCATCTGACTCTGATTCGTCTTCTTCAGCTTCTGCGGTCGAAGTCTTAGGTCTACTAATTGTTAATACCATTCTATCGGCCTCGTCTTCAGGTACTATACCTTCTGGGAACTTAATATCCGCAATGGTAATTTTATCATCGGCTTCAAGATCGTTAACATCAATTTCTAAATAATCAGGAATATTTTGTGGTAAACCCTTTACAGGAATTCGGTCCATTTGAAGCATAACTAATAGTTGTTTTAATTCTACTGCTTCTCTTCCAATTAATCGAATATCCAAATTAATTTTAATCTCTTCATCTAAAGATATTTGTTGTAAATCAATGCTTAAAAGGTCGCGTCTTACAGGTGAGTAATTCATGTTCTTGACCATGGCTGTAATATTTTCTTTTCCTTCTAAATCAAGATTGAATAAATAGTTTCTTCCATTCTTTGAAAGACTTTTTACAAATTCGTCGCGTTTTACTGCTACAGAAATTGAATCCTTTCCCTTGCAGCTAATAGAAGCAGGGACATATCCGTTTTTCCTTAATTGCTTGCTTGATCTGGTATTTGGGTTTTCCCTTTTTTCTATGACCAATGTTGCTCTTTCACTCATAATTATTTCTCCTCCGCTATTTATTTATTATTTATTGTTAATTTATAACTAATGAATTAATTTATAATTTGTAATTTATTCATTAGCGATTATTTATTTTATCAAATTTAAACTTTTTAATCAAATTTACATTTATTTGATAGTGTCAATTTTACTTTAGATAAAAAGAATTAAACAATATTAGCATAATCATCACCCTGATAATTAATACTTATTTTTTCGCAAATATCCCTATTTATGCTAATATACTTATAATACTATAAAATATAAATACAATCTAATCATAAAACTCCTCAATTTGCTTCTTTGTCTCATCCGAGATGGAGTCCTCTAAAAAATTACGGGATTGTGTTTGCTTTTCCTGCCAAGCCCTAATTATAATTTCATTGGCCCTTTCAATTTCGAGTCTTAGCTCCCGAGCCGATATTACTGCACTGCCAGAGCCTCTGATTATTATCTGCTCAAGAGCATCAGATGTAGCAACCGTTATATCATATTTTTTCTTATTTTCATGTGCAAATTTTTCAATATATTGATCTGCTGTTTGCGCTTCTTTTGTGTACACCACAAGAAGATTGTCATAATGTATTATTTCCTCCTGATGCCTTTGTAAACGGTAGGCATCAAAAACAACTACAATATTGCACCTGCGGACACCTTGGTATTTAATCAAAATATCGAGTAGCCTTGACCTTGCTCCATCCATATTGTTTTCAATAAGCTCTTTTAGCTCCGGCCATGCAAATATTATATTATAGCCATCAACGAGTAGGTATTCATCCCTTTTCTCTTTTTCTTCTATTGGCTTTTCTGAATAATTCGTAGAGCGAAAAAAGCTTTCTGCAGTTGATTTTCGTTTTTGCCAAGCTGATTTTTTACCCTGATTAGCATAGAATGTCTGACTAAAAATCCTGTCGACCTCTTCGGGTTCAAGCCACTTTTCTCCTGTGGAGCGAGATGAAACCACTGCCATTTCATCTAAGGAAGAATTTATTGGCTTTAGATAGCTTTCTAAATGCATATAATCCTTTACTTCATCCCATGGCACCAAAAAGCTTGCTCCACTTGAGCAAAACACTGATCCTGTTGGGTTCTGAACATCGCGTTCTGAATCGTAGCCCATCTGTTCTATAACCACATCAGTATTGTGACAGGGCTCATATCCATGGAGACTGCAAAAAAGTTTGCCTTGTCCTTTAGTATAGGCTATTATATCATTTTGATAGTTCCTTAAACAAATGACAGGTCCATTCCCCGTAAGAGTAGCAAGTCCATTTTCGATATTGGCGATTTTACAAGTTCCGTTCATATTCTCAATGTCGGTCATAGCACGCCCCACCATTTTTTCTGGTAACTCTAAACGATAGGAGTAATGAGGCTCTAATAAAATAGACTCAGCTTCCTTTAGACCTTGTCGCACAGCCCTATATGTGGCCTCTCTGAAATCTCCACCCTCAGTATGCTTATTATGTGCTCTTCCTGATACCAATGTGATTTTCATATCAGTAATAGGAGCGCCCGTAAGCACGCCTTTGTGCTCCTTTTCCTTAAGATGAGTCATTATAAGGTTCTTCCAACTTTTGCCCAGTATATCCTCACTGCAATTATCTGCAAAGATTATCCCACTACCTCGTTCAGTAGGTTCTATCACTAAATGGACCTCTGCATAATGTCTTAAGGGTTCAAAATGTCCTACGCCTTCTACTATATTTGCAATTGTTTCTTTGTATACAATTCTGCCAGGTCCGAAGGATACCTCAACACCAAAGCGAGTTTGTATAAGACTTTGTAGTATTTCTATCTGAACCTGTCCCATTACCTTTACTTGTATTTCTCTAAGCTGTTCATTCCAAATAATATTGAGTTCAGGGGTCTCTTCCTCAAGTTCCCGCAGCTTAGGAATCATGGCACGTGGATCCATACCTTCAGGTAATAATATTTGATATGTCATTACTGGCTCAATTACAGGCAGTCGAGAAGCTTCCTCTAATCCAAATCCCTCTCCTGGCTTTGTATGATTAAGACCAGTTATCGCGCAAATAGCACCTGCCGCACATTCGTTTACTGCTTCAAATTTGTTCCCAGAGTAAATGCGTATCTGATTAACCTTTTCCTCCCACGCTCCATTAGTTAATAGAGCCCTTGACCTGAGCATCCCTCCGGTAATCTTCATATAAGTAAGACGGTTTCCTTGCTCATCCCTGCCTATTTTAAATACCTTTGCGCCAAACTCATCGGGATAAACAGGTAGTACAGTGTACTTCTTAATGCCTTCTAATAATTCATCTATTCCTTCTAGTTTCAGAGCTGATCCAAAATAGCACGGGAAGACCATGCAGGACTTAATTGCCTTTTTGATTTGGCTAGACGTGATATGACCATTTTCAATAAAGGCCTCCATCAGAGTTTCGTCTGACATGGCTAACTGATCATTAAACTCTTCATTGATACCTTGGCTAAAATCAATGCATCTATCGCTTAGCTGTTTTTTAATATCATTAATTAGCTTCTCTTTATTAGGTCGTCCTAGCATATCCATCTTGTTTATGAAGATAAAAACTGGAATTTTATATATAGAAAGCAGACGCCACAGGGTTTTCGTATGTCCCTGTATGCCGTCTGCCCCATTTATTATTAGAATAGCATAATCCAATACCTGTAGAGTTCTTTCCATTTCGCTCGAAAAGTCTACATGCCCCGGAGTATCAAGAAGAGTTATTTGAATGTCATCATCATTTAGTATAGCCTGTTTCGAAAAGATGGTAATTCCCCTTGCCCTTTCAAGATCAAAATTATCTAGATAGGCATCTTTGTTATCCACTCTTCCCAGTTTGCGTATATTACCGCTAATATAAAGTAAGCTCTCTGATAATGTTGTTTTTCCTGCATCTACATGAGCAAGTATTCCAATTACTACTTTCTTCATAAGTACTATTATACAGCATTTAGCTTATACTTTCTCAAGATGTCCTCTATTTTTTCAATGGATTCTTTTTTCGGTGGTTCAGTTTTGCCTAGCTCATACTTTAAGCCAAGCTCTTCCCATTTATACTCTCCTAATTTATGGAAGGGTAGAATATCAACGCGACTGATGACAGTATAATGAGAAAGATATTCTGCCATTTTTTCTATATCTTCATAGTTATCAGTAATGCCCGGAACCACCACATGGCGTATCCATACTTCCTTTTTGTTTTCCTCTAGATAATCTAGGAGTTTTAAAACATTTTCATTACCCTTTCCTGTAAGGCTAAGAGCCTTAGCTGAATCAATCGACTTGATATCCAGCAAAACAAGGTCGACTTCATCTATTGCATGTTTACATGTAATTAAGGGTATTTCGCCCGATGTATCTATCGCGGTATGGATTCCATGTTTTTTACACTCTTTTAAAAGCTCAGCCGCAAAATCTGCCTGCAAAAGCGGCTCGCCCCCCGAGAGAGTAACTCCTCCGCTTTTTATAAAGTTTTTATATTTTAATATGTCCTCCATTAACTCTTGGACAGTATACTTTTTCCCGGCGTGTAGCTGCCATGTATCAGGGTTGTGGCAATATTTACACCTTAATGCACAGCCCTGCATAAACACGATATATCGTATGCCAGGTCCATCAAGGGTCCCGTAGGTTTCAACCGAATGAACATATCCCTCCATATTGCCTCACTCCTTTCATTTTTTTATTGGCGAAGTAATTCTCTAAGTCGCTACACTGTTTACTAAGAGTGCAGCGACACAGAGGACAATAGTAGCCCATGCATGGCATGCAAAAGAAGACAAGCTTTAGCGAGTCTTCTTTTGAGCAAGCTAATTAAATTATTAGAACCTCTCGTGGAATGTCCTATTTATTACATCTAGCTGCTGCTCTCTTGTAAGCTTTACAAAATTAACAGCATATCCAGAAACCCTTATAGTAAGCTGAGGATATTTTTCTGGATGATCCATTGCATCAAGTAGTACTTCCTTATCTAATACATTGACATTTATATGGTGCCCACCTTCTGTGAAATATCCATCCATAAGGCCAACTAGATTCGCATATTTTTCGCTCTCTGTCTTTCCTAATGCCAATGGAACAATGGAGAACGTGTAGGATATGCCATCTTCACTATAATCATAGGGCAGCTTTGCAACAGATGCCATTGAAGCAATACAACCCTTTGTATCCCTTTTATGCATTGGGTTTGCACCCGGCGCAAATGGTTCACCACGTTTTCTTCCATCAGGGGTACTTCCGGTTTTCTTTCCGTATACTACATTTGATGTTATTGTCAGTATTGATAAAGTAGGCTTACTATCTCTATATGTCTTATGCTTACTTAATTTAGTCATAAAATTCTTTACCACGTTAACAGCAATTGTATCAACTCTATCATCATTATTACCGAACATCGGGAACTCGCCCTCTATTTGGTAGTCTACAGCAAGGCCTTGCTCATTTCTTACTGGTTTGACCTTAGCATATTTAATTGCTGACAAAGAGTCAACTACTACTGATAATCCTGCAATACCACATGCTGAGGTTCTTAAAATTTCTTCGTCATGGAGCGCCATCTCTATTTTTTCGTAGGAGTATTTATCGTGCATGTAGTGAATAATATTTAGTGTGTTTATATACAGCTTTGATAACCAGTCCGTGGTTGTGTTGAAACGCTCTAGAACCTCATCATAATCAAGATATTCGGAAGTTATTGGTGCAAATGCTGGGCTGACCTGTTCTCCGCTTATTTCATCCTTGCCACCGTTGATAGCGTATAACAGCGCTTTGCCTAGATTTGCTCTCGCTCCAAAAAACTGCATCTGCTTGCCAATTCTCATTGCCGATACACAGCATGCGATGCCATAGTCATCACCAAACTTTTCTCTCATCAAGTCATCATTCTCGTATTGAATAGATGATGTTTCTACAGAAAGCCTAGCACAGAATTGTTTAAAGTTCTCAGGAAGACTTGGTGTCCATAGCACTGTCATATTTGGTTCGGGTGCAGGCCCTAAATTAGTAAGGGTATGCATAAACCTGTATGTCATTTTTGTAACCATATGTCTTCCATCAACACCCATACCTCCAAGGGCTTCAGTAACCCAGGTAGGATCGCCTGAGAATAAATCATCATACGTAGGAGTCCTTAAGAATCTAACCATTCTTAACTTCATTACAAAATGATCGACAAATTCCTGAATTTCACTCTCTATATACTTTCCTTCAGCCAAATCCCTTTCAGCATAAACATCAAGAAAGGTTGAAACTCTTCCAAGGCTCATGGCTGCACCATTCTGTTCTTTCACAGCTGCCAAATATGCAAAATATAACCACTGTATAGCTTCCCTTGTGTCCGATGCAGACTTGCTTATATCAATTCCATAGCTTGCAGCCATTTCCTTTAGCTCTTCAAGAGCCCCAATTTGCTCACTTAATTCTTCACGTTGTCTAATTGCAGGTGAATTCATAATATCTAAAACATAGTTTTTTAGTGCTTCTTTTTTCTGTTTGATGAGATAATCCACACCATAGAGAGGAACCCTTCTGTAATCTCCAATGATTCTTCCCCTTCCGTATGCATCAGGTAACCCGGTGATTATGCCAGTATGTCTGGCTTTTTTCATTTCATCAGTGTAGGCATCAAAAACACCGTCGTTATGAGTTTTCCTGTACTTAAATACATTCTCGACATCAGGATCCATTTCTTTGTTATATGCTTTCAAAGACGTTTTAACCATTCTGATTCCACCAAAGGGCATAATTGCTCTTTTAAGTGGCTCATCTGTTTGAAGGCCTACTATTTCTTCATTTTCCTTATCAATATATCCTGCTTTATGTGAAGCAATAGTAGAGATTGTGTGGGTGTCTATATCAAGTACTCCACCATTATCATGTTCTTTTTTCATTAATTCGTTAACCTTAGCCCATAGCCCCGATGTTTTTTGAGTGGGCTCAGCTAAAAAGCTATCATCTCCATCATACGGAGTATAGTTCTTATGAATAAAATCCCTTACATCTATTGTTGAGTTCCATTTTCCTTTGTTGAAATTCTTTTGCATAATAGCGCCTCCAATCTTTTTTGACAATATTTAATACCAGGCACTTTAGATGTACTCCTGGATACTTTAACGTTCAGAATAATGTATACAGTATACATTATTTACTCTAATTATACTTTATTTTCTCTACTTAATCAAGCATATTTTATACATACTGAACGCTCCAATTTTATACCAATACGACTGCTTTTTGAGTATAACAAATGACCGTATCATCGACTTTGTCCTTTCCTTGCCTACAGTTCTAAGATACCCAGATTTTTTTAATATAATAATAAAAAATGCCTCCGTTTGGAATGCAACGGAGGCATACCGATTACGCATTTATTAAAGATCTTACCGCCTCATGAATTCGATGGGCAATATATGGATTATTCATTGTGTAAAGATGAATGCCGTCAACTCCTTGAGTTATTAAATCCACAATCTGGTCAATGGCATAAGCTATCCCTGCATCTCGCATAGCTTCTGGGCTACTTTCGTACCTATTCATCATGGTCAAAAACTTCTTGGGAAGCTCCACTTTGCAAAGAGTCGCCATGCGCTCTATCTGTTTCTTGTTTGTAACAGCCATTATTCCAGCCTCTATAGGAACATTAATTCTTGCAATTGCTGCCCTTTCCCTGAATCTATAAAAATGTGTATTGTCAAAGAATAGTTGTGTTACTAGATGGCTCACCCCTGCATCAACCTTTGTTTTAAGATTATGAATGTCATCAACCATTGAGGGTGACTCAAAGTGCCTTTCCGGATAACAGCCTCCTAAAATGTCGAAATCTCCGTTTTCTTTTATAAATGAGACTAAATCGCTGGCATATTTAAAATCGTTTTTTGGTGTATAATCAGGGTTATGGTCTCCTCTAAGAGCCATTATATTCTCAATCCCAGCAGTTTTGAATTCATCGAGCATTTTTAGTACATCTTGCTTCGTAAGATAAATACATGTAAGATGGGCTACACTCTCAATTCCATAATCCTTTTTTATAGTTGATGCTATTTCAAGTGTTTTCTTGTTGTTTTCACTTCCACCCGCTCCGTATGTAACGCTAATAAAGTCCGGTTCTAGCTCCTTTAGCTTATCAACCGCATTATAAATCGTATCAATAGAGCTAGTTTTCTTTGGCGGGAAAACTTCAAATGAAAATACTGTTTTCTTTTTAAAAAGATCTATTGTCTTCATATTTATTAACCATCCTAAATATTATTGCCTAAATTTAAACAGAAATTATTAACATATATAATATCATAAAAACTGCTACTATGCATTTGATTATATAGCAATAAGTCTGTTAAGTACTATAGAAATTAATCATCTAAGCATCTGATCATTATTGAAAAAATCTTCCCATGGGTCTATTCCTTGAATTTTTAAAATTGCATCGGACATATTGATGCCATCGGGTGCTACAAAATCGAGCTCATTCCAAGGAATTGGCATAGAAACCTTACCACCCTTTCTGGCCCTTAACGAATATGGAGCAATACTGGTAGCTCCTCTGGCATTTCTAATCCAATCGATAAATATTTTATCTTTCCTCTTGGATTTTCTAATATTACTTGTATAGCGATCAGGCCATTTATCCTCCATAACCTGTGCGACACCACGCGCAAAATTATGAAACACATCCCAGCTTACAGTGGGTTTTAAAGGAACAACCACATGATATCCTTTTCCTCCACTAGTCTTGAGGTATGATTTTAAAGATAGCTCCGTTAAAATGCTTTTAACATCATTAACACCTTGACGTACTCTGCTAATGTCCATTTTTTCATCAGGGTCTAAATCAAATACCATCATATTAGGTTTTTCAAGCTCATCAACACGGCTTCCCCATGTATGAAACTCTAATGTTCCCATTTGAGCTTCAGATATAATGCCGGATTTGTTTTCAATATAAAAGTAATCCTCAGCCTCTTCATCATCTGCATGTATAGGAAGTATAGCAATCCCCTTAAGTTTCGAGCCCGGATGTTTCTTATAAAAACAATTTTCTGATACTCCTTTAGGGCAACACACAATGCTGAGTATTCTTTTCTCAACATAGGGAAGCATGTACTCTGAAACCTTCTCGTAATATCTTATAACATCTATTTTTGTAATTTCAGGATCATTATATATGACCTTATTTGGGCTTGTGATTTTCACTCCACTAACTATGATATTTTTATTATTCTCAACCTTTTTATCGGAAGTATTATCATGTTCTTCTTTGAAGCTATTGTCTTGTTCAACATCGTAATGGCTATAGTTATTACCTTCTTTGACCAAGTCAACTTCTTCCAAAGTGTTTAATTCCCTTTTAACATCCCTCGGGCTTTTGTCTTCACGTAATCCTTTAAAGCTTGCATGTCTCAACTGATTTTCTTCTGTCCATTCTGTGAATTTTATCTCTGCAATAAGCTCAGGTTCAAGCCAGGTAGTTTTCTCATTAGGCCTTGTCTTAGGTGCGTTTTTATATGGGGTAGTTTGCCTTATGAATTTGCTAAATTTTTCTGTGAGCTGCTTTGTGTTATGTTTATTAAAGCCTGTTCCTGCCCGGCCCACATATATAAACTCTCCATTTTCATATACGCCTAATAGAACTGAGCTTATTCCACTTACTTTTTTATTAGATAGAGTATAGCCTCCTATTACAAACTCCTGACGTTTATCACATTTAAGCTTTATCCAATCCCCATTTCTAGTTCCGCTATATACTGAATTGTATTTTTTGCCTATGATTCCTTCCATACTGGCTTCACAGGCTACATTAAAACTCTCTTTTCCATTCCCTTTTATATGGCGACTGTAGTATAAATTTTCTGGCGAATCTTTTATTAAGGCTTCAAGGATTTCTTTTCTTTCAAATAGAGGCTTATTTCTGATATCCTCGCCATCTATTGAAATCAAGTCGAAAACTATATATGTTAGATTTTGGCCCTTTGGCCTTTTTATATAGTTTTGAAGAGCCTGAAAATCTGTCTTGCCAGATTTATCGATAATAGTCATTTCGCCATCTAGTACCATTGCCCGTCCGGCAGATAAATCGATTAATGAGTTTGCAACACTATAAAAGCGATTGGTATAATCATTACCGTTTCGGGTTATTAGTTTTGCGCTGTTTCCTTCTACAAATGCTAATATTCTATAGCCGTCATATTTCATTTCGTAAAGCCAATCGTCACCATCGGGAATCTCTTTAACCATTTTAGCAAGCTGAACCTTGGCATTATTAAAAGGATTTTTGTTAAAGTTTTCACCCTTGCCCCCCTCAATTTCAGCCATGGTGCGCCCTGTCCTAATGCTAGTCTCATAGCGAGATATACCACTTTCAGTTTTTGCATATTGGTCTTTTTCCTTCAACAGAAGCCAATTGTTTTTAGAGTCGCCCCTCTTAGCTTTTAAGCGAATTAAGGCCCAGTTTCCCTTTAGACGCACTCCACTAATAGCAAACTTGAGTAGACCATCGTCTATGCCCTGGTCTACATTGCCAAAAGGTTCCCAAAACCCCTCATCCCATAGCATGACCACCCCACCACCGTATTCTCCCTTAGGTATAGTACCCTCGAAATTCCTATAATCAATAGGGTGATCCTCCACCTTTACGGCCAGCCTTTTTTCCTGTGTACTATATGAAGGCCCCTTGGGAACTGCCCAACTTAGAAGAACCCCATTCCACTCTAGACGAAAATCATAATGATCGTTGCGTGCAAGATGATGCTGAACAACAAACCTTAATTGCTCGCTAGAGTTGTTATCAGAGGC
>CAYMAE010000002.1:54274-55413 GCA_964388375.1 uncultured Ruminiclostridium sp.
ACACTTGCCTTAAGGGCCTCCATAAGGTCGATGACCTTGCCTGGACTATCAGATTTGGCGGCAACTACCTCCCTGCCCGATATTTTATCCTCTATGAGCATACGGAGCTTCTGCTGATATTCATCTTCATATTTTGATGGTTCAAAGGGCGTGTCCATTGAATTAATAAGCAACTTTGCCATGTTCATTTCCTGCTCGGAAACATTCGGCTTCGAATACTGCCTTTGTAGGTCTTTAATATCTTCTGCATAGAACATAGTAGAAATTATAATCCCATCATCTCTGGGGATAATAGCCATTAGGGTATCCTTTGTACCCATGACAGCCTTTCCTATAGCAATTTTTTGCTCTATCATAAGGGCAGAGCGAAGAAGCTCAAATGCCTTTTCCCCTCCAACCTCTGGAGCTGCCTGATATGTCTTATTATAATATACCGGAGAAATTTGATTTAGCTGTGCAAAGTGTAAAATCTGAATGGATTTTTCTTTTTCGGTCTTGATTTTTTCAATCTCTTCATCTGTAACTACAACATACTTATCATCATCATACTGATAGCCTTTTACAATATCATCAGATTTAATTTCCTTACCACAATGAGAGCAAGCCTTTTTATACCGTATACGGCTGCTATCATCCTTGTGAAGCTGGTTAAAATGAATATCATTGTCCTGTGTTGCAGTATACATTGCAATTGGAATGGCAACCATGCCGAAAGTGATTACTGATTTTCGCGATATCATGCCGGAAACACCTCCAGCATTAGTGTTTCAATAATCTTCTTTTTAATACCTGAATGTTAAAGAGGATATGTAAATCAATTTAACCCTTTAATACTTTGTGCAGATATATCATATTTTTTACCATCTTTACACCTTATCTCAGCAAGTGTAAAGGGGCATTGGGCGCATTTATAATCGCAAGCTTCATTCTGACAGTATCGCTTGATTATTTCTACTGCATTTTTAAAATCCTCTGGCATCTTTGAATAAAAAATACTCATTAGCTAATTTCCTTCATTAAATATTGCCTTCGTATTATATATATTCTTAGTTGAAAGAAATCATTCTAAAAAAGAGTATATTTCCATTCCCGGAGATATTAAAACACGATTTTTATTCTCTATCCGAGACCATAAAATC
>CAYMAE010000002.1:55513-74689 GCA_964388375.1 uncultured Ruminiclostridium sp.
GACAACCTTATTATTCTAAATTACAATGATTAATACTTTATTTTATTGGGTTTCTTTCTAATTTGATACTTACCAGTTGGCTAAGGCTATTTAAAGCACTAGAATCAGATATCAAATTATCATAAAGATTTATGGTTCTTAATTGCGACAAACTGGCCAAAGGATAAATATCTTCGATGCTATTTACTGATAAATCAAGCGAAGTTAGGCCTGTTAAAGAACCTATACCTGTTATATCAGCTATATCATTATCACTAAGATTTAATTCCGTTAGGCCTGTAAGAGTGCTAATAGTAGTAACATCACCAATCTGATTTTCAAACATCTGAAGATTACTAAGTGAATAAAGAGCTGCTATCCCACTAATATCAACAACACGGTTGCTACCAACGCTTAATGCTTCAAGGCTAGTTAAGCTTGATAAAGGAGTTACATCACTTATGTAATTATAATTGAGATTTAATGTCTTAAGATTTGGTAAAGAAGCAATCTCGTTAAGGCTTACTATATGGTTACTAGACAAATCAAGGCTCGTTAAATTATTTAATTCCCTGATAGGACCGAGATTAGATATTTTATTCCCGGAAAGGTCTAGTTCAGTAAGGCCTGTCATAAACTGAATTCCATCCAAATTGGTCAAGTTTTTATTACTTGCAGAAAGGTTTGTTATAGTATTTATATCCTCTTCAAATATTAGTCCAGTTGCCTTATCAATTTTTGCACGGATTATTGCTTCTAGATTACTATCAGAAAAATCTACAAGTCCTGCCCTTCTTCTAATAATTTTTGACTCATCTTCAGGAAAAAACTCAGATACTTCCTCAACATTCACTTTTCCAGTTTTAATCTGGAATGCAATGAAATCATAGTATTTCTCTTCATTCTGAGCTTGTGCCGCTTCGTTTACAACACCAAGACTAGGTATATTCTCAGCGAATATCCATAGATTATTGTACCACATGTAGTAGGTACCACCAGCTAGGAGCCCTATTATTAGTAAAAACAATAAAATTATAAGTGGAACTTTTGATTTCTTTGGTTTCGGGGGCTCAGCCTTCTTTTTTAGCTCTTCAACATAGCCATTGATGGTGTTATCTGATTCACTCAAATAATCCCCTCCCATATAAATATTAAAATTTAATAAAGCTGTCACTTTATCTGAATAATATCATACAACACATATTATGGCAATAATATATTTATATCACAGTTTCTTTAATAATAAATTCAAAGACTAATATCTGTTATCAAATACTCTAGTAGACTTTTTCTCGCTTCTAGGTAGCTCAAACATCTTCACTGCTTTAGCTATTGGAGTGATACCAATCTTGTTTTTAAACTCACGCTCTACCGTCTTTTCAAGTTTCTTCGATGGCTCACCCATTTCTACCGCTGTCTCGAAGAATAATGTAAGGATGTCCTTACCATATAAATGGTCAATCATTATCTGGTATTCGCTACTTACCCCTTCAATACTGGACAAAAGATTATCAACGTTACTAGGATATATGATTGTTCCCTTTACCTTTACCATGTCATCTGAACGACCTAAAATAGTATCAATTCTTGGATATTCAAGGCCGCACTCACACTTGCCAGGCATTAGCCTTGTAAGGTCATGGGTACGATAGCGAATAAGAGGGGCGCCTTCTTTGCAAAGGGTTGTAATTACAAGCTCACCAGTTTCACCTTCTGGAACTAATTCACCTGTTTTAGGATTGATAATCTCAAAGTATATATAATCAGTCCACATATGCATTCCACATTCATATTTACAGCTCATACCAATACCTGGACCATATATCTCGGTTAAGCCATAGACATCGAAGAGTTTAACGCCAAGTTCGTTGGCTATGCGCTTACGCATTTTATCTCCCCATCTCTCGGAGCCTATTACACCCTTTGTAAGATGAATATCATCCCCGCATCCACGCTTCGCGATTTCTTCTGCAAGTAAAAGTGCATACGAAGATGTGGCACAAAGCACAGTTGATTTTAAATCTATCATCATTTTGATTTGCTTTTCAGTATTCCCAGGTCCCATAGGAATGCTCATGGCACCTAAAAGCTCAGCTCCTGCTTGGAATCCGATTCCAGCTGTCCATAAGCCATATCCCGGAGTTATATGTATGCGATCTAAATTGGTTATTTCAGCAGTTTCGTAGCAGCGTTTGAACATTATAGCCCAATCAGCAACATCCTTTTTTGTATAAGGAATAATAACAGGGGTTCCCGTTGTCCCTGACGATGAGTGGATCCTAACAATTTCTTCATCGGGAACAGCTTGAAGTCCTAGAGGATAAGCATCTCGCAAATCGTTTTTGTCTGTAAAGGGAAGCTTTTCAAAATCCTCTTTAGAATTAATATTATTTATCTCAATATCCTCGAAGCGTTTCTTATAGAAGTCACCTTTTATTGCATTATTAATAGCATTTTTAATTTTAGCCAGCATTTCGGGTTTCATTATACATTCTCCTTCCGATTTCGAATGAATTAAGATTTATATCCAAATAACGCTGTGGCAGTGCGGCCCTCAAAGCATCCTTCATCTCATCTATACTAAAAGGAAATACACCGCTTTCTGATGCTGTGCCTAAAAGTGCGACATTTAGTGTCTTTGCATTAATACACTCTGATAAAAGCTTCTCTCCATCAATTAACACAAGGTTTTTTACATGCTTTTTTAGATAATCTATCATATCGGACCCCTTATAACAATCACCTTTAAGGGAGCTTGTAACGGGTTTCATTGCAGTATCACAAACTATCATCAAACCATTTTCGGAAAGGTAAGGAAGAACTCTAACAGCTTCGGCAGGTTCAAACCCTATAATAGCATCTGCACCTCCTTGAGGTATAAGTGGAGAAGCTATATTTTCACCCATACGCACATGGCTTACTACACAACCCCCACGCTGTGCCATTCCTATGGTCTCTGTTGTGCGCACATCAAAATTCTTTGCCATTGCCGCTGCCGCAATAAGTTTTGAAGCAAGAACAGTACCTTGACCTCCAACTCCAGAAATTAATATATTAGTCATTGCTCTTACCTCCAATTGCCCCAAATTTGCACACAGGAGCGCAAATTCCGCATCCTGTACAGAGTGTAGGATTTATTTTAGCCTTTTTTCCATCCATCTCAATTGCAGGACATCCCAATTTATTTATACAAACCTTGCATCCAGTACATTTTTGGGTATCCACAACATATGGTTCCTTGCTTTTTGTAACAAAAATGCAAGGCGCTTCATATAAAATTACACGCACACCCTTTTCATTAATAACAGCATTTACTGCATTTTTTGCAGCTTCTGTATCAAAAGGATTTGCACGAACAATTTTAGTAACTTTTAAGGCTGATACAACATCATAAATACTAATAACATCTGAAATATTACCCATCATTGTCTTCCCTAAGCCCGGATGAGGCTGATGTCCCGTCATTGCAGTTGTAGAATTATCTAGAATGACCACAATTATGTCTGTCTGATTATAAACAGCGTTTATAATTCCCGGTATACCTGTATGGAAAAATGTTGAATCCCCAATAAATGCGAAGTTTACCCTATTAGGCTCGACTCTGTGAAGACCCTGCGCAATTGTTATTCCAGCTCCCATGCAAAGGCATGTATCCACCATGTTAAGCGGCATTGCATTCCCTAGAGTATAGCAGCCAATATCTCCAGAATAAACAGCGTTCATACCTTTTGTGGCCTCTTTTACTGCAAAGAATGATGCTCTATGCGGGCACCCTGCACACAGTACTGGTGGGCGAATTGGAAGTTCGGGCGGTGCCTCAGCACTGGTATTAACACTTTCACTTGCATGATCATTTGTTGCAGCACAATCGCCATTAATACTTGTATTTGCTGTAGCATCACTACCAAGAAAGTCTCTAACTACTACAGATACACTATCAACAGTATTTTCACCTGCATTTTTTACATGACCTGTAAGCTTGCCATTTATTTTAACCTTTAAATTATGCAATCCGCATAGAGTAATTAACTCGTTCTCAATTACTGAATCAAGCTCCTCTACAACAAGCACTTCTTCTAAGCCTTGTGAAAATTCAAGGGCGAGCTTTTGTGGAAAAGGCGTTGTGGAAACCTTCATAATCTTGCACTCAGCTAAGGTGTTTTGCATGGCCTCGTTAACATACGAATAGCTTACGCCTCCTGTGATTATGCCCTTTTTCCCGCTTCCATTTATAAAATTTCTTTCGTAATTGGAAAAGTCGTCGCTCATTATCTTAAGCGTTTCCTCGATTTTTATTTTATTCTCATATGCTAATTTAGGGAAGATAACCCATCTACTACTTTTTTCAAAGCCTTCTGGCTCTTTTTTAGGTATGTTTTCTAATATCTCAACTGTTGAACAGCTATGGCATACGCGAGTAGTAGGCCTCAAAATTACTGGGTGACCGTATTTCTCGGAATAATCGAAGGCATCGGCGACCATTGTATAGGCCTCTTCAGGAGAAGACGGATCAAATAC
Source organism: uncultured Ruminiclostridium sp. (assembly GCA_964388375.1). Classification (GTDB taxonomy): domain Bacteria; phylum Bacillota; class Clostridia; order DSM-8532; family DSM-8532; genus DTU059. Next base: position 60,011 of record CAYMAE010000002.1, read on the forward strand.
GGCAATCTTTGCGTACTTTCCAAAATGTCTAGTATCCTGCTCGGTTTGTGATGAAATTGGGCCTGGATCATCTGCAACAACAATTACCATGCCACCCTTTACACCTATATAATTAAGGCTCATTAAAGGATCAGATGCAACATTGAGCCCAACCTGCTTCATTGTAACCATTGACCTTGCACCCGCATAAGCCGCTCCTGCAGCTACCTCGAGGGCAACCTTCTCATTGACTGACCATTCAACATATATACTACCGTCATTATGTTTTGCCACTGTTTCGAGGACCTCTGTTGATGGCGTACCCGGATAGCCAGTCACAACACTGACTCCCGCACGCATTGCTCCTAAAGCAATAGCCTCGTTTCCCATTAGTAGTTTTTTTGCCATATGAATATCATCTGCCTTTCCTCTGACTTCACCTATATCTAAATAAACAAAAACACCCATCCAATAGACATCAAATAATGTCAAGGACGAGCGCTTATAACCCGTGGTGCCACCTTGTTTTACAGGACAAACCTGCCTCAAGAAAGAATACTACTATATTCCTCAGCCTTTACGCTGCTGATACGTTGCAGAATACTCAGATTAGAATACTAATCCTTTGACTGCACCCTCAGTGGTCCATTTAATGTACTGCTATCTATGAGGCTCCCACCTATCCCCACTCTCTTTGAGCGCATATTACATTTTTATCTCCACATCAACGGTTTGATGGACAAATATTTAATTGAATAAATTATAACACTATAGCCTTGCCAGAGTCAACATTTGTGTGTAGCACGCTTTTCCCTTTCAATATTTTTGCATCCATTATTAGAACATCAAATCTGCTGTCTATTCATCCGAGCTTTATTTAGTATATTTAATAGAATCTTTTGGGCAAACCTGCTGGCAGTTAGTGCATTGTAGCATAGAGCAGTTTCGATTTCTGCCTTTTTGTCTTCTTTGCATAGGTATATTTTTCTTTTTTTATTATTATACTTATGATATATTTATTAGGGAAAATTATACAACTGTTAAAACTAAAGTATTCTATGCATAGGAGTATGCCATGAAGTTTGTAATTGAAAATTTATCAAAAAGCTTTGAAACTAAAAAAGTATTAAATGATATCAACTTTACTTTTGAGCAAGGTAAAATCTACGGCCTGCTCGGTAGAAATGGTGCAGGCAAAACTACATTTTTCAATTGTGTAAATCGTGATATCCCTGTCGATAAGGGCTTTTTTTATTTGGAGCAAGACGGGCAACGACGTGAAATAAATGCCGAGGACGTTGGCTATGTCCTTAGTACGCCCACAGTACCTGAGTTTTTAACAGGGCGAGAGTTTTTAAAATTCTTTCTAGATATAAACGAGGGATTAATGAAGAATGCAAAATCAATAGATGACTATTTTAATCTAATAAGAATTGATGTAGAAGACAGAGATAAGCTTATGAAGGATTATTCTCATGGTATGAAGAATAAGATGCAAATGCTTATTAATTTAATAATTGAGCCTAATCTCCTACTTCTTGATGAGCCTCTTACTTCCCTTGATGTTGTTGTATCAGAAGAGATAAAGCAAATCTTGCGTCAAATGAAATCTGAGAGAATTACCATTTTCTCTACCCACATCATGGATTTAGCACTAGATATGTGTGATATCATTGTTCTTCTTAGCCATGGTGTATTGGAGGTAGTCGAGAAGGAAGATCTGAATAATCAAGCTTTCAAGGATAAAATAATAATGGCATTAAGGGAGAACACTCATGTATAAGACGCTTCGATTATCCTTCTCTCTTCGAAACACATACCGCGTGAATGGATTTCTCTATTCTCTTAAGCAAATCCCTATTATCAAAAAGCTATTGCCAGAAAAGTTATATGGCGTTCGGGGGCTTAAAATCTTTGCCAATGTAGTGGCTGTTATTATCGAGATACTCTCAGCTTTCTTAGGTAAGTTATTGTATTTTTCTTTAATGGTCTTTTTGCCAACTTTCTTAATCGTTAATAAGGTACTCACTGAAAACCTGGCTACTTCTAGTGAAATATTCATGCATGTTCTATTTTCCCTAAGCATAATAGGTTCGTATATGAACACCTATTTATTTAACCCAACCAAAGATAAGTACTATGGAATCATCATAATGCGCATGAATGCAAAGCAGTACGCTCTAGTCAACTACGGCTATTCAATTTTAAAGCTCATAATAGGATTTTTGATATTTGGCTTTATGTTTGGAAAAGCATCTGGCGTATCACCTTGGATATGCCTTATGACACCTCTATTTGTAGCTGGATTGAAGCTCACAGTTGCGACTTATGATTTGTATAAATATGAAAAGACCAAAATTGCTGCAAACGAAAACAAGCCAGGAATAACTAAATGGATTATTACTTTTGCTATTTTAGGTCTTGCATATGTTTTCCCCTTACTAGGTATATACATTCCCGTGAACATTTTAGTATATCTTATGGCTATCCCTATTATAACCGGGATACTGTCTTTACGAAAAATCTGCACATTTCGTTACTACAGGGATTACTATAAACAAATACTAACTCCTGTGGCATATCAGCAAGAACTCAGTAAACAGATGATGAGCAATTATAGCAAGAAGCTTATATCTAATAAAACAAGTATTACGAGCAAGCGTAAGGGCTTTGAATACTTAAATGAGTTGTTTATCAAAAGGCATCATAAAGTTTTATGGAAGCCAACTAAGATAATAACATTAATAGTAGCTGGTCTGATGGTCCTTGCTATAGTAGTGCTTCAGGTCGCACCCGAAAGTCGCCCTGAACTTAACAAGCTACTACTAAATGGGCTCCCAATTTTTACAATTTGGCTTTATTCTATGAACCGAGGTCCTAGCTTTACTCAAGCATTATTTATGAATTGCGACCACGGTCTATTAACCTATTCTTTTTATAAGCAACCAAAGTTTGTGCTGAAGCTTTTTAGTATTCGCTTACGTGAAATAATTAAAATCAATCTTCTTCCAGCATCAGTACTGGGGATAGGTTTTTCGCTGTTAGTATATTTGACCGGTGGAACTGATGATGTCATGAACTATATCGTATTACTTACAGCCATACCCGCTATGAGTATATTTTTCTCAGTTCATTATTTAACTGTATACTATTTACTTCAGCCCTATAACATAAACACCGAAATGAAAGGTGCTACTTATCAGATTATAAATGTTGCAGTCTATTTTGCTTGCTTCTTTATCATGTATCTGGAAATTCCCACAATACTGTTTGGTGCAATGACAATCCTGTTTTCGCTTATTTACAGCCTAGTTTCCTCTATATTGGTGTATAAGGTTGCGCCTAAGACGTTTAGGTTGAGGATGTAAGTAGATTGCTTATACACATCTACATTTGTATTAAATATTTAGTAATTAGAAAATCATGATGTCGAAATCACTGTCATTAATAGCAGTAAAAAGGCTAATTGATCAAGATGCACCCCTATTAGCCATAACAGAGATGCATCTTTTACGAATTATATATTTTGATACACATACTGGAGATTTTTTATTATCTAATCGTTCAATGATTCTATCTGTTCATTCATGTTCATCAATTATTCTTGTGGATTGCTTTAAGCTCAGCTCTTGCTGTATTGCGTATTACTCTATAGGAAATGTTACCTGCCAATCGCCGCTTGTTAATGACTCACAAGTCCGAAAATTGCCCAAGACTTTATAGTTGCTGATTTCATCTGGTGAAACATCGAAAATATACTCTTCATAGCTTCCTCTTCGCTCAGAGTCCCAGAAAGATATGGAGCCTTGGGGTGCAATTTTGTCACCATCAGCGTCCACTAAATCCAAATAACCGTGATTGTCGGTTTCAAGAATGTTTTCGTAATATGCTTGAATGTGTAACTTTCCATTGATAAAGCCTAAACCTGTAATTGTGACACCGTTCACTGGAGAAAATGTTTTTTGTGCATCAGGCATTAAAAAGTGAGATTTTTTTGTACTATTATATTCTCCCAAGCTTCCTCGAACTTTCACTTTGGTCTGAGTCTGTGGGGATAGTTGAACATCACCTAAATCAATCTGTGGGAGGAGTATATCATTGTATTCTTGCTTGTTGCTAAGAAATTTATCAACCGAAAATGTAATCTTCTTGCCGATAATGTTTTTTTGATCCGAATTTGTTATTAAAATCATAAATTCAGCTGTCTTGGTCTCAGCATCATAGTCTATAAACTGACAGGTTGAAGAACCTGAAAAAGGTTGATTGATGCTATAGCTGTCAAATAAATCAGTTGTTTCATCAATTCGATTACCAGCCATGTCTTGCATAGTAATGTATATTTGGGCTACATTATCTCTAATACTAGCTGAAACGACTTCCATCCTAATACCTTCATCTTCGCAGGACATTCTTACCTGTTTAAGACCCTGTGCCGTTTCCGGAGATATAGCATACAGCAGTTCGTATGCTGCTTGAACATCAGCGGCCGCTAGAACAGGTACTGCAATTGCAAAACAAAGCACAAGAGTTGCAACCAACGCTATTAATTTCTTTGTAGAAAACTTTTTATGATTAAAAGAACTTTTTAGTGGCCCGTAGCTCTCTGCTTCTTGTATATGCCGTGTGCTTATATTTCCAACGGCATTAGATAAATCTTCACGTTTCATATTTCAAAACCTGCCTTTCGCAAATAAACTCGTAGTTTTTCTCGGATACGAAAAAGACGAACAGTAACAGTATTATTGCTTAATTGGAACCCTGTCGCTATATCGGATACTGAATCAGAATACCAGTATCGTCTCATAAACATCATGCGATTCTCTTTATTCAATGTATCTAGAAAACTATCTAATAGGCCCGTTAATTCTTTTGCCGCTAATTCTGTTTCTACATTTGTTGTAGAAGCGAGGCACTCTTCCAACTCGTCCAATGCAGAATCATAAAAACTATTTCGCTTAGCGCAAGTGTTGACATGATATTTTTTAATAGAGAGGTTACGTACAATACGGCAAACATATGTCAACAGAGGGTCCGGCTTTTGCGGCGGAATAGTATTCCATGCTCCTAAAAAAGCGTCATTTACACACTCCTCTACATCAAGATTGTTGTTCAAAATATTACTGGCAACTTTTCTGCATACAGGGCCATATTTTTTTGATAATTCGACGATTGCATCATCTGAGCGCTCATAAAACAAATCAATGATTTTACTATCGTGCAATATTACATCACCATCTTTCTCCCTCACCTATATACTACCGATTGCAGATGAAATATTACATTTAATTATATATTTTTTTCTTCATCCTTCACTTATTTACTATAATAATTATAAAAGCTCCATGTATTTGATGCTGATTAAATACCTTACATCTTTTTATATCAACACCTAGCACAATCTTATGAGATAACGCATAAAAAGACAAGGAAACTCATGTTTCCTTGTCTTCTTCAATAGTAACTTGCTCATAATAGTTTTTTCATTCCCCCCCTATGGTTATAGAGGGTTAGAATATCTTATTTTAGCAATAAATTTTAATATAAGATTAAATGCATCTTGCTATATGAAAACCATGGTGAACTGCCTTTAAAATATTGTCAGGAACTTCGGCATCACCCACAACGGCACAATCAATTTGACTATGAACAGCATCATAAAGGGTCGTATTGGATCTATATCCAGCTGCAATAGCTACTGTATCTGTGTCGATTGTAAACTTCTCTCCATTCTTTTCATAAGCAACCTTATTGTCATTGAACTCAATAACCTTAGCACCTGTTATAATGTTGATATTGCAATCCTCAATCAATTGACGAAGTGCCTGGTCATTGTTTTTACTATGCTTTGTTGTCATAAGAATTTCAGGTAGCATTTCTATAATTGTTATATCTTCAGCCTTTTCAGCACAGTGACAGGCAGTCTCACAACCAACAAGTCCACCACCTATTACAACAACTTTCTTACCATAGCTTGCCTTATCAGTAAGAAGGTCGTTAGCTCCTACTACAAATGGTTTATCGATACCCTTTATAGGAGGCATTACGGGCTTAGCTCCAGTTGCAAAGATAACCTTGTCATATTTTCCTGCAATGACTTCTTCAGGTGTGCCATCCTTCATCATAGATAATTTAACATTGCTACGATGCAGTTTACCAACTAGATAATCAACATAATCCTTTACATCCTTCTTAAATCTAGGGCCTCCAGCAGCCAAGAGCAATCCACCCAGCTCATTTTTCTTCTCCCAAAGCTCAACCTGCATACCTCTTTCGGCCGCGGTGATTGCAGCAGTCATACCTGCAGGACCAGCCCCAATAACAAGAACACGCTTATTTGGGTCTGCGGGAACTACAGGGAAATAGTCCTCTGCAAAAGCTAGCGGATTTACAGCACAATGTATGATTTTTCCTGAAAAACCTGCGTACAGGCATTCATTACAACCGATACAAGGAACAATATCATAGGATTTATTATTCTTTAGTTTATTAACAAGATGTGCATCGGTTAATGCCATATGTCCCCATCCGACTAAATCTGCCTTACCTTCCTCAAGTGCTGTTACAGCCTCTTCAGGATAGTTTAATTTTCCGTTGAGCAATACAGGAATGTTAACATTTTTCTTGATTGCAGCAGCAATTTCCACCATTTCACCATGAGGTTGATAAACTGTATTAATTGCTTTATACCAAGCCTCGTAGCAGCCAATATCTACATGAAGAACATTAACGCCGGCCTTTTCAAGAATTTTAGCTACTTCAATACCCTCAGGAAGCTCACGTCCACCTGGAACACCGTGGTATGGCGTAAACTTAAAGAATATAGGGAAATCAGGTCCAACAGCTGCGCGAACAGCTTGTACGCATTCTACTGAAAAACGCATTCTGTTTTCTAAGCTTCCACCGTACTCATCAGTTCTTTTATTCCATAATGTAGAATGGAATTGATCCATTAAATAGCCGCCATATCCATGTAATTCAACTGCATCTGCGCCAAAGTTCTTTGCTAAAGCCGCACCTTCGCCCATTTTTTGGACTAAAAATTTAATATCTTCTACTGTAAAGGCTTTACATTTTACATCAGGGAACCAGAAAGAGGTATTCTCGCTACAAGAATAAGGAACTATATCACCTGTGGCATATTGCATACGTCCTAACCCAGGTGTTATTTGAACACATAGCTTTGCCCCCTGGCTATTTACTTTCCTTGCAAGAAAGTCCAATTGCTCGAATGAAGTTGGGGTTTGAAGAATGTTACAGGCTTTACTCTCATACTTGGTGGTTACTTGGTTAGCTCCGGTAATGATTAATGCAAAACCACCTTTTGCTCTCTCCTCATAGTAGGAGATTGATCGCTCCGAGAAAGACCCATCTGCATTGGTTTGCGTGCCCATAGGGGCCATGTACGTTCTGTTTCGCAATTTCATGTTTCCGATTTGAATTTGTTCAAAAATTTTCATAAGATGCCTCCCTTTGTATCTGATTTAATTGTGTTATATTAAAGCACTTTATAGATATTTATCCTTTAGTATCCTAACGGTGTCATCTCCAATTTCGAATATACCATATCGTACACTATTGTAAGCTTCATTTATTAGCTCGTGGTTTTCTTCTCGCTCATCAACCTCTTTTATAATTCTTTCAACAGTCTCGGAGGGTGTGTCAGAACTATTAAATTTATAACCTTTTTTAATATTGTTTAAAACAAATTTAGTATATATAAATCGAATCCGACTTAAATTATCCTTCATATCCTTCCATTGTTTTTCTCTTTTTCGATTCTTTTTATACAAAGGCATGTTCTTCTCTGTTTGTATAATAAATTCCTGCTTGTCGGTATAGTTTTTCTCGATTTCGCCCCACTTTTGAAAGCGATTGAAAATACGTGTGAAAAAGCCTATGAAATTATTAATTATTTCTTTACGATGTTTGATAAGGTACCTTATAATAAGGTACGACACAAAAACAAAAACCGCAGCAATAATAATATTGGAAATAAGCTCTGCCACAGGATTTTCTTCAAGAAGTGTAGGTACCTCTTCAAAAAAAGGTTCCTCGGGCTTCTCGCCACCTTGTAGAAAAAAATTAATAACCGCCCAAATATAATTAACTAAATAATCTAACGCCCTAAGCAAATAGCGTAAGCCTTCTATCAAGAAATTTCCAATCGACAAAATCCCGACGACTATAAAAATTGATATTATTATTATCCAATTTCCTCGAATCACCGAGTTTGGCATAGTATTTAAGCTGTTTTTTTGCTGTGATTCGGTAATCAGATAATGCCTGTTTGCTACAGGAAGAGCGGCTATGACATAGAATACTGCGACTATAAAAGCAATATTAAATAATGGATTTAATACTGGACTTTTGCCTATAATCAGTAAAGACAAACCGTGAATAACCAGTCCGCCTGTATAGAAAAACAGCGAGCTTCCACCTGATATACCCCTTCGTATTCCCCAATAAAAGAAAAATGCACTTCCTAAAGTGTAAAGAAGCATATGTTCTGGCGTAACAGAAGATGTTAGAAGCCAAATGCAAGATACTACAAAAACATAGATAGCTCCTATAATTAAGGCAAGCATGTTTTTAAAGCGCTTAAGTAGCACGGTGACGATAATAGCTACTAAAGTATGTAACGGCAGTGTAAGTGTGAAAACAAGAGCATAATTAGTAGGCAAAACCAGACCTGCAACTATTAGAATTACAGGAATGAACATCAAATATTCAATTAAGCTCCAAAACCATCTTAACAAGATTTTTTTCATTATATCCTCTTCATATCTCCAGGATTTCCACTGCGTTATCCATTTTCCGCAATCTGCGTATTTGGTCTTCGGTATCTTCATTTACTACAGCGGTTACAAAAAGGTAATCCATGCCATTCGGATTCCTTTCTAATTCTCGGTTAATTAACCCATTGAAGGTAATACTTCTTTCAATTTCAAGTCTTGCAAGATTCTCTAAGATTTCAGTTTTATTACTTTTACTTAATGCTGGCTCTATATAAATATACTTTTTAGGCATTTCTTTTAAATAACCGTTACTACTAAATCCCACTTCTATATAGTTTTTAAAAGCAAACTCTAAAATAGTCGCTACAACACTTATGCCATATTCAACTCTTTGTGGTTCAAGGGTTGATCTCCATTGATCCAGGCTAGTATCAACATTTAACATAATCATAAGCCTATGGTCTGCTGTCGGTTCATACAAGTTGACTTGAAGATTATTGGTTCGTGCAGATGCTTTCCAGTTAATACTCTTTATAGGATCATACGATGTGTACTCACGAACCCCCGCCCTTAAAAAAGGATCAAACAAAATCCAGCGTCGAACAACTATATCACCCTGCCAATTATGAGATGGCAGCTTTATTTCGGGTATCGATAGTGTTCTTGGGATGACATATAACTCAGCGTCGGTTTTTGCTTCACAATCAGAAGAAACACTTCCTGTAATTGATCTTGCAGTTAGAGAAGCCGTTTTTAAATGAAAGTATCCTCGTTTATTACATTTTACGTTATGAGTCCGAGTAATTCTTGTATAGGGAAGCAATGTAAAAATGCTTACATGAAACATGTTCTGAAGTATATTCAAATCCTCGAGTGTACCAAATTGAAGGCTGCTATCTATTCTAGACTCTACCTTAAGGCAGGGTACGGGCAGGATTTTGTGATTGCTTATCTTTTCAATTAAGTGTATCTCCTGGCCACACACGGCATGGTCGGTGTCAAAACTACGCTCTAGGCACACTTTGGACAAGCCAAACTTAATAGTCAAAATTGCTTCTGCCGTTAATATAACTAGCGCGGCAAGAATTAGTCTGTAAACCCACATTAGTCCTTTGCCTCCAGTTCGCTAAGGCGATTCTCACTAGGTACGGGGATACGAGCAATAATTTCATCAAGAATTCTAATAGCAATAGGCTTTCCTTTTTCGCTACCAGCATGACGCGTCATTAAACGATGTGCTAAAACAGGCTTAGCCATTGCCTTTACATCATCCGGCAGCACATAATCTCTTCCGTTTATAGCGGCATATGCCTGGCTTGTTCTTAATAGTGCCTGACTTCCTCTAGGGCTTGCTCCTAATATAACCTCAGGATGATCACGGGTACCTTCTACAATTTTAACTATGTAACGATATAAATCCTCACTTACGAAGGTATTCTTGAAAATATCCCGAGCAGAATCTAGCTCTGTTTTATCTACCACTGGCTCTAGGCTTGGTAGAGGGCTTTCGTATTTAAAACGCTTTAGTATTTCCATACCGTCATCTGTATTAGGATAATCCATATAAAGCTTTAGCAAAAATCTATCTAATTGTGCTTCTGGTAAAGGGAATGTGCCAAGTGTTTCAATAGGATTTTGGGTGGCTATAACCATGAACGGCGCTTCAAGAGGATATGTATGCCCATCAATAGTAACCTGTCTTTCTTCCATACACTCAAGCAGACTGGATTGAGTTCTAGGAGTCGCTCTATTAATCTCATCAGCAAGAAGAATATTAGTAAATACCGGTCCTCTTCTAAAAACGAATTCACCCTGCTTCTGATTATAATAGTGAATACCGGTAATGTCTGAAGGTAAAAGGTCAGGAGTAAACTGGACACGACTAAAGTTCAAATCAATAGACTTACTTAAGGTTTTAGCCAAAAGGGTCTTGGCTGTTCCTGGAACATCCTCAAGCAAAACATGTCCACCACATATTAGACCAATAATAAGTTGTTGTATGGTTTCGTCCTTTCCAACTATGACCTTCTTAATATTCTGGGTAAGCTTTTGAGTTAGTTCCTTAAGTTCAACATTGTCCATAACAGGAAACCTCCATTTTTTTATAGCCTTTCACAGGGAAATAATCCTGTGCCCATATCACGTGGCATATACATTATTGGTTTATATCTTTGTTAAAAGTATAAAAAGACTGCAGATTTTAACCATATTTAGTTTGGAAAGTTTCTGCAGTCTTTTATATACTTCTATCTATAATTTGCATTAACTTTTGTCTAATGATGAATTTGAATAATTGTTTTTGTTAAGTCATGCTAATCAGATAAATATTCTATTTGTTAGTAGTTTTTAGTAGTTTTCTGCGCGTATTTCAAAGAAAGATTGAGAATATTTGCATACTGGGCATACATTTGGAGCCTTTTTACCCATTACAAGATGTCCACAAATGCGGCACTCCCACATGGCTTCCTCGCCTTTTTCGAACACCTGCTGCATCTCTACATTTTTTAATAGTTTGCGGTAGCGCTCTTCATGAGACTTTTCAATAGCAGCTACTCTGCGAAATCTCTCTGCTAAATCTTTAAATCCTTCTTCGTCCGCATCCTTAGCAAAACGGTCATACATATCTGTCCACTCGTAATTCTCGCCCTCAGCAGCAGCTAAGAGATTAGCAGCTGAATTTCCAATTCCACCAAGCTCCTCAAACCAAATACGAGCATGCTCTTGTTCATTTCTTGCTGTCATTAAGAATATCCCAGAAAGCTGGTCATATCCTTCTCTTTGAGCAACATTTGCAAAATATGTGTACTTGTTTCTTGCTTGGCTTTCACCTGAAAATGCATCTTGAAGGTTCTTCTCTGTCTTTGTTCCTTCATACTTGTTTACTTTTTGTGTGTTTTCCTCAACAAGAATAAACACTGATGCTGGTTGATTGCATCGTGGGCATTTGAAGTCGTCTGTTAATTCACCTTCGTGGATATATCCACATACTGTGCAACGATATTTCTTCATATTTTTCTCCTCCATAATATATTCATTTTCAAAAAGATCTAATAATTTCTTGACAGTCTCGGTTGGTAATCCTTCTAATTGTTTCTTTTCCAAAAGTGACTCTAAAAAGAGTTTTGCATTTTGGCTCTGCGGGAGCATGTAACCTGCTTCACGCAGGAGGTCTTCAGCCATGATACGGTTTGATTTTTCCATTGCCTTTGCAAGTCTACCAGATAGTCCTGTTGCAATGCTTTCCTGCTCTGACTTGCTACGGATAAGCGCATTTAGCGCATTAAGTACTTCTTGTTTTTTAGGTTGCTGTGCTGGGTACACTTTTGGTACCATGGAAATAGCTCCTGACGGACAGGCATCGGCACAATCTCCACAGCCTATACAAGTTTCAACATCTATAACGCTATTCTCGGTATCAGATGCACCAGTGGGGCAAACATAGAGACACAAACAGTCCTTAGTACATAAACGAATATTTCTTACTGCATACTTATCAGCCATTTTTGCTACCCCCTTCCACCTTTTCAAACTTCCGGCTTTGCACCTTACACACAGGGCAAAGATCTGGTGGAGTATCACCTATATAGATAAAGCCACAGATAGTACAAACATAAACTCCGGTATTCTCAAGCATAGACTCGCCATCTTTTTTGTAACGCGTCAAAAGAGAATTTAGGATGCGCGTGACTTTTTCTGCCCATGTCAATGCTCTAAGTGCGCCGCGATCTCCAACTTCTGTTGAAACTGCTTTGGCATTTGGAAAACCTTGTTCAAGGTCTTTTTCTATTAGAGTCATCAGCCTGTCAACACCCGGCTCCTTATAAGGAGCTGATATGGCCTTAAAATAACCAGCCAACTCGGTAAAAAGTGCTGCTTCCTCATTCTTATATTGCTTTTCACAGCCACGAGCTAAATTTGTACAAAGTGCGCTCACTTCGAGAGTAGATAACTCCTTCATGTCCTCAAAACTTTCAACTACAGGTAGCGGCTTATTAACAGCCACAGTAGCCTCGCCTGATTTTACAAATTCAGACTTTGTTGCCCCACATAGCGGACATACCCAATCATCTGAAACACTATCCCAGGTTGTGCCAGGTGCAATACCTGCATCAGGGATTCCTTTTGCTTCGTCATAGACATATCCACAAACAGAACACACATATTTCCCCATAAATATACCTCCTACTCTATTAATTATCTAATTATCCTAGCCTTATACTAATACTTTATAAGCTAGAGAAATTACTACAACAAATGTTTAGTTGTGGTAAACATTTCACTTTACCTTTCAAAGACAGTTCGGGCAAAATCCCTTAAAATATACATTCTTATTAGAAATTTTAAAATCTTCTAACCCTTTTACTAAAAGCGTACTCATATTAACATTAAAGTCAAAAATCGCTTTGCAGTTTTCACATTTGAAATGGCCATGATCTTCTGTATTAATATCATACCTTGTTTCATTTTCCTCAATTGTAATTACCCTAACTAAGTCCTCTTCTATCAACTTTTTTAATGTATTATATACTGTTGTTTTTGATAGCGTTGGAATTTCCCTATGCAGAGCTGAATAAACTTGCTCTACAGTTGGATGACAATGATTTTTGTCAAGATACTCCAAAATTTTGAGCCTCTGATACGAAAGGTAAATGTTCTTATCTTTCAATTTCTTCTCTAAATCTGATATTGATTTTTTCACTAAATCACCCCCCGTAATTAGCTGACACAGGCATGTAATCATTACAAGCTTATCATCATTACATATTATATGATATAAATATCATTTTATCAAGGTCTAAAATAATATTTCCTAATAGTAAATTGGCATAGGATGTGTATAAATAGATAAATCCGGGCTTTATCAAACGAGAGCGAACAATTGACTTCTGAATCATAAGATATTAAAATGTAACCTACAATACATAATAAACTCGATTAAATAATCGAGAGTAATAGTTGAGGTATATATGCTTAATAATTCTGGTGATAATAAATTAAACACAAATACCATAGCAAAAGAGAATCCTGAAACTGATAAGACAGACTTAAGTAGTATGCACGAAACGCCTATGTCCTGGATCATACGTCTCGTAAAAGGAGCCGTAATTGGTATCGGGGCAATCCTTCCTGGTTTATCTGGTGGGGTAATGATGGTTGTGTTCGGAATATATGATTATTTAATTGCCTTTTTAGGAAACTTCCCTAAGAAATTTAAGAAATATTTTTTATTTTTACTCCCTGTTGGAATAGGTGGGGTGTTAGGCATCTTCCTCTTTGCTGGCGTGGTATCGGCAGCATTTGGAAAATATGCCGCACAATTCGTTAGTCTTTTTATTGGCTTTGTAGTCGGAACTATTCCCTCCCTATGGAAGACAGCAGGAGAAAAAGGACGTGGAAAGCAAGGATATATATCTTTAGTTGTAGCGGCCATTATTGTTTTTGTTTTGATGCTTTTGGGTGAACAACAGCTAACTTCCATTGATTCTAGTTTCCTAGTTTGGATAGGCAGTGGCTTATTAGTTGGTTTGGGCTTCATTGTACCAGGGCTATCACCTTCAAACTTCCTGATTTATTTTGGTTTGTACGACAAAATGTCAGATGGGATTTCAAAATTAGATTTCGCAATTATTATCCCTTTGATGTTAGGTGTATTGATAGCAGCTCTAGCATTTTCCAAGCTTGTTAGTATACTGTTTAAGAAGAAATATGAAATTATGTATCACATTATTTTGGGTACTATAGTAGGCTCTTCATTAGCTATTTTTCCCACAGTAGTTGCACCCGGATTGATGCCCAAAGGCTTGCTTTTATCAGGACTTTCATTCGTTCCGGCATTAATATTAGTGATTGTAATGTTTGCATTAGGTGTAATAGGATCTTTACTATTTAGCCGTGTGGAGGAACGCTATAGTCCAGATAGGCAATAGAACCTACCATTTTATTTATGTTCTTTATATTGGTCAAA
>CAYMAE010000003.1:0-17458 GCA_964388375.1 uncultured Ruminiclostridium sp.
TCAACAAAAAAACATCATCCGGATTTGTTTTACATTAACTTAACAAATCCATAATTAAAAGCCTCTACGCCATGCGTAAAGGCTTCTGTATTTGTATCATTACTTATTCTAACTAAAGCACAAATCATGCTTAAGACTTTGCTATAGCGTATTTGGCTGAATACTCCTTAAATAGTTTCTTAAAGTCTTGATTACGCTCATTCTTGATTTTATATTGATAATCGTGCATATTCATGCTGTTATGAGACATTTCTATCACACATCCGGCAATATTAGAGGAGTGGTCTGAGACACGTTCTAATACTGTTAATAGGTCTGAGAACACAAACCCTAGCTCAATTGTACATTCATTACATTGTAATCTTCCAATATGTTGTTTTTTAATGCTCCTCTTTAAACCATCAATAACCTCTTCAAGAGGGTCTACCTTTGCTGCAAGCTCAAGATTATTTTCTTTGAAGGACTTAATAGATAGTTCTACAACTTCTTCTACAGCTGCCATCATAATACTTAGCTCACTTTTTGCCAGTTCAGAAAAAATTAATTTCTTTTCATATATTTCTTGTGCCGATTCGGTAATATTTAATGCATAGTCGGCAATTCTTTCAAATTCACCAATAAGAAAGAGAATTTTTGCAGCTTCTGTGGAATCTCGCGAAGATAGGCTTTGACTTGATAGCTTAACAAGATATGTCCCTAATGCATCCTCATAAACATCGGTTTGATCCTCAAAATCTCTTACTTTTTCTGCTTTTTCTTTATCGTAATTATTAATCAGGCCAAATGACATCTTTAAGGCTTCAGCGGATGTATCAGCCATTTCCTTTGTAATTTCTTTGCTGCGATTAAGAGCTATTGACGGCGTTGAAAATAAGCGAGCATCCAATAGCAATACTTTATCCTTTTTATTATCCTCGGGTATAGTTTTGTATGCGAGCTTTTCAAGTAATTCGCTAAATGGAAGTAACAAAGCAGTGCATGAGATATTAAAAATAGTATGGGCAATTGCAATAGTTAAATGGTTGGCAGCTTGGTCAACAAATGAGAAACTAAGTATTTTGTTTAATATAGTGTATATTGTCAAGAAAACTGCCGTACCTAGAATATTAAAATAAAGATGCACTATCGCCGCACGGCGAGCATTTTTATTTGTGCCTACAGATGAAATTAATGCAGTAACGCAGGTTCCTATATTCTGGCCCATTATTATTGGCATTGTTGCTCCAATACTAATCTGGCCTGTAGCCGACAATGCCTGGAGAATACCTACAGAGGCAGATGAGCTTTGTACAACACCTGTTACAAATGCACCAAGTAATACGCCCAAAATAGGGTTTGAAAAAAGCAAAAACAGATTGCGGAATCCTTCCATTTGACCTAAAGGTTGAACCGCTGCAGACATGGCCTCCATGCCATAAATCAACGTCGCAAATCCAAGTAAAACTAAGCCGATATCTTTTTTCTTTTTACTTTTTAAAAACATATAAAAGATGATACCAATAAGAGCAAGAATAGGAGTAAAAGAAGATGGTTTTAGTAATTGTATAAATATATTGCTACCTTGAATTCCGGCTAAGCTCAAAATCCATGCTGTGATTGTAGTACCTACATTGGCCCCCATAATAACATGGAGAGCTTGTTTTAAAGTCATGATACCTGAATTTACAAATCCGACTACCATAACGGTAGTTGCCGACGAGCTTTGAATTATGGCTGTTACAGCCGCTCCCATCAGAAAACCATTAATTTTTTTCGATGTTAGACTCTCTAAAAACCCTTTGAGCTTATTGCCAGCACTTTTCTCAAGACCTGTTCCCATTAAGTTCATGCCAAAGAGAAATAATGCTAATCCGCCAACTAACTCTAAAACTCCAAATATATCCATAATGCCCACCTATACATCGTCAGAATTCGACAAGATTATAACACATGTATTAGGTAAATGTAAAACATTCATTAAAATACATTATGTATTATTCCCTGTGTTGATAATTTAGGCAATGGAAGTAAAAATGTAAAATTTGTTGATCTATCGACTAATTATTTACTAATAGAACCATCAATTGCATTTACATATCTTTGATCAATTGAATTATCCCCATCGTATACGTCTAAAAGATAAAACACGTCTGTCGCAACAATCTTAGTACTGATAAGATATATTTCTATATCTTCTTCATTAAGAGGTTTTGTCATATAAGTATCATTAAATTCGGACAAAAGCCACTCTAAAAATATGTCTTTGGCTTCATCAGCAGTTAAATATTTTCTGCCATCTTGGAAAATATTTTCTAATGAGCTATATGGGCAATTAATCCATACACCTTCAGATGATTTTTGGAGCTCCGGCGAAGTGCCTTCTGGCCAATCAATACTAAGTATTATTTCTTCTTGAAAATACTCTTTTATCACTGATATAGCTTCATAAATAGTTTTTAGATATTCTGCTTCCAGAAGTGGTTTGTTATACATTAAAGAACAGTATAAATATGATCTTTCATACTCAGAGAATTCGTCATCCTGCCTATGCAACTGAACCGATACACCTTGCTTAATGTCATTGAGTCTGTCCGTAATTTCTCCTTGTGCTGTATATCCTCCTATATTGACATTTGTAAGTGTTCCCCATTCATATACCCTTTCATTTATTCTATATGTCTTTCCATTGCTTGGGTATTGCAGGACGCTCTCTCTGTTAGCATATATAGGTGGGTACGAGCGAAGCTCTCCAATAAGCTCACAATCATTAAATTCAACCGTTTGGCAATCATTAAAGGATAGTCTTTCATTTTCACGGTTGTAAAAGTAGCAGTTATTGAATAATATTCTTTTGCTATTAGATAAATAAACCAAGTCTTCTGCACAATCAAGAATAGTGGAGTCCTTTGCTATCAGATTGCTGTTGTCAAAACCCATGATGCCATATTCACCACAACCAAATAGGGTACAGTTCTTTATAGTAAAACCTTGACAGTTATTTATAAACAAAACTGATCCAGAACATTTAGTTTCGACCCTCGGAACGTGACCAAGATAAAGATTAATTAAGGTAATGCCCTTACAGTTTTCAGCACTTAAAACATCCCTATCAATATCGTTAGTAATAAAATCAATCTGTTCTTCGCCAACACCCTCTAGAGTAATATTATTGAGGTCTTTAAATGTATAATCATATCCCTCGATAAATTGAGTCTTATAAATATCATAATCACCCGACATAAGTAAAAAATGCTTGTTAGATTCAAGGTAATAAAGAAGCTCATTAGCATTATGTACTGTTATCGTCTCTCCGTCCGCGCTTATAATAGCCGTATCTTCAAATGGAGGTTTTCCATTTGTATCCGGGGTTGAATTAGGTGACTCTGTGGATACTATTTCAGTTTGTTCTGCTGAAGACATAGGTATATCCGTTGGATTAGTAGCTTGATACCTACCACATGAAGTAAATAATAATATCACGATAAGGAATAATGATATCAAAAAACGCTGTTTCATAACTCACAATCCTTTATAATATAATTTATACAAGAATTTACTTGTAATTATAAGTTAATAATATATAAAAAACTCTATTTATACAACTTTAAATAGAGTCTTTTTTTCTTTGCATATTAATATGAATTTTAAGAGCAAGCTTTAATTGTGTAGTTTTACGCTATTATTCTCTTTTAGGAATTAATAAAATCCGGTATAATGATATATAACAAGCAAAATCTAAATTATATTGGAGTATATAACTATGAAACGTTCTGAAATCAATCAAATTTTACGACAATCCGAATCCTTCATTAAAGCTATGGGGTTCAATCTTCCCCCCTTTGCATTCTGGACGCCTGACACATGGAATAAAGCCGGGCATGAATACGATGAAATCCGTGATAATATGCTAGGGTGGGACATCACTGATTATGGTCATGACAGGTTTGATGAAATCGGGCTAGCGCTTTTCACCTTAAGAAATGGAAATCAACATAACAAGAAATATAAAAAGCCCTATGCAGAAAAATTATTGATTTCAAAAGAAAATCAGATTTGTCCGAACCACTTTCACTTAAGCAAAATGGAGGATATTATAAATCGCGGTGGCGGCAATTTAATGGTTCAAGTCTGGAACTCTGATAACGAAGGAGCACTTTTGGATACTCCGGTTACAATAAATATGGATGGATGCCTATCTACAGTCCCAGCTGCCACTACCCTTCGTCTTACCCCAGGCATGAGCATTACCCTTCCCCAAGGCCAGTATCATTCTTTCTGGGCTGAAAAGGGGCATGGCCAGGTTCTTATTGGTGAGGTCTCAATGGTTAATGATGATAATATTGATAATCGTTTCTATGAGGAACAAGGGCGTTTTCCTACAATTGATGAGGATGTGACTCCCCTTTACCTTCTTTGCAACGAATATCCAAAGGCTATAGGGTGATTTTTATGACAAAAAAATTTGATGTAACAGCTTTAGGAGAGGTCTTGATTGATTTCACCGAATCTGGACGATCTAGTTCAGGCATGCGCCTTTTTGAACAAAATGCGGGCGGTGCTGTCGCAAATACGGTTTGCCAAATTGCTAAGCTTGGAAAGAAAGCCTCTTTCATTGGAAAAACAGGCCATGACATGCACGGTATATTCCTTGCTAAGACTCTTGAGAGTGTAGGAGTGGACACAAGTGGACTGATAATGGCAGATGATGTGTTTACCACACTAGCCTTTGTATCCCTTTCCGATAATGGCGAACGAAGCTTTAGCTTTGCAAGAAAACCTGGGGCCGACACAATGCTTAAGATAGCCGAGGTAAACATTGATATTCTACATAACACAAAAATTCTTCATGTAGGATCTCTTTCAATGACTGATGAGCCAGCCAGAAGCGCTACTCTCTATGCCATTAACGAAGCTAAAAAATCTGGAGCAACCATCTCATACGATCCAAATTATCGTGCCTCGCTATGGACAAGCCGTGAACATGCGATTGAGCAGATGCGCTCTATCCTTCCACTTGTTGATATAATAAAAATCTCAGATGAAGAAACTGAACTTATTACCGATATACACAATCCCGAAGTCGCTGCTACTAAACTAATTGATATGGGTATTTCTTGCGTAATTGTAACTTTAGGTAAGGAAGGTGCCCTTGTCTGCACAAAAGAAGGTATGAACAGGGTTCCAACCTTTGAAGGCAAAGTTGTGGATACCACCGGCGCAGGAGATTCCTTTTGGGGAGCATTTTTATATTGCCTAGTAGATAGTACCCTCAGGCCAAACGAGATATCATTATCAATAGCTGCTGATTTTGCTCGCTTTGCCAATGCATCAGCTACTATTTGTATAAGCCGTAGAGGTGCTATACCAGCTTTACCCACTTTAGAGGAAGTACAAAAAATATCGGGCTTTCCCCTACATCATACTATAGATTAAAGGAGCATTTTAAAATGAATATATGGCATGACTTTTCGCCATTCGTATTACTCCCGAAGATTTCTATGCAGTAGTTGAAATTGAAAAGGACCGTATCCTATATACCTCAACCCATTACCCAGCAAACTATGGGTTTATTCCCCGCACATATGGGGATGACAATGACCCTCTCGATGTATTGATACTTTGCTCTGAATCTATCGTCCCTATAACACTTGTAAGGTATTACCCCATTGGAGTATTCTCTATGATTGATAACGGAAGAAAGGATTCTAAAATTATAGCCATACCTTTTACTGATCCTAGCTACAACTGGTATGCCGATGTTTCTGATCTTCCTAAGCATATCTTTCTTGAGATGACCCACTTTTTTAGCGTATATAAGGAATTTGAAGAGGTCCTTCCATCGTTTCCAGGTTACCGTTAGACTGCGCCCATGCCGGGCGTACATGAAAAAACAGACTTCACCTAAAATGCTGAAATCTGTTGATGGTGCGGATAAGAGGACTTGAACCTCCATGGTTTCCCGCTAGATCCTAAATCTAGTGCGTCTGCCAATTCCGCCATATCCGCATATGGTACTTTGCAATTATAGCAACGGTTTTGGCCTTTGTCAAGTTTAAATAAAATATTAGTCATACATATTAAACCATCTAGTTTATCAAGAAAAGCACCAGAAAACTGGTGCTTTTCTTCTTACAACATTTTTTATTTTTCAGCTAGCTCGCCTGCCATTAGATATACAAGTGGCGAATTCCAGTAGATAGTTATTTCATTGCATGAATAGCTTTGAGAATTATCCACATAGCACTTCGCAGCTGGTTTTCCGGAAAGTACGTTCTGTGCATAAGGATCCTCTAAGTTAGAATTCGCTCCTCCTATCAACATACCCTTCATTGTCATCTTAAGAGCCTGTGAAGGCCTGTGGTGGGTATCATCCGGCGACAATGTTCCATAGCCTGTTACAAAACAATAGGATGTGGAATTTGCCCCAAGAAGGTAATCTAATTGCGTCTTGGCTAAATCATTCTTATCTGCCATAAATAGAACCATACCATTATTAGCCAATGCCATATTACTACCCCAAGGATATACATCTCCCATAGAGGAATAGTACCCGTCTGTATTTATATTATTCTCTACGCTATTAAGATATGAATTAAACTTATTCTGAACTTTGTTCTTAAAACTGACATCAGTATTCTTTGAATTAAGATATGCATAGCAACCATACAAGGTTACTGCTTGCCAACCCATTCCATCTTCAAGGGATTCAACATTAAGCTTCTTCAATTTTTCATGATACGAAGAATCTCCAGTGGTTTTATATAATTCGCTTAACGCCCAGAAATATTCATCGGCATCATTTCCGTCAGGGTATTCCCCTGTAGATACATCACTTGGGTTTTTAAATCCGCCCTTATTATCATTCCTTTCCATATAGGCAAGTGCAGTTTTTGCAGCACTCAGGCATTTATTAGCAAAGGTCTTATCAAAGTTACCATACACTCTTGCGGCCATTGCCATAACTGCAGCAAAATCACCGGTTGCACAGTTTGAAATTGGCATGATATATAGGGCTTCCTTTTCCTCTTCAGGCATAACCATACCACCAAAGTTTAATGTTGTAACCTTATGATAAACACCGCCGGATGATTCATCCTGCATCTTAAGGAGCCAATCTAATTCGTATCTTACTTCATCTAATACATCCGTGACACCATTGCCGCTTTCAGGGATGCCTAGATTGTCATCAAAAACCTCGGGATAATCCTCATATGCAAGCATCAGGTCAGCTGCTGCTTTTGCTCCTGGAACGACATAACGCCCATAATCACCCGCATCATGCCAGCCACCGGACACATCCTTTGTTTTGTTGGTGCCATGAATTATTGCAGGCTTATCATGACATGCTGGATGAGCAAAATCATCAGCAAGCTTTTTAGTCAATTCACTTCCACAGCGTTGCATATAGAACATTTTCACTACATCATCAAAAATCTTCTCATATGCATTCTCAGCTATGATAAATTCATATGATTCACCACTGTTTGCAGCAACTATCTTATATGTTCCAGGGTTAGTCACAGAAGAAAAATCACCATATGCGACAGTTTCGCCCGCACTAGATGTCTGAACTGATCCTTTAATATCACCTGTGAAAACAGTCTTCCCAGAATTTACGTCAACTACATCAAACATATTATCAAGGCTACTATCCCTGAAAATAGCTGTTTTTTTATTGTTTATGCCATATCCAATTTGATTAACATTTATGGACGGGCCTACATCTCCTTTAGATGAAGAAACCGTTTTGGAGCCATCTATTAGAAAAAGCTCAACATTGTCAACAGTTATAGTATGAGCGGCAAGTTCTCCGTCTGCTTCGTGAAATCCCATGTTAAAACAGAATCTGGGCGCAGGGTCGGAGGCCTCTTCCATTGTAAAAGTATTCTCATAATGCATGGTTTCTGTAGATATTTTTATGTTCTCCTCGGTAGCATAAGCATGATAATCGCCACCATTTATTTGTACACGCCATTCTATTGTTCTTGGAGCGGTTGAGCTAACATCGAATGCAATTTTATATACACCATGCTGAAGAACTTCAAAGCCGTCACAGTATATTTGAGATGCATGCTTAACACGGCCAGTCTTCTTTATGCTAACATCTAGCTGTCCTTTAGAGTTTACTGCCATTGCCATATCTCCACCAGATTCAGTGTATGTTGCCCATTTAGGATTAAGCTCGTTGAAGTATCCACCTGGAATTAGATTTCCCTTCTCTTCTTCTTCAGTAAGCTTTGGAGCATCAGTTGGCTTCACTTCTTCTGTTGGTTGGACTTGTTCTGGCGTTGGCGAATCCGTTGCAGGTGTACTTTCTACTGAGGATGGTACATTATTTTGACCGCAGCCAGCCATAGTACTAATAAGTAAGCAGAAAATTAACAATAGAGCTATATGCTTTCTCATACAAGTTCCCCCTTTTCGGTAATACTGTGTCAAACATTATCGGTTTTCTCATAAACTTTTTGATACTACTCTTCGAATCAAGTATGCTGTAACATTTTCTCGGTCTAACTCTGTTCATCATGTACACGCTATGCGCCATGTATGTGCTAAACCTAAAACCGCTTCCTGTCACAATGATAGGAAGCGGTCTGTTAAGTAATAATTAGTTATAGTATATTATATAAACACAAGATATAAAATACTATGTGTATTTAATGATTAGCCCTTTACACTTCCTACAGCAACACCCTGAACTATGTATTTTGATAGGAATAAGTATATGATTATTACAGGGAAAATTGCAAGGAATATCAACATGTAAACCTGTCCCATATCAAACTTTAAGAAGTCTGCGCTACGAAGTTGTGCAATTAGAATAGGAAGGGTTTTCTTATCATTCGACTTAATAATTAATGAAGGAACAAAATAGTTATTCCAATTACTAACAAAAGTGAAAATAAGCTGCACAGCTATGGCTGGCTTCATTATTGGGATAACAATTCTATTGAAAGTTTTATACTCTCCAGAACCATCTATACGCGCAGCCTCAATTATCTCTAATGAAAGCGTACTGTCCATGTATTGTTTAATAAAGAAAAATACAATTGGCGCTGCAATGGCGGGGATAATAAGAGGAACAAATGTATCCATTAATCCTATCTTACCCATTAAATCAACAAATCCCAATGTAGATACTTGTATAGGTACCATCATAATAGCTAGAATGAATACGTATACTGCCTTCTTAAATTTAAAATTATAGGCATGAATTGCATAGGCTGTTAGGGCAGAAAAATACGTACATAATATCGAAGTAGTACCTGCTACAAACAAGCTATTAAACATGCCCTTAAGAACTGGAAGATTCTTATTGTCTAAGACATTTTTCAGGTTAAACCCAAACGATTTTCCTGGAAAAAAAGAAAATCCCTTTTGGATGTCTGGGTGAGAGCGTGTAGAATTTATTAAAAGTATGAAAAATGGGAACAAGCAAATAAAAACAAGGATAATCAATACAATATAACAAACCAAACGCTTTAACTTCATCTTAACAGGATATTTATCCATGCTTATTTACCCCCTTTACTTTGGAACATTCCCTTTGACATTATACTAAATTGTACTGAACTAATAATAGCTGTGATAACAAATAAGATTACTGAAAGAGCACCAGCCATACCATAGTTTTTACTAAATAGATGATTATTCAAGAACATAATAATTGTCATAGTTGTTCTATCAGGAGTTCCCTTACCATTCGTTAGTACTTGTGGAAGATCAAACATTTGTATACCACCAATCATGGATGTGATGATAACATATATTAAAATTGGACGAATGGACGGTATGGTAATATGCGTGAATATCTTCCAGGATTTGGCTCCGTCAATTTCAGCAGCTTCAAATAGAGCTGTGTCAATTCCCATAATTCCTGCCATAAGCAAAATAGTGGTGTTACCAAACCACATTATAAAGTTCATAGCAGCGATTAGTAGTCTTGTTGACCAGGTATATGTTAAGAAACGATATGGTCCTTCAATCATACCTAAATTTATCAAGATGTTGTTGACAGGTCCACTGTCAGAAAACAATGTAAAGAACAACATCGCAACGGCTGCCGCCATTATTAAGTTTGGTAAGTAAACAACGCTTTTAAAGAAACCGGTTGCTTTTAATTTTAATCGTGAATCAGTAAACCAAACAGCTAACAAAAGTGAAACAGCAATCTGAGGAATAAAACCAATGATCCACATTATTCCAGTATTTGCCATGTATTTTAACAAATCGCTTTCAAATATTGCTCTGAAATTAGCCAATCCAACAAAAGTGGGTCCTATTTGTTTTAGACCCGACATGTAGTATTCAAAAAAACTATAATAGAATGTCGATAAAAGGGGAATAAGTGAAAAGATTATGTACACAAGAAAAAAGGGAATTAAGAAAATATACCCCCACTTCGCATAGCTGACTGTTTTTCTTTTATACTCCATAGCTTAACCTCCAATCATACGTGTCCCTATACATATAAGAATTAATTAAAATTACTATTATAAAGGAATCATGCTATGTACTAAATAAGGATGGGACAGCCACCCATCCTTATCTATATAAACTGCTATTATTAATTAATCGACTGTATTTTCAATGTATCTTTGCAGTTATTATGTAATCCCTTATTTTTTCAACTCAGGATATTTCTCTATAGCAGATGTATAGAAGTTCTCTAATGCTTTAGCTTTATCAACTGTGCCTTCAAAGTAATCTTTAAATGCACCCTGGAAGGATTCATTAAGACCTTGGTCATAAGCTGATAAGTTGCTCATGTCAATCTTAGGAGCAGCTTCTGCAAACAATGCGATGTGGTTTTGTCCACCAAGGAATGCTGATTGGAAATCGCTATTTGCAAGCTCATTCATAGCCTTCTCATTGTTTGTGTAGTCTTGTGTATCTTCTGTAATCTTCTTCATTGTTGCAGAATCACAAGTTAATACATACATTATATCCTTGATTGTAGGAATATTGTCTGTTCCAGCTGCTGCACACATCCATGTTCCACCCCAGTAATAAGGCTCTGGACCTGCACATACTGCATAATCACCAAAGATACCGTTTCCAACTTCTTGTTTTCCGCCTTCACTCTCAGGTATTGCTAATGTGTTTCCAAGTAATGTGAAGTTGATTCCCCATGTTGAATAGAAGAAACCAAATACTTTTCCTTCAGGACCTTGGTCTGCTGACCATTCTGGAGCCCAAAGAGAAGTCTTGTTATTGTAACCTTTGTCTGTGTATTCCTTAGTTTGGTCTACCCATCTCATAAGGTTATCATCGATTACGATTTTGTCTCCGTCTACCCAAGGAGCAGATACGTTATTGGAGAATGTACGATAGGAATCGTCAAATCCAGATAACATCTTATAGCCTTTATTTGCAGCTTTTTTAGCTACTTCGTCAAACTTGTCCCAGTTAGCTAATGCTTCTTGAACTTTTACAGGATCATCTGTTCCAAGTACGTCTTTAGCAATGGAACGTCTGTAAGCGAATAGGCCAGGTGTTGCCTGCCATGTTGTACCCTTTTGTATTCCGTTGGAATCTGTAACAATATCTTTTGTGTACTGGTATTGTCCAGCAAGATCTGCATCAGTTAAGCCAATGTCTGCCTTTACATCAAGAGCATAATCTGTATTTATATACTTTAATGCATAGTCAGCTTCGATTAAGAACATATCAACTTTGTCATCAGTAGCAGCTGTACCTTGAGCAAGTAAAGCTTGGTCAAGTGCGTTTTGATATGCATTTCCTTCGTTAGGAACTATTACAAAATTAACTGTTACATCATCAGATAATTTGCCAGCTTTTTCATAATAGTCTGTGTAACGACTTTGGAACTCTTCATTCCAGCAATAAATATTTAATACTTTGCCCTCTGTTTCTGCTGGAGTCACTGGATCATTAGTCTTTACTGGATCTGTTGCTGGTGGTGGAGTTATGTCCCCCCCAGTGTCTGTGTCTCCGCATCCTGCGAATGATGTTAATACCATAACACCAACTAAGAATAGTGCGATTAGTTTTTTCTTCATGAAAAAATCTCCCTCCTGATAAATATTAGGTTCTTTTTATGTTACGCCATTTTGGCATTACATCATAATAAAGCATTATCAAGATTTTTGACTGTCTGACCCTCTAGAAGTTTTCCAGGGATCATTACCTGAGTTGCGAGATTAATCTTGGGGTGTTCTATCCAGTCTATTAATTGTTTTGCTGCCTCTTTCCCTATTGCTTCTGAATCCTGCTTCACTGTTGTTAGCTTTGGTCTAAGCACTTGGGACAAAAGAATGCCATCGAAAGCAGCTACACTAATATCATTTGGAATTCTAAGTCCCATATCCTCTATAACATTCATACCTCCAATAAAGGAAAAATCATCCGGGAAAATAATACATGTTGGAGGCTCTTTGCTTTCTAATAACTGTTTTGTAGCTATTGCTGTTGTCTTAGGATCATGATACCTTGAAGCCTTTACATACTCGGTTGGAATTTGAATATTAAATCTCATACAGGTCTTATAAAAGCTCGCCACTCTTTTTTGTGTAACTGCCGTATCCTCTCCATGGATAAAAGCTATCTTTCTATGACCACATCGATAAATATATGTAACAAGATCCCTGATGGATTTAACATTATCCGACATTATTGCAGCTTTACCATCAAACACATGATCTATTGTCACTAGGGGAAAATCACTTCTTACTAATTCTAACACTCTTGGGTCATTATAGTCTACACTTGCAATTACGACACCATCAAAATTTCTGTACTTACAATGCTTTAAATAACTGGAGTTCCTTTGCCCTATATTCTGGGAAATAAAAGTAATATCATATCCTCTTTGTTCAGCTTCAGCTTTCAAATTCTCTAATACAGATGAAAAATACTCATGCGCCAAGCCCCTATTCATTTTGTCAATAAACAGAACTCCAATATTATTACTTCGCTTAGTCTTCAATATTCTGGCGGCTGAGTTGGGAAGGTATCCCATCTCTTCTGCTACTCTTCTAATGTTCTCTTTTGTTTTTTTACCAATATCACTTTGGTCGTTTAAAGCTTTACTTACTGTAGCCACTGACACTTTACACCTTGCTGCTATATCCTTTAATGAAGCCACATACACTACTCTCTCTCTTTAGAAACTCATAATTTAAAAACGAGTGATTACTTAATCGTTTTCTTAAGTATAATACCATACACCGCTAAAATGCAATACTTAATAATTTTTTTGAGCATTTCTTATACTTTTCTCAACACTTTTTAGTAATCTTGCACAAAGTAAATAGTTTTTTTATCTTAAGGTTGTTTTTTTTTACTATTAGTTGTAAAAAAAGCATTCCATTTTACTTAATCGTTTTCGCAATACAATTTAAATAAAATTGACTAGTATTTTACTATAAAACATGGTTGTTCCGACTATGTTTTATAACTTTCATAGCATCAATTTAGTATATTTTGTAATTTATAAGGAATACAGGAATAAATATCTATGCCCCATAAATTATAATCTGTTTTTCAGCCTGCCTTAAGTGTAGGTAATTAATCTTTGTAGAAAAGTAATCATTCAATCATTATGGAAATGCTGGTTACAATTCCCCATGTGCATGCATGTGGTATATAAGTGCACTACTTTATAAGTAAAAAGTATGATAAGACAACTATCCCTAATGCAATTCTATACCAACCAAATACTTTAAAGTCATGGTTTCTAATATATCGCATTAGGAATTTAATTGATAATAATGAAACAACAAAGGCAACAATCATACTGGTTAGTAAAATTACTATTTCAAGACCTGTAAAAACAAACCCAAATTTTATTAATTTAATAAAGCTTGCTCCAAACATTATAGGAATAGACATGAAAAAGGAGTATTCTGCAGCAATATTACGAGATACACCTAGTAATAATGCTCCTAAAATGGTTACTCCAGACCGTGAGGTTCCAGGTATCAAGCTCAAAGCTTGAAATAGTCCTATCGCGAAAGCAGTCTTATATGATAAGTCCGAAAAACCTATAACTTTTTCTTTTCTGTTTTTATTCCTATTTTCAATAATTATAAAGAGTAACCCATAAACTATCAGCATGATTGAAACTATAATATAATTATAGAAGTTTTCTTCAAGCCAATCATCAAAAAGAATACCAACTATTCCTGCGGGAATTATACCAACTATCACCTTAGTCCAAATTGATATGGTTTCTTTCTTTTCTTTCATGGATTTTTTGAACGAAAATGGATTTAGCTTGTTAAAATAGAGTATGACTACTGCCATAATAGCTCCAAGTTGTATTACCACCAAGAACATTTTTTTAAAATCCTCTGACATGTTTAGCTTTAAAAATTCATCTACTAGAATCATATGCCCTGTACTACTTATAGGTAGCCACTCAGTAATACCTTCAATAATACCTAAAATAATGCCCTTAATTATTTCTATAATCTCCATCGTATTTTGATTTCCTTTTCATTTACTATATATATATAAGTATTCATATATATCTTCTAATAAGCCTAAAATATTCACTGAGTATAGGGACTTAGAAGGCCCAACGCACTACACCTTTTACTTTCTTAAATTAAAATGTAATGCGCTTTGCCCTACAAATGGCATATTAATAGGTTCATAAGAGCCTATTATCCGTTAAATACTCTCATCCTCAGAAAATCTTTATTTACAAAATCAAACTTTAATATTTTTTGGATTGCCTGTTCCATCTGACTTTCAAGTGCTTCGTGAGTCAGAAGGACTATGGGAACAAATCCATCTTTCCCCTCAGTCTCAGGTTGAACCATAGAAGAAATCGATATCTCATGATCACCCAAAACCCCGGATATATCAGAAAGGACGCCAGGCATGTCCTTGGTTAGGAAACGCAAGTAAAAACGGTTCTTAACATCATTAATTGGTACCAGGTTAATGCTCTCAGTTAGGATGATAGCACGGTTAGGATATTTTGCACCCTCACGAAGTAAAAGGTCCCTTGAAATATCAACTATATCTCCCACAATAGCACTGGCTGTAGGCTTCTCGCCAGCCCCAGGTCCATAGAACATTGTATTTCCCACAAAGTCACCGGTTACAAAGATTGCATTCAACTCATTGTTTACATTAGCTAATAAATGCGAATCTTCAATAAGGGTGGGGTGAACTCTTAAGTCAATTCCATCCTCTATATCCTTATATATAGCAAGAAGTTTTATTGTAAAGCCAAAGGTTTTTGCAAAATGTATATCCAGCTTAGTAATATTGTCTATACCCTCAACATAAAGATTGTTAAGACTAACAGCGGAATTAGCGGCTATCGAGCTTAAAATAGTTAACTTATGAGCGGCGTCCATTCCATTAACATCAAGAGTAGGATCTGCTTCGGCATATCCCTTATCTTGCGCTTCTTTCAATGCTTCTGAGAATTCAAGCCCTTCCTTATGCATCTTTGTCAAAATGTAGTTGGATGTTCCATTGAGAATGCCGTAAATATTCTTGAATCTATTCGCAACCAAGGCCTCACGCATGCTCTTTATTATGGGTATTCCCCCTCCAACACTAGCCTCAAACATAATGTCTACACCGTTCTCATGTGCAATTTTATATAGTTCTACTCCTTTATGTGCAAGCAAAGCTTTATTGGCTGTCACAACATATTTGCGGTTTTTAAGTGCTTTAGTAATAAAGGTATATGCAGGCTCATAGCCCCCAATAGTCTCTACAACTATATTTATTTCAGGGTCTTCCAAAAGATCATTTGCATCTTTTGTGCATGTTATACCCGTTAAATCCAAATCACGATCTAGATCCCAATTTAACTCGACAATGGATTTCAGCTTGTAATCTAAAGTTGAGCGAGTTTTTAATAATTCTTTTTGTTCTAGTAATATACGAGCAACCCCCGTACCTACAGTACCTAACCCAATAATTCCTATATTTACCTGACGGCTTTTCATTATTTTATTTCCTCCGTTCGTTTCTTTCAAAAGCTCAATTATTGATTATATCATTTTAATAAAACTGTTCCTACATCAATTTGCTGAAATATTAATATTTCAGGGCAATATATCAGTTCTATTTATACAACCAGTATAGCTTGTATGTATTTCAGATATATATTTTACCCAATCAGTATAGCTTTGGTAATATGTCTAATGTAATAGCATATTCACTGTTATATGTCTTTGCGAGTTGTTCAAAAGAGTTCCATTCCTCACTTAGGCAGAACTCCTTACTCCAAGTCATATACCAACTAAACGGTACTTTAGATGTTTTAAGTATTTCAATATTTGGAATATTGCCTACCTCGCCAAGAGCAGCAATCTTTTTTGCTGGTGTTATTTTAATCAATTCATCATATTGTTCTTTATAATCAGTTTGTGTACGTTTAGGTAGATAATCATCTCTAGATATTACATCTACTACATCATCGCCTGGATACCCCTCGGAAATTGGAGAATTCCAGACCCAAATTAAGTTATTCAGTCCATGGTGGTTAGAAAATCTCTCAAACATTAGCCGATACAGGTTAGCCGCTGTCTTATATGATTGTGAACCCCACCAGAACCATTTTCCTTCAGATTCATGAAACGGTCTCCACAATATCGGTATGTGGTTATCCTTAAAAGGTTTAAGTAGTCCAGCCATATAGTCCATATCAGAAATAAGTGCTTGATTTTCATTAGAGCCCTCTTCAAGCGCTTTCTCGGGATTAAAATCAGTATTTTTAGTATAGAAGCTTTTACCACAGCCTCCTACCGGCGAGAACCAATGCCATGTAAATGTAATTAGACCTCTTTTCTCTTTGGCCCATTGCATAGCCGTTTCTAAAGTTCCTTCATTCTCTCTGACTTCTATAAGGCACTCATCATCGGATTGCTCATAGTTTATATTTGGTGAGTACGATAAAAGCTCAAATCCACATAAAGCAGGTATCTTACCTGTAATCTCAAAAATCTTGCTAATCTCAGGCTGCTCTTTTGTCTGCGTATGTTGACCTGTGATAATCCTCTTACCAGAGATTTCAGCAAGATATTCCATTACTCTAATAACCTCTTTTGATGCATTGGGATCGGAGGGCTTTGTAATAATTTCTTTCATAGCACTACCTCGTTTTACTCTTTATTAGTTGATAAATAAGCTACGTTATCTAAGCAATATAATACAAATCAATGATATTCGTATAATAATGTTTAACTAAATACTTTGCTCTTTTTATGATTATTATAACAATGGAGTATGTTACATGCAATTATAGGAAAGTGCAGCATCTGTCATTGTGTATACCATCCCTTGAGCTTATCAGAATACTAGGGAGGGTGAAATTATCATAAACTAACGTCATCATCACAAAAAGTCTCTTTACAATTATAATACTGTATTGTAAAATTAAGTGGTTTATCCGGTAAGTTGTCATCATTGTGTACCTATCGCTTTAACCATGAAACACAAATGCAAATCTCTTTTGTATAGCTGAGAATCTTGGATTAATTAATGG
>CAYMAE010000003.1:17558-18962 GCA_964388375.1 uncultured Ruminiclostridium sp.
GAAACACAAATGCAAATCTCTTTTGTATAGCTGAGAATCTTGGATTAATTAATGGAGTTGCTATAAAAAGTGGTCGCGACTACATTGAAATACTAAAAATGAACTTGGGTGAAACCGGGTTTCCATATGCATTCAGCGAGCCTTCTACAGAAACCATTGGAGGCAAATCCTTTGACACAATAGAAACTTCTATCGAGTATGAGGGATTCTCAATTAATCAAAAATACTATTCTATTCTATTGGATAATTACGTCCTGAGTTTTATTGCGACATATTTCTCAGAGGATGATTTAAATGAAATTAATGATATGCTCGCTAATGCTAAATTTGAATAGTTAGAAGTATATAGTTAGTTATTAAAAAGGCTCACCTTGATTTAGGGTGAGCCTTTATTGTTTAGTTCTAACCTAGATTCTTAGTCTATCTAAAATTCTTTTGGCCAAAGAAGAGTACCATCTTGTGAGTATATGTTCACATTATTTATCTTATCTTTGATATAAGCACCATTAGTGAATGTATCTATTATATAATGATGTTCTAAATCAATGCTGTCTTTTACTATAACAGTCATGGTACAAGTTTGACCAACTTCCAAAGGTATTGTTTTATCAATTTGGAAACTATAAAGGTTTGCTATATCAATAGGTTCGTCTTTAATAATGGAATCATCTACTTTTATTAATAACCTCGCCTCGGTAAATTCTATTGCCTCTTTTGAGAATTCAGGGGGCTTCATATCCGATTCGATTGTTCCAGTTCTTACATAACTTTTGCCATTTAAATGTCCTAATCCCATAAGATGAATATATAGATGTGGGTAAACTTTATCCTTGATATTATCAATGCTAAGCGAATCATCCTTTTCTATTTTTGCTATATCATTTTCGGATATTACAAGATAAGGATATAAACCTTCACCAAAAATATCAGCAGGCACTGTCAAATTAAAAGAGCTCCCACTTCTTTGCATCGTCTTTGTCTCTTTATCAAAAACGAGACTTATAGAAGTATTGTCGCTGACTTCTTTTGGTATTACGGTATAGGTAATTGGAACTGTGAGATTTTCCTTATTAATTAATCCGATTTCAATTTCAACATCTTCAATAGGACTTGCTTGTTCTTCAAGCTTTTCGTCTATATTAGAATATAACGAATCCAATCCACTTATCACATTATTTACGTTTGAGCGTACTGCAGAAATATCATTTGTTAATTGGTCCATTCTAGTTCTCATACTATTAATCTGTAAACATGATATAACCTGCAGAATAATTAAAACGGCTATAATAATATACTGGGTATTCTTTTTCATCAAAAAATCTTCTCCTCAACTTATTATGTTCCCTATGGTTCTATACAATTTTGCTCTTTATATTGCTTTGAAGCTAAAGTTATAAGCTTTGT
>CAYMAE010000003.1:19062-64975 GCA_964388375.1 uncultured Ruminiclostridium sp.
GTTCTATACAATTTTGCTCTTTATATTGCTTTGAAGCTAAAGTTATAAGCTTTGTAATAGCTTTGATGCCGTAAAATATACTAATTATAATAAAACTAATTGTTATATCAGGAAGCATGATTAATGCCTCTCCTGTGGCAACTGACCTTTCTATCAGAACCGAGACTAGCTTTGGTATAACAATTAATAATATCAGTGGAATCAGAAAATCTATAAATACTAGGTTGCTATCAAAGCATCCACTACTACAGATCCTGGATATCCATCTTTTGTAATTCATCTTCGTTTTTCATCTTTCCACGACAAGCAAAATAAATAGCCAGTAAAATAACGGTCGGGATAATTGAAATAGCGAATGTGCTGGCTAACGAAGCAAAGATTTGCCATCCATTCATATAGTCAGAAATATAAATATTAAAAATAGTATAAATAGATATAACAAAACTAATTATAGGTAAAATTAATCCTAACCATTTATTACTCCTCTTTGACAAAAATACTTGTAAGCATATAACGCCAGCCAACAATAACGGTGTTATTATTATTATAATCATCGAAAACATCTATTCCACCTCCGGTTTTATTTTCTTATATTCATTTATTAATACTTTTGCTGTATCAAAATCAAGCTTATCGTTAACGGCAAGCCGCTTAATTAACGCAATATACGGTTCATTAGCGGTATCTTCACTAATTTGAATTTTTTGTATCAACTTATCAAGTCTAAGTCTGACAGTTGGATAGGTCACATCATAGAGTTTTGCTATCTCTTTTAAAGATCCAGATGCTAATACGAACTTCTTGATAAACGATACATCCTCATCATCCAGATTTACCATCCAATCAGGTACTACTTCTATTCCCACACAACCCCTCCTTCAATAATGTTAAGTATACTCTTTAACAATATTAAAGTCAATGTTTAATTTAATTTAATTTTTGTTTTAAAAAATAATGGCCTTTACTTATAATAACGACCATTATAAATCTTTTATCTTCAAAAAAATGCTTTAGATTAACCAGCCCATTTTCCCAAAACAAATCAGAACTCTAAGAAATTTCATCTTACCTTATATCAGTAAGCTTAAATTCATCTAATTCTTTTGAGTATTTAACTACATAAATCGTGTTATTTATAACCCCAATTGGTATAAATAATACTGACCTTTTTGATTATCTGTATAATTACCAGGAGGAGCACTGAATTTTTCTCTTAGATAAAGGCATAAAGTCACTAATTTTACTGTAATTCTATAAATGCACGAATTTTATATGCCGCATTTTTTCTCTCAAAAATAAGCCAATCCCCATAAAACTCTGGCTCAGGTTCCTCAACTCCGCTACTTTTGCAAAAAGCATACAAATTATCATTCAATACAAATATTTGAGGAATATATTCATTATTAATAATATTAATTTTTTGACACGTCGTAATAATATCTTCTAAATTACTTTCTATAATATTTTCATCATTAATATGCCAATCTATATTAAACGATATCTTACTGCTTTCATCTGATTTTTGTATTGGAATATCATCAACATTTAAGCTTTTGTATGCTCCGCCTAGTGATATGCCTACTTTCTTTGAATTTGCTAATACTAAATCGCTTCTAATCTCATCGCTATTAAGATGAAGCACTACATTTCGGTCTCTTTTATCAACAAAATAAGTTATAGAGTACATCCCATATTCATCGATTAAAGACTCGAATTCTTCTACATTTGTATCCGAAGTTGCTTTAACAAAGTCCGAAATAAATTCTTTTATATCATTATCATTAACTACATCATCAGTTTTTGATGTTACATCAACTGCTTTTGTGGGAGAGGCACTTCCTGTAGTACTTATGCCCTCATTTATTTTACTACACGAAACATTCAGCAATAGGCATACAGTTATTAGCCCTGTAAATATATATCTATTTAACCATCTCTTTTTCATTGTTTTCTCCAAATCACATCATATTTTTTTTGAAATTACAGTCCATTTTCCGTCTGGTTCCCCCAGGGAATTTTGAGAATTTTTTTCAGCTTTAAAATCAAACTCAGGTAATTTTATTCCCTCATCTTCAACTATAGCTTCAACACATTTTCTGTCTATGTTTGATATATATTCTTCATAACTCTTAGAATTACCTTCTGAAAGCTCGTCATAGATTTTTCTTACATTTACGTGCCAAGCTCCATGCCCCGCATATACCCCCTGCCGTACTACACCCTTTTTTAAATCAATTATCGGAGTATACCAATTGGCATATTGAAATACATCCCCATTACCTTCTATCCCACTTTTAGAATTACTTTCTCCAACAGAATCCCTAAACTGATCTGCATAATAAATATATCCCAATATTTTTCCGAATACTAAACTGTTTGCTTTTATCAAATCTTTAGAATAATCAGTTTCAATACCATGTTGTCCATCTGCTGCTATATTAGTACTACTTGTATTAAAGCTACCAGTGCCTTCTTGAATTATTATGGCTAATAATAGTCTTGGATCAATTTGGATACCGTAATCTTCGTTGATTTTATCACATGCTATCCAAAGCTCATCAATTTTACCTTGATCCCATTTAAGCTTAAATCTGCTCAATCTAGTATTCAAGTATTTCTCCGATTCTAATTCTCCATTTAAATTCATTACAGCAGGTATCCATTCTGCATCGGAACTGATATTATTATCCGTTTGTTGAATATCTTCTGGATGATTTGATTCATTTATATTCAAATTCGGTACTTTCAATACTTGTCCAACTACAATATAGTTTATATTTTTAATATTATTTATTCGAGCTAATTCATCTACTGATATTTTATATCTTTTTGCAATAGCTCCTAATGTATCTCCACTTTTTACTGTACTTATCTTTAAATAGGTTTACAATAGCCAATGTTTGATCCCCAAAATAACCGTCAACCTTGATATCATAGCCCAAATCCTTTAACCGCTGTTGCATCTTTTTTACTTCTTCACTTTTTTTATTTGTATTAATCTTTATATTTGATTCAAGTGGTGATATATCAAGAGGAAGGTCTATGGTTGGTTCATGATATTTGTTTTTACCTTTCCCGAAAAGAAAACCAAGTACTTTACCAGTAACAGTCGATACAACTTTACCTACAGTTTTAAAGAATCCACCCAAAGTACTGAAAATAGAATTGCTAAGCGAGAAACCCTTCGATGTCTTTACGGTTCTTTTAGCATCCTCTTCATCTTTTCTGTACCTATCGGCAGCTTTCTTTAATACGCTTGATTTATTATTAAGCTCCTCTGTTACTGACGAAGCCAGTCTTCTAATCTGCCTTAACAAGCCTTGTGCCTCACTTGTTGTCGAACGGACATAGCTTTCTGAATACTGGGAATTTGTGTTTTGTATCAGCCTTAATATTTCTTTGTTAATTCCCATCTCTTCATTTTCAATCAGTCTACTGAGTCTATTAAATTCAGCTGATAATTCATCCACTTTATTGGGGGCTACTTTTGTACTCATATACAAGATCTCCTTTCATTACTTTCCAGTAACTCTGCTAAAACCTATCGTCATTTAATCTAAAGTTGGATAAGCAAATACAATCCTTGCAACCCTGTCATCTTTTACTAATAATACCAAACTCATTGATAAAGGTGTCTCTTCAAATTTCTCAGTATCACATAGAATAGTCATAGCTTGGGAGTATTCTGAATAGTACTCATCAGGCTTATTGTTTCCAAGTGCATGTTTTATAGATTCTTCTTCTCTAATATTATAAATTTTTCTTTGTCCAAACATTTCGACTACTTTTTCAACTGTCATTCCTACCTCTAGTCCACAATCCAACGGTAAACCAGTTTGCGTTAAATCAAATCTAAATACCTTATCATCTCTAGGAATTTTAGCATTCATAGGAGCTTCTTCTGAATAAAATTCAAACTCTATTTTGTCATAAACCACAACACTAAAATACCTATAAACATCTTCACCTGCTGATAATAAAGGTATTTTATATGTTTCAATTTTTATGGGTTTACCATAAATACTTAATACATCTTCATAGCTTAAATTAGTTAAGATTTTGCTATCTATCGCAATGTCTTCCATTCCAAATCCCCATTCTTCATAATTAACTACACCTTCAAAATAAACCCCTGGTTCAAGATTAGATTCAAGAATTGGTCCAACTTTATTTTCTTGTGTCCCAACTTCTTTAGTCGCAGTTATTGTAGGTTGTGCCTTTAAACCATTAGATGCTGAGCAACCTGAAAACATACCGACCAGTAATGTAATGATTACGAAAGAAATAATTGATCTTTTTAAGATACACATACCCTAATGTCCTTTCTTTAGATAATTAATTTTTAGAGATAACCTTCCCAAATATGAATATCTAATAATGCTAAATCTTCTTAAAGGTTTGAAGTATTCCTGTTGTATCCTTTTCCATTTATAAGGTCTAATTAAAGAATATTTTCCCTTAAATATCCAAAATTATCTCCATAATAATACACTAATATAGAAAAATATTCAACATTAAAGCTAAAGATATAAATATTTACATAACTTAACTTCACTGTATAGTTTTCACATAATAGCTCTATCTTTATATACATCGCTGAATAATCCGAAGAATTTTGGGTCAAGAAATATTAGACGAAATTTAAAGCCGCAATCGAAATTGCGGCTTTAGTTATAATATTATTTACTATAAGATATCTAGATTGGAATCTCTGTTTGGGTATTTGCGGCAGGATTAATCAGCACAAATAGTTACCATCTAGTATCCCAATTTTGCCCTTGATATGAACATACTCTTTGTTTAAATTGTAACTTCATCATTTAGATCTTTAGAGAGTATATCCTGATACAATCTCCTGTTCTTTTTGAGCCATGCATTTGCGTATGGACATGAAGCTGTAGCTTTAAGTGAGTTTTTCCTCAAATACTCACTTGCAACTTCCATCATTTTTCCAGCTGCACCCTTCCCTCTTAAAATCGGATTAACATAGGTATGATTAATATCAACTTCGCCATTTGCCTTATAAACGAAAGTAATTTCGGCCATCAATTCATTGTTTTCATTTACACTGTAGATGCGTCTTTTTTCATATTTCCAATCCATGTTTTCCCCAACTTTCTTAATTAAATATTAGTAATTCACAATCATTATTATATAATACTAAGGCTTTAGCTACTTGTTTGTTCTCAGGCCACTATAATATATCTTAGAAAACAAACCATAAATCAGTTACAAAATATCAATATGCTCTCCTGCTAGTGCTTTATTCATGCTTCTTACTGCGCAAAACTTTCCGCACATAGAACAGCTGTCTTCATGCTCAGGCTTTCTTTCTTCTCTAATCGCTTTTGCTGTTTCAGGATCAATGGCACACTCCCATTGTGTTTCCCAATCAAAGGTTCTTCTTGCATCAGCCATTTTATCATCAATATCCCTTGCTCCTCTAATACCCTTAGCTATATCTGCTGAATGTGCCGCAATCTTTGAAGCGATAATTCCCTGCTTTACATCCTCTAAATTTGGAAGCGCCAAGTGTTCTGCTGGTGTGACATAGCATAAAAATGCTGCTCCAGCTGACGCTGCAATGGCTCCACCTATTGCTGATGTAATATGATCATAGCCAGGTGCTATATCAGTCACTAGTGGTCCTAACACATAAAAAGGTGCTCCATTGCAAATTGTTTGCTGAATTTTCATATTGGCAGCGATCTGGTCAATTGGCATATGACCAGGGCCTTCTACCATCACCTGAACATCTTTTTTCCATGCTCTCTTTGTAAGCTCACCAAGTCGTACCAACTCTTCAATCTGACATACATCTGAAGCATCTGCAAGGCATCCTGGCCTACAAGCATCGCCTAGTGAAATTGTAACATCATACTCACGGCATATTTCAAGAATATCGTCGTAGTACTCGTAAAAAGGATTTTCCTCGCCTGTCATGCTCATCCATGCAAATACGAGTGATCCACCCCTTGATACAATATTCATTTTTCTTTTATGTTTTTTTATCTGCTCTATTGTTTTTCTTGTGATGCCACAGTGCAGGGTGACAAAATCAACCCCGTCTTCAGCATGAAGCCTCACTACATCAATGAAATCCTTTGCTGTAAGGGTGTTTAAATCCCTTTGGTAGTGAATAACCGAATCATATACCGGCACCGTTCCTATCATTGCCGGGCATTCTGACGTAAGCTTTCTACGAAAAGGCATTGTATTCCCGTGCGAGGATAAATCCATAATTGCATGGGCCCCCATATTAACTGCTTCCATTACCTTTTCCATTTCCATGTCATAATCTTTGCAGTCTCTTGAGACTCCTAAGTTTACATTTATCTTTGTTTTCAGCATTGAGCCCACACCTTCAGGATTGATGCATTTATGTTTTTTATTTGCACATATTGCTACTTTACCCGATCCTACTAAAGGCATGAGCTCCTCAACTGTCATTAGCTCCTTTTGCGCTACTTTTTTCAATTCCTCTGTAATAATTCCTTTTCTTGCTGCTTCCATCTGAGTTGCATATTCTCTAACCATTATTGTTCCTCCCTTTTGATGTTCCACATGTGGTCAAGCGGTCCGCTTCCTTTTCCAAGGTCAAGCATCGATCTTAATGCGCCTGATATATAATCCTTTGATAATTGAATTGATGTTTCTAAATCCATCCCTTTGGCCAAAAAAGAAGCTATTGCGCTGGATAAAGTGCATCCGGTTCCATGGGTATTTTGATTGTCGATACGCTCACCCATAAACCAGTGGCATTTACCTTCAAAATACAATAAATCATTGGCATCATTTATGTTATGGCCACCCTTACATAAAACGGCGCAGCCGTATTCATTGCTGATGATTTGTGCGGCCTTAGCCATATCCCCTTCATCAGATATAGATACTCCTGCTAGAACTGATGCTTCCGGAATATTCGGTGTCAATACAATCGCCTGAGGAAATAAATATTTCTTCAATGCTTCTATTGCATTATCCTTAATGAGCTTCGAACCACTTGTAGACACCATCACCGGGTCTACAACAATGTTTTTAGCTTTATAAAACTCTAACTTTTCTGATATGGTTTTAATCAGTCCAACTGATGAGACCATACCAATTTTGATAGCATCCGGATAGATGTCGGGGAAAATACTATCCAATTGTTGTCCTAAAAACTCAGGAGTAACTTCCATTATTCCTGTAACGCCGGTCGTATTCTGTGCAGTAAGTGCAGTAACCGCACTCATGGCATATACGCCATTTGCGGTCATTGTCTTTATATCTGCCTGGATGCCGGCGCCTCCGCTGGAATCACTTCCTGCGATTGTTAATGCTGTTTTCATAATCTTTCTCCCTTTCCGCTGTATTTCAAGCTTTCTACGCATTAATTTTTTATAGCGACAAAAGATGGTGCCCCCAATCTGCCGCTTTAGAATAAGTCAATAAGGGTTATCCCATATTGACTTATTTCACTTAGTTTACTTAGCTTATTTGCTTAGGTCTTTATAAAAAAGCGTTTTTCAATAAATCATTAATGTCGCCAAGATGGTCTAGGCTCTCTATGTATATGTCACTGGTTTCTCTTATTTCATTTATGTTATCGATGCTTGAAGCATCAAATATCCCGATTGTCCTAAACCCAGCATCTTTTGCAGTTTTGATAGCATGTAGTGCATCTTCAAAAACCACTGTATCCTTTGGAAGGGTTCCCATATATTCAGCCGCTGCGAGATAGATATCAGGTTTTTCTTTACCCTCACCTATTTCGCCACATGTAAATATCTTGTCAAAGTAATTAATCACCTTAAGCCTTGCCAATGCCCTTTCAAAAACCTCTCTGTCAGAAGATGTTGCTGCTACAATTCTAATTTTTGCCTGTTGCAATCCTTTTAAGAACGGCTCCACGCCTTCCTTTAGTTGGACATGGTAATAATAAAAGTCTTTAATGGTGTGATTGATTCCTTCTATAATTTCATCAACATCCATATTTATACTGTATCTGTCCTTTAAAAATTGTGCCCCTTCTGTCATGGTCATGCAAAACATAATACTACCTAGGTCGGGCTCTGCCTCAATCCCTAGATTATGCAAGAACATCTCTCCAGCCTTATTCCAGATGGACATAGAATCTAATATGGTCCCATCTATGTCTATAATTGCTCCCTTAATCATTTCTACTACTAACCCTTCTGGTTCCACAGGACTTGCCTTAATATCCTTAAGCTTGGCATTCTGGTTGAGAACCTCTTTGTGAATATTATTCTTGCTCTAACTTCATTTGATTGAAGATTTCCAGCTTTCAACTAGACTAGTTGCTGCCTGTTTAGGATTATCAGCCTCTGTAACTGCTGTCACGATAAAAAAGCCATGGACTCCTGTTTGGGCAATATTGGGAATATCTGCAAGTTTAACTCCACCGCCTACTACCACTGGAATAGGGCTCAAATTAGCAAGTTTAGAAAGATCGTCAAAGCTTCTAGTAATTATTTTTCCATCCTTACTAAGGCCACAATCTGGCTTTGTCATAGTTTCATGAAGTGGTCCTGCCCCAAAATAATCTATTTGTGAGATATCTACTGTTTGGATATAATCAAACAGCTCATCTGTTCTAGCCGATAGACCAACAATTGAATCTTCACCTAAGTATACTCGACATACGTTTACCGGTATATCGGATTGCCCCACATGAATTCCGTCAACCTTTATCCCCTGCTTTCTTGCCGCTAAGATAACATCAAGCCTATCATTAACTATAAGAGCCACTTCATCCGATTTACCCAATTCGGCTATAGCCTTAGATGCCTGGCTGGTTAGCTCGATTAATTCTTGTGCAGAGGCAATCTTTGAACGGATTTGAATACATTTAAACCCAGCCTCAACTGAATCTTTAATAATTGAGGTAACAGGCCTGCCTTTTGTATTTTCCGGGCCAACTATTAAGTATGCCGAAATATCAAGTTTTTCCCTTATACTCATTTTTCCCCTCCCAAAATATCGTCAATTTACCACTTTTGTATTTATAGATTAAAAATAGCATTCATTTATTGACAAATCTCAATAATGTCAAATGGATTGTTCGCAATATCGGCTGCCGTCGCCTTATAGAGTTCATCAATAAACTGTGTCTGAAAACTTGCAGGACCGTCCACTTTCTTTTCAGCACGATTTCCCGCCAAATTATAAACTGCCGTCCCGGTTAGAGCTGCAATAAATGGTGATGAAGCCGTTGCATATATTGCGATAACCCCACCTAATGAACAGCCCGCTCCTGTTATTTTCTCCATAAAGTGTGAGCCTCCGTAAGAGTTTACGATGCTTGAACCATCGGTTACTAGGTCGGTTTCACCAGATACAGCTACAGCCCCACCTGTACACTTGGCAAGCGCAACAGCCGCTACTTTAGCAGCATTTACGGGATCTGTAGAATCAACTCCGCGAACATTTGATACATCTGTTCCACCATCTAAGTTCCACAAGCCAGCCAATGCAATAATCTCAGAAGGGTTTCCCCTGATAACTGATGGCTTATATTTTTTAAATTGTTGTAACAGCTTTGTCCTAAGAGAGCCAATCCCTATTGCGACCGGATCTAGAACCCATGGTTTTCCAGTATCGTGTAAAACTTTAGCAGTAGACGGCAAAGTCTGCTCATAAACTGGGAAAAGAGTTCCCACATTTATATATGTGGCCCCGCCAGCTCTAGCAATAAACTCACCCTCATCAGGCATATACACCATAGCAGCAGCCCCACCAACGGCAATCTGGGTATTAGCTACTAAATTAATGGTAACCGTATTTGTTATAGATGCAGCCATAGGATTTGTCTGTTTTACTTTTTCAACTGCCTGAATTATTTGCTTTTTAAGGTCTTCTTTTTTAGTCATAAACAACTTCCTTTTGTCCTTTCATTATGATTCCCTGGATTTAAGTTAACAAGTCGCACGGAATAATCCTAATTATTATAAAATAAAAAATGCCCTCTTTTAGTAAGGAGAGCATTCATGCATTATCTGTAGATTGCTTCCCTACGACAGTGTTAACTGACAGGTTCAAAGGGTCAGGTTCTACCTTCTCAACTCCTAGGAGTCCCCCCGCGAATATATTTAATTTTGATGTTTTTATAATATCACTAATATGTATGTTCGTCAATACGTAACACAGGTAGCAAATGTGTTACCACTGTTTTTAATAGAGCAAATTATCTTCTAAGGAATATTATTTTGATCGAGTCTATTTGTATTAACGATATTTTTTTAATCATATCCTAATCCAAAAATGTTCAAATAAATGGTATGCTAGAGCATGACAGAATCATCGAATGAAGATTACTCCTTTGTGAGCTATGAGATAGATGAAAATAAGAATCTTGCTATTCTTTACCTTAACGAATGCAATTATAATGATGAATATATTAACTGCGTGAATGAAATGTTTACTAAGGTCAAGGAACTTGACATAGAAAATGTTGCAGTTGACTTAAGAGGCAACGGAGGCGGTTATTCTACAGTTGCCAATGAATTTATCCGCTATCTTAATGTAGATGAATATCTCGAATGGGGTGACGAGCAGAGATACGGCTTATTTATGTACAAGAAAGGTACCCACAACCGAAGCAATTACAAATATGATGACCTGGTTTTTGATGGAAATGTTTACATTCTGACATCTGTCTCTACCTTTAGCGCAGCTATGGATTTTGCAGAGTATATTAAGGATAATAATCTTGGTACTATCATAGGTGAGGCCTCAGGAAATAATCCAAGCAGCTATGGAGATATTGTAGTGTTTAAACTTCCTAATTCCGGAATGCAATTGTCAGTATCGAGAAAGAAATGGCATCGAATTGATACTACAAAGGAAGGAGAACTTATTGAGCCAGATATACCTTGCAA
This sequence comes from uncultured Ruminiclostridium sp., assembly GCA_964388375.1. Lineage (GTDB taxonomy): Bacteria > Bacillota > Clostridia > DSM-8532 > DSM-8532 > DTU059. The sequence continues at coordinate 29,943 of CAYMAE010000003.1, forward strand.
TTCAAGCGAAGTATATGAGGCTCTTTATAAGGCTATTGGTGTTAATTAAAAATAATCCTATCTCATATTTATTATATGTTTAAACTTACCGCTTTTAGGATGCTGCTTTGGCTCCTCAGTAGATAGAAAAATCTCCACATGATTGATACCACCCAGTCATCATTAATATGAAAATGTTGTTGTATACATTCGCAAGCAATTGTTCCTCCTTCGGTACAGGAATAGTTTGTCTGGACATAGCATTCAAATGCTTCTGAGAGCTTTTCACACAACTGATTACTTAAATACTCTCCTCCTGTCATAATAATTACAGGTTTAATATGTAGACGCCCACTTTTCTGCTCATCAATAAGCAGTTCCATAATAGTTGGATAACCCCCTAGCATGGCTATTATTTCTCTTATCCTCTGATAGTTTATTAAATGCCTCTCTTGCCATAAACGCCTCCAAATTGACTGATAAGTCAACACTACTACTCAAATAGAATACAAATTGACTCATTAGTCAATACTTTATAATAGGAAAACACCTGCACAGAGCTAAAAAAACTCCCTCCAATCTTGAATTCTACCTAATTCTTGACTAGAGGGAGTCCATTAATTAATTACGTAAATTTTTATATGACCTATCGAAAAGGAATTCTAGCTAATTATTTATACAGATGTAGTTTTTGGCCAATATATATTCTGTCCGGATTGGATATACTACTTTTATTCCATTCATAAATCTTGCTCCAATTAGCTTCAGAGCCAAGGTTTTCTTCTGCAATTTTTCTCAGATAATCGCCTTCAACTACCGTATAGATGATAGCTTCTTTACCAGTGTTATCTTCTTCATTCGGGTCAGTTTTTGGATCCGGCAACTCATTTCCATCACCATCCGCAACAGCATATTTGATTGTGGAATCAAGAATCACACCTCTCCAGCCATAATTATTACCACAATGAGCGACATAGTAGATATAATCGCCTTCTTCTACATATACCAAATCGCTGACTTGAACAAAGGCACCTTCTGTGTAATTGCCGTCAAACATAGCACCCTTATCTATCAATTTAGGTGCGCCACCGGAAACAACACCATCTCCGTCCTCAGGAAAAGTCTTGATATCAAGAAGCGACTTACTGTCTTCTCTGTAGTTAGCTATATCGGTTGGCGCTCCAGTAGAACCTTTCTTCAAGCGGATGTCAACCCAAAAGCCGTTATAAGTATTAAGATATTTTTCTGCTGGGATAATGCCTACGAATTCTGGGTTCCAGTCGGTAATCTTAACCCAGCCACTCTTAGGTGCTTTCCATGCAACAACTATATCGTCTTTACCTGCTTCATTGCTCTCGTCTGAGTAGGGCACAAGTGTCATACGCTCACCCTCAGGCCTTGGATTCCCATCGTGCGCACCGTCATATAGGCGAACAGAACCATTTTGAACACTATCATTGCCAATATTTGTTGCATCTGCATGCTGTGAGTATAGACTGTCTGACTTCATTTCTGCTCCGGTTGTCCCGTCAGCAAGAGTCTTGCCCTTCATCGGTGTAAGCTCATTAAGCTTATCATTTTCTTCATAATAGTAATACCAGATATCACCTTGTGTGCCACTGTTCTCGAAGAAATATGCTTCTGCATCATAGATCATGCTTTCATAGCTGTTGGTATCGGGCTGTGTACTTCCACCCTCGCCGGTAAACGGATAATCCAACGGATCTAGTTTTGTGACAGGATCATTTGTCTTCTTTATTGGTTTGGCTTCCTTGGAAGAATCCTTCATAATAGCATAGCTGTCAAATGCGCTATTATCTACCTTCCCGTCCTTAACGGAGTAGCTGTTCATGATAAGCTTGTTGTCGTTGATGTCTATTTTAACAAATACTGATGAATCTTTTGCTATTCCTTCAGGATAATAAGCAGAACCTGTAAGTAAAGAGTAGCTGACTAATTTCTGACGGCCGTTTTCATATGTGCCATCACGCTTTGCAGCTTGTAATATACGGTAATCAGCATTCTTATTTAGCTCATAATTTTTAGTTGAAATCGTAGCTGGAACAATATGAGTTGCACCGTTAGGATTTACGGCATATTGAACGCCCTCAATTACTTCAGAATTGTAATCCTGTGCTACTCCTGCATAAAGGGATTCTGTTCTCATATATACATGGTCATGACCCGATAATACAATGTCTACATTGTATTTATCAAGTAGATTGCCTATTGAGCTCCTGAATTTTATTACATCGCCGTCTGTAGAGTGGTCTCCACTTGAATACAAGGAACGGTGTAATGCAACTATAATCCACTCTATGTTACTATTAGAATCTGCTTTGGATAAATCAGTTTCCAGCCACTTTAGCTGTGCTGCTGATAAATCTTCATTCTCTTTTTCGTCGGTATTTAAAACTGCAAAATGCGTATTTTCATAGTCAAAGGAATAATAGCTACCTTTTTCCTTAATTGCTGAATTCGGAACATCTACAGTAAAATGTTTCTCGAAGCTTCCAAGATAATCATAGCCTTCATGATTTCCGACTACGGGAACCAACGTCGTATTCATAAGAGTATCTGCCGCTAAATTGAAACAATATTTCCATTCATCTTCATTGAGTCCATCATTTACAAAGTCTCCGGTATCTACGATAAATGATGTCTGTGGGAAAGTGTCTATTGCTCCTGCAATATTCTTTGCCCAGTTTGTAAAATCGGCCTCTGAAGAACCTTGCTGGTCGGTTACATGCAAGAAGCTAAAGCTTCCATCATCTTCGCCTGCCGTCTCAAATGCACCAACGGCACTAAATGTATCATCGCCGCCCGCGCGGAAGTAGTATTTTGTGCCTATTTTTAAATCATTAATAATGGCTTTGTTTGTAACCTCTGCTCCACCGGACCTAGTAGCCTTCACAGCATTAGCCGTGCTCCAGTCAAATCCTTCAATATCTGAAACAGTGGAAGCATCCACATATTGAACAAGGCTCTCTTCTCCGTTTCCGTCAGATATCCAGGTAATTGCCTTTGTAGTCTTTGTGTCGCCATAGAAACTAACATTAATTCTGTCTGGTGCCTTTAATACTAGGGTATCACTTGCTTTTATCTGCAGGCCCATAAGGCAGTCAGAGCTAGAGCCGGTATCCTGGAACATTACTACTGCAATGGTATTTTTGCCTTCCTTAAACCAGCTTGCAAGCATATTTATTTGTTGATTCACTACAGGATCACCTGCTTTTGTGGCACCAGTAGCATCTCCGCCAGTTATTTTCGCAGCAGCACTTACATCAAAACCATCTGCAAATGCACCGAGACGGACTCTCTCCACTCCGTTAACATAAACAATTGCTGCATCGTCATAATGTGCTAAGCCTGATACCATTTTTATCTTATTCATGTCTGAAATAACAAACTCGGTACGATAATATGTAGCAGGAACCTTAAGGGTCTCTATAGTGCCATCAGGACTATTATATGGGACCTTGTCATTTTCGGTCATCGAACTGTAGGGTATATCAGGAACTTTTGATGAGGCGCCATAGCCAAGTGGCCCTGCAAGGACCTTCCATGTTGAATCATCAAAAGCTTCTAGTTCCCAGCCTTCGGCGGCTACAGGATTTGTAGTATCACCATGCCAGTAACTCCATTGAGCTGTCATTGGCAAAATCTCACTCCAGGTGCTTTCTTTCTCTGCAGCTTGAACTGCAAAAGCAGATCCCGGAAATGCGATAATCATTGCAAGAAGTAATGCAATCACTGTTGTTGCTTTCCGCTTTATTCTGTGAAAATGTTTCGTTTCGGTCATAAAACACACCCTCCTAAAAATTCTTATTGTTCAGACAAAATTATAATATAAAAATCACGAGGGTTTTGCTTAATACCATATCTCTAATAATTATTAAGATGAAGTTCTATAATAAACGGGATTAATTACCTATTCGTCGTTGTACCTCCTGAGTCAGTAGATCTTCAAACATTTCTACATCAATCTGATTATAAAACAGAGTACGGTAATTTTCCCACATGGATTCAAACTCACCTTTCTTAGCCATAATTACCTTAGGGAGCCATTCCTTACGGATTACTTCGATTTGTTGATGTGTCTTTCCTGGCTCTTGGTTAATATCAAGATTATTTGTGTACGAATAGAGGGGAAACCATTCTGGGTTTTCCTTTGCCGGTTCATTTAAAAAGTCAACAAAAGTTTGATAACCATACGCGTTTAACAGCTCCTTATCATAATCCGATAATGTAGCAAAAAACTCTTCAGGTTGCTCTGCCGGGCGAACCGCATTTATACCATCGGCAAGCATTCCATCATAATGAGGAAAATAGTATAAGCTATAAAAATTATTGGCACACCATATTTTGTCTGAGGCGCTTTTGCGTTGTTCATCAGTACGGAAGTATAAACCATTCTGATCAATACTATAGTCTAACCCTTCTTCACCCCAGAATCGTAGTTTCATAATATCTTGTTCCAAAAGCCTATCAATATAGGAAAGTGCTCCATTGATATCTTCACAACCCACTGAAATCCCAATCCCATTGGAAATATCTAGAGCTTCTATGCTTCTATAACGCTCATATACTCCTTCTTCAATTGTAAGTCCAAGAGGGACATAGGTTCGTTTTGTTAAACCTTGTGCATAAAGAGATTCTTGAGCCGACTCGAACTGCCAGTATTGATCAATAATTCCTAGCACACTTCCGGTAGAAATTAGATCGATGTATTGCTTGTATGTCATAACAAAGGTATCTGGATTTAAGATTCCGCTGTGATAAGCCTCATTCAACAAACGGTAGTACTCTTTCGCTTCGGGAATAAAATCATATAATGTAGCCGTCTGTGTTTTAGCATCAACGATCGCACAGCCGTCGTTTGGGTATCCTGCGACAAACTGCGGTACATTTGATAATGCAAATCCACGCCAATCATCACATAAAATCAAAAAGCCTTGTGTCGGCCTGCCTTCGGTAAGTGGATGCTCTTTTTGATATGCTCCAATCAGATCAAAGTACTCTGCCACAGTTGTTACCTTCGGATACCCAGCCCATTTTAGCACCTCTTTCTGAATAAAAAAGCCCTGTTCTCTGTGTGATGTGTCTGTCTCATTTCCATAAACAATTCCAAACTGTGGAATGATATAAATATGGCCATCATCGCTTCGAAGCATCTCCCATTCTTCTTCTGACAAGTAGGAATACAGATTCGGATAATTAGGCAGATACTCTTCCAGAGCAACGAAAGAGCCTGCCCGTATTAATTTTGAAGTGGCATCTGCTCCATCTATGAAATCCGCATATTTATTTCCTGCAATCATTGTATCTGCGACATCTTCTAGCTTTTTATTTCCTAACCAAGAGATATTGACTTTTGTATTTGTTAGCTCTTCGATTTTATTTTGAATCCGGTTATCTTTACCCGTTTCGTGTCCATACCCAGAATAGGCAAAAAAAGCAGTAAATTCTTGATACTCCTCCTGCTGTTCATCGTTATCTATGGCATATATCACTACAAATATTATAATTGCAAGAGCAACAAGCAGAAAAAATGCAATTCCAATACGGTTTCTTAATTTATTCACACTCATTTCCTCCCTTAAGCATCTGATTCTGTACTGTTTGATTCTTTCTGTACTTATTAGGCGTCAAACCCGTTTCTCGGGTAAACACCTGAATAAAATGATCAACATTGCTAAATCCTGTTTCTTGAGCAATGCGATAAATTTTTTCGTCGCCATTAATAAGTAATTGTGCCGCTTCCTTACACCGAAGCTTGTTAAGATAATCCTTAAGATACATCCCATATTGCTTTTTAAAGAGTTGTCCTAAATAAGCCTTATTAATATAAAAATATTTGCTAAGACTACTTACACTAATTGGCTCACGGAAATGTGCCAGCAAATATTCTTCGACTTTCGGTAGTAACTGCGCGCCAGAACAGTTTTCTATCTCCGATAGGGGGCTAGACGCTGTGCGATAAGATTTAGAAAGCTGTGTAATTGCGTTGACACGTTGTCCAAGATAGATTCCCACATTACCAAATTCATATCTTTGCAAATCATTTTTTATTCGTGCCGCGTATTCCTCGGGTGTTAAACTCTCGGTGGCTAAAACCAAATTTGTTATTACAAGCCCGAGCTCAGGTGACGCGTCTTCTGCCCGGCCCGGTATTTGAATAGGAACTGCTCCCTGAAGATACATTTGCTGAAAAAAATTATGATTTAACAACTTATGTTCAAAACCGCTTTCCTGCGGTTGCTCCCAGACCAACCTTAAATAATAAAATCTCTTTGCTTTGTGAAAATACTGACGCAGTTTTTGCTCTGCTGCGGCTTCATAGCTACCGCAAACCATCTGATTTACATACGACATCACCGAATGCAGTTCATACTTATTACTGCGAGCTTTCTGAAGTTTCTGCTGATTAATCTGCTCCTGCACCTTAAATAATGCTTGTTCCAACTCATTAGGCTGTATTGGTTTCAAAAGATATGTAATAACATCACAATCCATGGCGTTTTTTGCATATGAATAATCAAAAAAACCACTAAGAATTATAATGGGGAGATTCAATAGACCCTTGGCGCGAATTTTTCGTATCAAAGTGAGACCATCCATTTTGGGCATTTTGATATCGATCATTGCTGCGTCAAAATACTGATTTTTCAATAATTCTAAAGCCTCAAACGCATTCGCGGCTTCTGCTGAAACTTCAAAAGAGTCATTCTTTTCATGAATCAACAAACGAAGCCCTTGTCTTATAAAAGGCTCGTCATCAACCACCAGCAGCTTATACATCCTTGTTCCCTCCTTTACTTCGGTACCAAGAATATTTTCATGAAATATAGCTTCCCTGCAAAACCATATATTGCGTATTAAACAGCATCTTTTATATATACTTTAATACAAGTATTTTTATCTGGCACACTGTCAATAGTTAGAATAAGGTCTTCTCCAAATCGCATGCGAAGTCGTAAATATGCGTTGAGAATTCCAGTACTTTTGCCTCTTCCCAATCGTCTGATATCTGCATGAGCAATATCATCCATAATCTTCTGAAGTTTCTCGGCTTCCATGCCTGCACCGTTATCAGTTACAGTAATTTCTACCCCATACTTCGTTTTCATAGCTGTCACTGTAATCAAAACATCTGTAAGAGATTCTTCAAACCCATAAACACATGCATTTTCTACAAAGGAAATTACGGTAAGTTTCGGAATTTTAAGATTGCGTACCTTTTCATCTAAATTGATTTGATACTCGAGGCGATCACCAAAACGATATTTTTGGAGACGAAGATAGGCTTCTACAAATGAAATTTCTTCATGTAGAAATATAGCTTCGTGGGACCACCCTGACATTTCACGAAGTAGTAACGACATTTCACGCATGATATTAGCCGTTTCAGTCTCACCTTTTAACATGGAGCGCATACATATACTCTCCAATGTATTATAAATAAAATGTGGATTAACCTGGCTTTGAAGAGCATTAAGCTCCGCTCGTGTTTTTAGCAATTCAAGTTGATTCTTTTCCTCAGTTTTAGCTTGTATTGTAGCAATTAAAGCAGTTATACGAATTAACATGGAATTAAAATTCCGGATTAGACTTCCGATTTCATCCTTCCCATAATCACCAGGTATTGGGGTGAGAAACTCCGGTTTGTTTTGAATTGCATCGAAACGTCCCTTTAACAGCTCTATTCGCTGTATAATAGAGCGCTCAATTGCAAGGGTAATCAGTGTCGGGATGAATATTAGAACCACTAACAAAAGTAAGATATTAATATTTGACTTATACAACTTGGCCCACATTGTATCTGATGAATCAATTACATAAGCATGCCATACAGTGTTTACTGCCTTTATTGGAATTTGACTGATTCGTCCATTCCAGCCTTTTTCCAATTCAGTTGGAGTTATTCTTGCTGAGCCACCTATTCTCGTAAGCTCGTTCTTATCTGTCGTATAAATCAAATTATCCTGTGCGTCATAAAGATATAATAGAAAGCCAGCGGCTCCATTATCAAGTATCTCATATATTTCGGCCTCATCAATGGTAATACAAAGATAGCATGTAGGGTCTGCCTCAAAATAATCCATAAGTCTAAGGATATAAAACTTATCATGCGCTGAATGATCTTCACTTTCTAATGCTGCAGTTTTCCACAATATCAAATTATGTATTTCTTTCTGGTTGTCCGGGTACCAGTCCTGATCCTTTGCATATGAGAGTTGATAAAAATAACCTCCATTTAATATCCCAGGATTATCAGCAAAAATAGTAATCTGTTGGATAGCATTTGATTTTGCAATATAATTAAGTCCGCTAACTTTTTGTAATGAAAGGTATGCATCATAATAATCATTTGTCGTGGGATAAGTTTCAGATAAAAAACGAGCAAGCTCGCTATCGGTATAAATACTGTCAGCCGCAGTTTCACATTCTGCAAAAAGACCCTGCATATCGTTAGCCAAACGTTCCGAAAGGTAGATACGTTCTTTTTCCTGCTCCTTTATTTCGCTCTGGCTGAGGACAAATACTATTAAGGTAGCTAGCAAAATAATTGGGATTAGTACGCAAAAAAAGTATAACAAGAAGAACTTCATGCGAAGTCTATAGTTATTCATTTGGATTAACGGTTTCACGTACTTTTTCATAACATTCTCTTATGCATCCTATTAGAACTCTGCCTTTGCTACGGCGTCCTCTAAGGACATTCCCGTGAAGTCTGAAGCGCTGAGAATTCTTCCTGATCTTCTATCATTTAAAAAGGCTCCGACTACAATACCGGGGATTGCACTTTCAGGGGAGTTTGGGGCACGAGGCCCTCCGAGCTCAGTTCTGCACCAACCAGGATCAGTCAGATTAATCATAACATCAGTACCTTCAAGCTTAGAACCGATATCTATTGTAATTTTGTCTAGAGCAGCCTTGCTTGCCGAATAACCAGCCTGTTCCGGCTCTAGGCGGATACCGCTTGTTGTGTTCACCACTCTGCCAAATCCACGCTCAATCATCTTCGGTATAAAATGATAGCAAATCATAGCTGGGGCAATAGTGTTAATTTTAAAGCTCTCTGTATAATCTGATACGGGTGTACTAAAATAATCAGTCCTATATGCAATTTGAACTCCCGCATTATTTAGAATAATATCAATCTGTGTTCCTTTATTATCTATCTCTGAAAGCATTGACTCTACTTGTTCAAATTCACTAAGCTCTGCAGCTACGGCATATGCTTCAACTCCTAAAGCCTTTATTTCTTCCAAAACCTTTTTTGTGTTTTCAATCCTTCTACTATGCAAGACAAGATTACAACCCTGCTCTGCCATAAACTTAGCTGCAAGATAACCTATCCCACGGCTAGCACCTGTAATAAGCGCCCATTTTCCTTTAAGGTTAATCATAAATTTATCTCTCCTTTAGCTTTTTCTAATGCAACAATTACTTTGTCACACCATTTATCAAATTCTTTATCTTCGGTTTGACACTCTATATTCTCTAAAACATATCGGACTGTATTATTAATACCCATGTCAAATCGCACCGTAGGTTTAAAATCTGGTACGACACTCTTTAGTTTTTGGTTATCAAAGACCACTGAGTTTGCCTTGTCACCTGTTAGACTTCCCATAAAATCATAGTTACTGACGGCCGCAAGGAAATCAGACGGAACATAATAGGGCTTAAAATCAACGCCCAGACAATTTGCGATAGATTTATAAATCTGATTCCAGGTAAGTGTTTCATCAGAAGTAATTTGAAAGGCCTCGCCAATTGCATGTATATTACCCATAAGTCCGATAAAACCTTTGGCAAAGTCACTGCTGTGAGTCATTGTCCAAAGAGAGGTCCCATCGCCGTGAATAATAACGGGTTTGCCTTCCATCATGCGCTTTACAACTTGCCAGCTTCCTTTGCTTCCATGAACTCCAAGCGGCACAGAGCGCTCGTCATATGTATGGCTTGGTCTAACAATTGTAACAGGGAACCCATTGTCCCTATACATATCCATCAAAAAATTCTCGCAAGCTATTTTATTACGCGAGTATTCCCAATAAGGATTTGCAAGAGGCGTACCCTCGTTGATTTTATAATTTGCAAGAGGCTTCTGATATGCGGACGCTGAACTTATGTAAATAAACTGATTCGTTTTGTTTTTAAACAAACGATAGTCCCGTTCAAGTTGTGAGGGCACAAAGCCTATAAAATCACACACAACATCAAAATCAAAATCCTTCAGTTTTTCTGCTGTGCCCTTTTCATCATTAATATCTGCTGTGATATATTTTACGTTTTTAGGTAATACAGAATTGCGATTACCGCGGTTAAGAACATATAAATCCCAATCAGTTTCTGCCAATTGTTTTGAAATAGCGGTACTGATTGTTCCCGTTCCACCAATGAATAAAGCCTTCATAACGATTTCCTCCTTTATATAACAGCTTTTGCCGCTATCTTGTAAATGTCAGTGATTAAATGGTCCACTAATTTGACAGTAAATTTTGCCATCAATTCTATTATAACTATATAAAGTAAGAAAAGGTAGCACGAAAAGTGAAGGAATAGATACCATCATCTTATAGTCTATATTTACATATATCTCAATACATCTTGATGCTATGCGCTTTTACCTTGAAACATAATCTTTTATACTTAAACTTTGATTTTTTAAACTTCACTCTATAAAGGAAAACCTATCAAGGTAACTTGATAGGTTTTCTATTTACTGTTTTTGTGTGTCCGCATAGATTGCCATAGCTTCGCACATGAATCTCGCTAAACCTTCACCAAACCCATCAATGTTTTTAGTAAATCGTTCGTCGGCTACATACATTTGCCCTAAACCTTTAAATGCATCAAGCGAATAGTTCCCCAGCTTATTTATGGATTGATACCACTCGTTAATTCCTTCTTGAGCTTCTTTAGAATCAGGTGAAAGATGACGAATCGAGGCAAGCTTGCGAAAGATTACGTTAAATTTATCCGGATCCGATCTAGTAATATTTTTTGCTTTTTCATTGTATTCCTCTACCACTTTATCTCCCCATTTTTTTCTTGCTTCCTGCTCATATGGATTGATACTAAAGTCAAAGCCTTCAAATTTATCTTTATTAGACATTTCAATTTCTCCTTTCGAATGCTGGATAGTTTTTTCGACAGTCCCAATCATCTTTTCAAGTCTTTTCTTCTTTTCTAGAAGCATCCTATGCTGAAGCATTAGTGCTTCTTGTCTTTCAAAGGAAGGACTATCAACAATTTCTTTGATTTTTTTTAAAGGGAAGCCTAGTTCTCTAAAAAACAAGATTTGTTGAAGTTTCTCCAGATTCTCGTCAGAATAAACCCGATAACCCGCTGAAGTGGTTTGCTCTGGAATTAGTAATCCTATCTCATCATAATGATGTAGTGCGCGCACACTAATACCAACTAAGTCAGCAACTTCCTTCACTTTCATCTTACTTCACTCCCTTCAATAATTACTATAAACTATTACGCAACGTTAGAGTCAATCAAAAAATTAAATTTGCTGATATATAAGGTAAGTGGCAAATCTAACACCTCAAATTTGCCACGCTACATTTACCCCCATTGATAGAATCTACTTTATATTATGTAAAAACAGGAGGTGTTTATTAATTCCTCCTGTTTTGTATAACGAGATTTAAATATAACTTGACAAAAAGCTTCCCCAAATACTACTCTAATAAATAAAAGTATCTCTATGAGGGAGCATTGATTATGGAACATACAATTGAATTGAAAAATATATCCAAAGAGTTCAAAGTGCTTAATCGACGCGAAGGACTTGGTGGTAGTATTAAGGATTTGTTTTCTAGAAACTATAATACGATTAAAGCCGTAAATGATGTGTCCCTAACAATTGATCAGGGGGAAATGGTAGGATATCTCGGCCCTAACGGAGCAGGTAAGTCTACTACAATTAAGATGATGTCAGGGGTTCTTGAACCAACTTCAGGTACAATTTTAGTTAATAGAAAAATCCCCTATAAAAACAGGACTCAGAATGCACAAAATATTGGGGTTGTATTTGGTCAGAGGACGCAGCTTTGGTGGTCACTACCTGTAATTGAATCTTTTAAAATTTTAAAAGACATTTATCAAATTCCTGATAAAGATTATCAAGACCAATTAGCATTATATGAGTCTCTAATTGATTTGAAGCCACTTTACAGCAAGCCAGTACGCCAAATGTCACTTGGTCAAAGGACATTATGTGATATTCTTGCGGCATTTTTACATAATCCAAGTGTAATATTCCTTGACGAACCTACTATTGGTCTTGATGTTTCCATGAAGGCAAAAATCAGAGTGTTGATTCATGAGCTTAATGTTCGCCGAAACACTACAGTTATTTTGACAACCCACGACATTGGAGATGTTGATGCTCTTTGTGAAAGGATTATCATCATAGACAAGGGAGCTATGCTCTATGACAATACCGCTGAGAAGCTAAAAGGTTTCTTTGGAGCATACAGAACATTAAAAATTAAAACAAAAGGGGATCTTTCTGTTGATTTTATATCGGACAATATCCACGAAAGATTTCCGGAAGCGTCAACAATTACTGTAACAAAATCAGGAGAATGGTTCTTTATTATGTCAAATGAAGATGATACACCTATCATGCTGATCTTACAAAATTTGCAGGACATTGTAGAGATTTGTGATATAAAAATCGAAGAGATTGTTACTGAAGAAATAATTAAGAAAATCTACGAAGGTAATGTCGTATGAGAAAACAAATAGCACTTATTCGATCTGGAATAATGGAGAACCTGCAATATAGATTAGGGCTGTTTGTTACCATTATCGGTAACCTAATCTATTTAGTTATAGTTTATAGCCTATGGAAAAGCATCTTTATTTCTTCAGGAACTGATGTTCTAAATGGGATGACATTTGAAGATACTATGATTTATCTTGTGCTTGCATCATCAATGTTTAATCTCTTAGAAAGCTATCTCACATGGATAATACATGAGGACATTCAGTCCGGGCGAATAGTCCTTGACTTAATAAAACCTATGGATTATCAAGCATTTATCTCTTTTCAGCTAATTGGTGAGATGTTGTCTAGATTTATTACAACCTTCCTTCCAACATTTATTGTAGTTTATTTTCTATCTAATTCCGCTATACACCTGGGAGTTAACCTTATCTTCTTTTTTGTAAGCATTATGATAGGTGTTGTAATTAGCCTCAATATTGATTTTTTTGTTGGTACCATTGCCCTCTATACACAATCTATTTGGGGAGTTAACATAATAAAGGAAGTAATCGTATTATTACTTTCAGGCGCTGTTATTCCATTGAACTTTTTCCCGGAGACCTTGAGAAATATCACTATGTATCTTCCGTTTCAAGCGATTTATCATGCGCCTCTTAAACTTCTTATTAATGCTGATATGCTGATAGGAGAAAGACTTACTATTATTCTTGTACAGCTTATGTGGATGGTGATTGCACTAATTGTGAGCCGGCTATTTTGGCGCAAATCATTAAAGATAATAACAGTAAACGGAGGCTAATAAGAAATTAGCTTAATTAGCCGATAAGTCCATCGGCTAATTATTAGTAGAACAAACAGAAAGTGTTTTTATAAAAGGCATTTTTATGAGTAAAAAGCACAACAAAGGGAGATTTGAAAATGAAGAGAGGACTTGTATATTATTTAAAAATTTATAGTAAAATATTAAGCCAAAATCTCAAAACTAAAATGAGCTACCGTGCTGATTTTATTATATCTTTGATAGGTATTGTAATTATAAATATATCTGGATTCGTTTCATTTTGGATTATTTTTAAAAACATCCCATCCCTGCTAGGTTGGTCTTATCACGAAATGCTTTTCCTGTATGCCTTTTCATTGATTGCTACTACCCCATTACAATGCTTGTTTGATAATAACTGGAACCTATTATCAAATGTTCTCTCCGGGGATTTTATAAAATACTGCTTTAAACCAATAAACTTATTTTTCTATTATTATTCAGAGGTTTTTGATATTAAAGGGTTAGGGCAGCTAGCAGTTGGACTTTTTGTGCTATCATACGCATGGGTAAGTATGCAGATGGCCTTTTCATTTATTATACTGATTAAACTAATAATCGCACTAATATCTGCATCATTATTTATGATTGCTATAATGAACTTTGCCTCATCCTCCTGCTTTTATATTATGAATGGTTCTTTTTATGTGCTGAGTTTAGCTCATAGATTCAAGGATTATGCGAGGTATCCAATAAGTATATTTAGCGGCGTTCTTCGTCTTGTATTCACTTTCATCATCCCAATAGCCTTCATGGCATATTACCCTAGTTTAGGATTTTTAAGCAATAAAGAACCAGAATTCTTGACATACTTCACGCCTGTTTATGGAATCATTTTCTTTTACTTAAGTTATAAGTTTTGGATGCGGGGCGCATATAAGTACAGCGGCACAGGCTCATAGGCACTAGATAACACTATGTTTTTTATTCGTTTTCTCAGCGTTTACTTTTTTAAAGGGATAATGAGGATTATAGAAAGAGCCTGAATTGCTATTAGTCATGAAAGATAGGCAAGTTTGGCGGGTTAATTGTAAATATAATAAACGACATAAAAATAATGGCGATAATAATAAGTGATGCAATTGTTGAGAAGTTATTAGGTTCAGAATATCTAAGAAAATGAGATGCGACACAAAGTGCAATAAAATAGCATATAAACGTCAAAAGAATGTCAATAAACACAGATTCGATTCCTAAAGCACCTGTATAAGTATAGTATAACAATGCAACAGATAAAGGCGCTATAACTAACGAAATTTCAGCCGATACGATCCATGTACTTAATGATGCATCACATCTTTCATTTTTTATATAATACATTACCAACCACCACAATAGAAATGGGAAAAACATTAGTTTTAAATGTTCCCAAATACTCTCGTTGACAGGGTTAAGTACTCCTACAAATAGTTTTTTACCACTAAAGTCATACGAGTAATGCAAAAGGCATGCAATAGCTCCAAGCATTATTGTATTTATAATTGTTTCAACTCTTGTAAAAGTGCATCTACTCTTCATAGTCGAACTCCTATATGATTTGAATCTTATAACTTAATACTTAGAATTGAATACTCTTATTGTTTTATTCTATGAAAACGTTGTAAAAAAATGACTGCCTTTCTATAGCAAAAAGCCCAACGCAATTTATTATACAATCGCTTTGGCCCTTTAACTTTTGATTATCTTGTTGTTGAATGATTATCTATCAGTGTTATTTTAGTAGTGGTTTATATGTTCACATACTAACAAGCTCATATGTTTTATGCATTATATCTTTTTTAACAATATAAGCGTCATTATTACCATCATCTCGAATTGCAAGGTAATCCCCTATATTTCCGAGCATGTAATCGTCATGATACCATTTAGTAAAGACTTTAGTTGTCATGGTTAAAGGCTTTGCAAGAATCATATTTTCGTTAAGGTTAAAACAAGACCCGGCATAATCACTTAAGAAATAAGTCTCATCCGTTCGTTTATTTCGAACTTTAGGACAATAATCTGTCTCAATCCGATAGGGTTCTTCAAGCACTTGATAGCTAGCTTCGAAGATTTCCCTTTTTATTGGATATACTTCACCTTCAACCCCAATCATAATGAAGATATTAGTGTCTGAAAGTATAGTCACATCGCCTTCTAATGTACGAACCATTAATCCCGTTCCCTCCGGTGCAAAGTCTAAGGTTTTAGCAAAACCCACACGAATCGGAAGTTTTTTATAATACTTCATGTTGGTCGTGTCAACAATTTCTAATGTAGTATCAAAAATTTTATAGCTCTTAAAATACTGTGTCATTCGCTGCTTTATACAATCCTTGAAATCAGTACCTGGGTATGCTTCGTTCGTATCCATATACAGACCATAGTACAAGGCGGTTGCTAGTTCTTTATACAGATTAACACGCACCTCTTCATCTAATAGCATAGAATAGACAACTGTGGAGCAGCTTCCATAGCTACTTCGTATCTCAGTATATTCATTTTCTTCCACACAGATTTCATGATGATCAATCATAGCAACCTGTTTTGCTTCAAAACGCGTAACATTTCCCTCTCCATACTGGCAATCAGTAAGAAGTAGTAATTCCGTAGCAGGAAGCGCAGTAACATATTCAATTGGTATCTGTAATTCTTCCACCATCATCACAAGGTTCTTCTTTTGTATTTGATTTTTCCCTGAATAAATGAACCGGGGCTGTTTCCCGTTTATAATGAAATATTGGTACAGTCCAAATCCAGAAGCAATTGCATCAGCATCTGGGTTGTCGTGGCACTGAATAATAATATCATCGAATTTCAATAAATCTATTAACTTCATAAGAATCCATCCTCTTTACTAATTTGCCACAACAAATGGGTCTTCTTTGGTACCCCCACCCTCAAAACTAGCTTGTTCTAACGAGATTGTGATAGCGGGACGAATTCCAAGTCCCGAAGCTGGTACATAATAATGTCTAAGATCGCCAGTGCTACTGATTCCTGCAGTGACCGCTAAGATTTCATGAGCAGAAGCTCCATTTGGTGTGCGTAACGACCATGTGCAATATTTCGAATTATAATATTAGACATTATATCATATTTTTACATAGATAAATACATTTTTCACCATCTCAAGTGTCGCTTATAATTAGTTTTCATAGAGATGTGAAGGGACTATATTGTTTGCATAAAAGTATATTACTCATCAACTGTTTCAATCAAAAAGCTCGTTGGACGAAAACCATCATTACACGAAATCATTGCTGACCTCTTGTTTTTCATCCAGCCGTTATAAAAATCTTCGCCACCGTGCGCAAGTGTCATCACAAAGGCAGACATGCTCTCCCATGCACTGTCGCACATTCCTTCAGGCTTTTCCCAGCCATTAGCAATAAAAACCATCCCCATCTTCATATCGCAAGCATGCTTTATAGGATTTTCATATTGGTCTATTAAATCCTGGTATACTGTTTGTTTCATCACTGTGATTCTTACTTTTTTCATATTAATTTCCCCTTAAATTATCAACTATTAGTTTTTTACTTGTTGGATGAATGTATTTAGAAAAACAAATTTTCTAGTCAAATACTTGACTATTGCACTCAGCTTGAGGTTATATAATTGTTTATCGATTCTATAAAGTTCTCACCTTATAGATAATAAGGTCCTTGCAGATTTTTAATTCCTAGATTAATAAGTATATTCGCCAGTTCCTTCGAGTCGACTCCGTCTGCTATAATTTCTATTTTTAACTGGTTCATCATTATGATAATGCTATTTAGCACCATTAGGCCTTTGCCGCTATCAAGGCACGCCTTCACTATAGATTTATCCAGTTTTACATACTTAAAAGGAATATCTTTTAAATGTTCAAGGCTACTATATCCTGTGCCAAATTCATCTAAAATAAATGTTACACCTTTGTCGTATAGTCTACGTATATTTTGTGTTAAAATGGGTTGAGTGTATGAAACCAGAGCCTCTGACAGTTCAAACCCTATTCTATTGTAATCAATCATATACTCTGTGATTATTGATAAATATTGTTCTATAAAGTCTCTCTGCATAATCTGAGTTAATGGCACCTTGACATTCATATACTCACCATTATCCGCATTTGTCGGATTGTTTTTAATATAGGCACAAATATCTTCAAAGATTTCTGTATGTATTTTATTTAATTGCCTGTAATCCTCAGTTTCATTGTCCAATTCACTCGGTGATACATATACCGGAGGGTCTGTTGGTAGTTTGAGGAGAGGTTCTCTAGATATAATCCTATTATCGGATACAGAATAAACCGGCATAAATCTCAGATCATATTCACCGCTACAAATAATATCCCATAGAATTTTCTTTTGTTTCGTTAGCTGCTGCTTAAGATTTATATTAAGGTCTGCAGCGTTAAGAATAACCTTATTAGAACTAATAATATTCGCCCTATAATAATTTATATAATATTGGAGATCTTGTACTTCTTCAATTTCATTCGGATATGAAAGCTCTAGCATCTGAATTGATAATGAAAACTCTGTATTCAGGACATTCCATTTCGAAGATACAAATTTTAAATCAATTTTATTAATAATTCGTTCTTCCTCTTCTGTTGCCACATCATGTCTAAGCATAATTGCAAATAGTCCGTCTCTAAGATTGTAAGGCGTTTGTATCCTAGTTAAGGATTTAAAATAAAGGGCAACTTGATTGCATATATTATACCAGTAATTAGTGCCCAATATACTCTTGATGATGGCCTTATCTTTCAGCTTTATTAGTATTATTTTAAAGCGATAACCATTGATAATGTTTAGCTTTGTTCTTTTAATCAATGCATGATTTGTATGTAAACCGTAAGAATCCTGCAGTTCATCCTCCTTATTCTGGATAACAACAAATAGCAATAGCAAAGTAACAGCAACGCAAAGATTTTGTATTCTGATACTGTCAAGATACAGATCTAGTATAATTATCGGCATGATAATTATACTTAAGACTATAAATAGATAACGTATCTTTTTGGCAATATATTTTTTATACCGAAAACCGTATACTGCAATCAAAGTAAGATAGTACCCTGCTTGTATGAAAAGGAAGTAAAAACCAATACCGTGATTATATCTTTTGCTATCATCTAAATAGAACACTAAGTTTGTCCAGTAATTTGATATAATCAAGGCAGCTGCTATTAGAGCAGGAGTGTATAGGATTATCTTTCCCTTTATCTTTAAGTTCTTTATTCTGTCGAACAATTCCAGCTCATATAGAACAGCTAAAAGAGGAAGGCTATTTTGCAGTATGAAATAAATATACATGATAAGATAAAAAGACCAGATAGGAAATTTATCACTGTATCTTATAGCTTCTTCGCTTATAATGTCAAAAACACATGTGGCAAAGGCTGTCCAAAGAAAAATTGCAAAGCGCTTGTTTTGCTTGTCTTTGATATGTTTTTTGACATAGAACAGATATATCGTGCAAATGTATATAATAAGAGCACTATTCAAGTAATGATAACGAAACAACAGCATTCCTCCTAACATTCAACGTAAGATCACCCGATCTGTCAAATTTGCTAAAATGTATTATTCGTTGTTATAAAATCAATAAAATCATCTGGTGGAATTGGCTTTGAGAAGTAGTAACCTTGCAAGTAATTTACTCCCAGCTTAGCAAGTGTGTCTGCTTGTTGCTTTGTCTCCACCCCTTCTGCTATCATCTCAATATTCAAGCTCTTCATCATTGTGATGGTACTTTCAAATGCTATCTTGTCGAAATCATTTTTAAAATAATTCCAGATTAGATATTTATCTAGTTTCACAAAATCAAACGGTAGTTCAATAATGTATTTAACATTAGAATAACCACTACCATAATCATCCAGTGCAAATGATATCCCGTGCTTGTCCAACTCTTGAAACAGTTTGCGTACAATTTCCGGAGTCTTCACTGCAACCGTTTCCGTTATCTCAAGGCACACCTGTTCAGGTCTAATCTGATACTTATTCATCAAATCAAATAATTGTTCCTTTAAACTTTTTTGCATACACTGAACCACCGATAGATTTACCTCTATGTATTGTATTCCTTTTTCGTCAAGCTTGGCATATTTCAAAAACGAGCAAACCATTTCAAATATCTGCATACCAAGCTTGGTGATTGTCCCATCGCGCTCCGTCAAGGGGATAAATTCATCGGGTGGGATGAACCCAAGATCCGGATCTTTTAATCTAACTAGTGCCTCTGCTGAAATATACTTTCTATCCCTAACAGAATAAATTGGCTGATAATAAACCTCAAATGTTTGGGTTACCATCCCAAGAGCAATTGCTTTCCTCACTTCCTGCTCTCGCTTATTACTGCTGAATTCAATTTCTGTAATGGCTAACTGCATATCCTGATTTGCCAAAGGTTTGGCTGTAGTGAAATTATCTATATAATCATAAACCTCAGAATAAGACTTTACCTGTTCAGGAATCTTAAGCTGACAGATTCTTGCTGAAAGACTTATACTAAGGTCGTTTACATTCCAATTATTCATGAATTGTTTTGAAGTCTTCTCCTTGATTTCAAAATATCCTTTTTCGGCATTATTCATGGAGAGCAATACAAAACAGCCGTCTCTGATATAGTATTTTTCATCTGCATTTAGCTCTTTTTTAATAAAGCGAGCAATCTTTTGTATTATAAGCTTAAGATAACCGTAGCCAAAGCTATAATTGATACGTGAGGTATCCTCCAACATAACAAGAGTAACAGAAACAGGAGAATTTTCTTCAAATACCCTCTGAATCCTATTGTGAAAGGTATTTGCATTATACAACTGAGTCATTCCATCAGTGACTTCATTCCGGTTCTGAAGAACCATAAGCATAATCAACTCACTGACAGCGGTACAAAAACTCTGTACAAGATATTGCGGATAAGCACTCTGTATCATTATGCTTAATATATAGATGAAAACAAATGAAACCAATGATCTGAAAATAGTACGGTCTATCTCTTTCATACGGCTAAATGCACTCAAGGTAGAAAACAGCAAATAAGCGAATCCAATTATGTATAAAATTTGTAAACCTATCCCACGGTGATAAACCAGGTTCTCGTCAATGCTGAACAATTTGTTAGTAAATGGATTAATAAGAATTATAGTGCTAGTCATTATATAAGGAATCGAAATAAAAAATTTTGTCAATTTGGAAAAGCGCTTATATTTTTCAGTCATTAATAGTACATAAATAAGATAAATAAATATCTTATTATTATTTAGCAAATAATAGATATGTGTAACTAAAATAGCATAAATTTGAGGGTAGGCTTCAGGGTGGCCGATTGCCAAGGAACTAAGAACATCAAAAGCAGTACAAAAAAGGCTATTAATAAGCATCAAAAATAAAACCTTGCTTTTTGAATCATTAAGATTTTTTATAAATATAAATACAATCAGGTTAATTATGTTAAGTAAAATGGCTACATAATCATATTGTAGTATATACATGCGCCCTAGCCCTCCGGAAGAAGTCTTTGCTACTCATTTACCCTACTGGTTTGTGATTTAATCATATTTAGGGATTTTATCTGTGATTGTACTAGGAGTATAGGTGCTTTTCAAAGATCAGCTTTAAAAAACCACGGGGGCAAACTCTTCAAGATTTGGTATCATCTAATCTAAAGCTTCCAATATGCATGGTAATTAAAAAGAGGCTAAGTTTAATCTTAGCCTCTTTTATTTAACAATGAGAGTGTGGAGAGCAAAATACTGGATGTGTTAAATAATATCCACAGTCTCATATGGAATATCTGTCTTATTTCGAACATTTTATTAAAAGTTTTGGATATTTTGCATTTTGGAAATCTTTAAAAGCCTGGGGAGCGTTCTCTAAATCGTAGATCGGTCCAATCAGCTTGTCTGTATCAAGACGGCTTAAAAGATCCACACTATTCGGATATATAAAAGGATCAGTGAATACAAATTGCAAACTAGCTTCTTTACCATACATATCAAAAAGATTGAGTGGAAGAGTGTAATCCATTGGATATACTGCAAAATAAATAATCGAACCACATTTACCAATTATATGCGGACAAAGCTCGGCCGCTTTTGTGGAACCTGACATTTCGAATACATAATCAAATCCCATGCCATCTGTTATTTTATCACATTCTGCAACTACATCCTGCTTGGTAGGATCGATAACAAACTGTGCTCCAAGATCAAGAGCCATCTGTCTCTTTTCCGGAATCGGATCACTAACCGTAATACGCGTACCACCTTGCAAACCAAGCAGATTAAGCATAATAAGACCTATACTACCTGCACCGGATAGAAACACGGTACTACCCAATTTCATATTTGCAAGATTAACACCTCTTGATGCTGTTGAAATAGGCTCTACTAATGCGGCCTGTTCGAATGTCACATAATCGGGCAGCTTAAAAAGCTGATCGGGAAAATATGTACGATACTCAACCATGGAATCCATTGGTTTTTTCTCTGGTTCAAAACCGGCTTCCTTGCAATGCATTACAAGCCCTTTTTTACAGTATTCACATTGGCCACAGAAATGAAGAGGACAAGCGGCAACACGATCTCCTACTTTCAGGCTTGAACTATTTGCTGCTTCTGTACCAACCTCAACGACAGTACCACATGCTTCATGGCCCATAATCATTGGAGGTTTAAGACCATATAGTCCATGTGAGACAACATGAACATCGGTAGCGCATACTGCACAATACTCGATTTTAACCATAATCTCATCAGGAGCAGTCACAGGCATAGGAATGTCACGAACTTCTACAGTATCTTTTGCTACGTAAACAACGCCTTTCATAATATTCTCCTTCCTAATATTGAGCTAATAAAATCTATTTGTAATTCTAATTTTATTTACTATACCTTTTTACTGGATAAATTTTGGAGTATAACAGCACCAATAATGATAAGACCCTTTATAACCTGTTGAGGGTAAGATGCTATACTCAGGAGGTTCATGATATTTCCAATCATGGCCAGTGTGAAAACACCTAGTATTGTCAAACCAACTTTACCTTTACCCCCGCTAAGGCTGGTTCCCCCAATTACACACCCGGCAATTGCATCCATTTCATATCCATCAGCTGCACTAGGTGTGCCTATAGCAGCACGAGCTGTAATCAAAACGCCACCCAGAACTGCCACACATGAACAAATCATATAAGCAGCTGTTATATAATAATTAACATTTACGCCAGAAAGTCTAACTGCTTCTGCATTACTTCCACTTGCTATGATAAGACGACCAAATGAGGTATATTTCATGATTATTGCAAAAATAGCAATTATAAAAATGTACAGTATAACCGCCCAAGGTATTCCTAAACTGGGTGTGGTTTTACTTCCGAAATTTATTAACCAAAGTGCTCCTGGTAATTCTTTGTTAAGACGTACAGGCTGACCGCTAGTAAACATATATGCAGCACCACGTCCTATGGTCATAAACGCAAGCGTCGTTATAAAAGCAGGCATCTTCATTTTTGTAATCAGAAGACCCATTACCAAGCCTATTAATACACCTAAAGCAAGCATAATTAGAACTGATAATAACAAAGAGCCTACATTAAACCCAATTTTGTTAACCAACATTGCAATCAGCATGCCACCAACAGCAGCTATTGAGCCAGCAGATAAGTCAATTCCTCCGGTTAGTAACACTAGAAGTATGCCTAAAGCCATTACTACAATCGGTGCCTGTTGACGCAATACATTAAAAATGTTCTGCTTTGTTAAGAAGCTCGGTGATGCTATACTTGAAATTATTAAAAGTATAAAAAATATAATAAGTGTATTATGTTTAAGAAAAAACTGACCTATTGTCATTCTCGATTTATTTGTAGAAGAATCAGTTGCCAGTTGCATATTCGCCTACCCCCATTGCATAATTTATAATATTTTGTTCTGTAATATCGCTACCGCTGAGCTCGCCTACAATTCTTCCACTATTAAAAACTAAGGCTCTATCACACATTCCGACAATCTCAGTCATTTCAGAAGAAACCATTATTATCGTATACCCTTCCTCAGCAAGCGAATTAATCAATGAATATATTTCTCTTTTTGCGCCGACATCAACACCACGTGTAGGTTCATCAAAAATCAAAACGTCACATTTAGAAGCAATAAGTTTTGATAAAGAAACCTTTTGTTGGTTACCACCAGATAAAGACTTAACAGGGGCTTCAATGCAAGAGCACTTCAAATTCATTTTTCCTGTAAGTTCTGTAACGTCTTTGATCTCATTCTTTTGTAAAATCCAACCACAGGGACCGACATATCGACTCAGACTACTTATAGTAGTATTTTGGCGAATTGAAAGTTCCAATAATACGCCTTGATTTTTTCGATCCTCGGGCAAAAATCCAATTTTATTCTTATATGCATCTCGAGGACTTTTAATATCTAATTCATTACCACAAAGCTCAATCTTACCGCTTTCTTTCTTATCGGCTCCTATAATGGCACGCATAGTTTCTGTTCGTCCAGACCCAACAAGTCCACATATACCCAGAACCTCACCTTTAGAAGCGGCAAAATTGATATCCTGTACCATTCTTCCATTATTTAAATTTGTGACCCGAAAAGTTTCTTCACCAATTTCAGAATTTCTTTTAGGGAAATAATCGCTCATTTCACGACCTATCATCATGGTAACAAGCTCTTGCTGATCAATAGCGCTAATATCTTTGCTGTCAACATTACATCCATCCTTAAAAACTGTAACACGATCACAAAGTTCGAACACTTCTTCTAAACGATGCGAGATATAAATGATACTGACATTTTTCTTCTCTTTCAAGTCTATAAGTAGACGGAACAGATGTCGCGTCTCTTTATTCGTCAATAATGCAGTAGGTTCATCTAGTACCAGAACCTTGGAATTCCTGGAAAGGGATTTCACAATTTCAACAACTTGCTGGTATGCAATACTCAAATCTGAAATAATTTCTGTTTCTTTAATGTCATTAAATCCCAACTCATCTAAAAGTTGCCTTGCTGAACTACGCAGTTTTTTCCATGAAATAAAGCTTTTTTTGTCTTCACTTAAGCGATCAATAAAAATATTTTCTGCGACAGTAAGGTGAGGAACCAATGCAAACTCTTGGTAAATTATCGAAATACCAAAATCATTAGCTTCCTTGGGATTTTTAATGAATACTTCATTGCCGTCCAAAAAGACTTCCCCGGAATCTCTCTGAATAGCACCTGACAATATTTTCATCAAGGTCGATTTTCCAGCACCGTTTTCCCCCATTAAGGCATGAATTTCTCCAGGTTTAACTGCTATATGAACGTCATTAAGAGCTTTAACTCCACCAAAACTTTTGTTGATATTCTTCATTTCAACGCGGTATGTCTGTTCCGTCATTTAATCGTCACTCCTTTTATTCAAAGTGTTCTTTACAAACATTGTTTATTTCTAATATTACCTATTTACTGTGAGCAGCATTGTATTCAGGTATTGTTAAAAACGTAGGAACAATTGCTTTAGCAAACTGAGTGTTAGGATAGTCATAAAAATCATTTACATTATCAAAGGAAATAGCAATTGGATCCAGATCTGTAGAAATTACAAGATCATTTGCATCGTATCCTTGAACGAAAATCTTATCTACAAGACTAATTACACCTTCGCCTATTGCAGCAGCAGGGCCATAACCGGTTGCTAGAATTTTTCCTTCTTGTATATATTCCATAGCTATGTAATAGGAGTCAGCAGCACTAATAATCTGAATATCTTTACCTGGCTCATAACCCATTTGTTCAACAGCTTGAAGAGCTCCAACTGCCATAAAATCCTGATCTACTAATAGAAGGTTAAGAGCTGGATAACCAGTTACCATTTCTTCTGCGGCTTCCATACCACCGATTTCACTCCACTCTGCATCACCATTTGAGCAGAGAACTTCGAAATCATACTTCTCATTACTAGCTTTACCAGTAGCGCGAATTTGTTCAAGCATCTTCTGTCCAAGTATCATGGCATCTTCTTGTGAGATGTTGTCGCCAGCTTGTTGAGCGCGTTTGTATAAGATAGCACCCATAAAACCATTTATACGACTTTCAGAACTTCCAGAACCTAACTTACCGAACATAGCACCTGCTTTAATTGGCTTGCCCTCAAAATAATCGCCAGCTTCTAAACCAACATTATAAGCGTTCATGTATGAATTGGACATTACAGAAGTAATTATTGCTGAATCCTGATCCAGCTCTTGTCCTATGCCTATGCAAGGAATACCAGCTTCAACAGCACGTCCTACCATCTCTTTTGCAGCAGCAACATCAGTAGGGTCAACTAAAATTACATCAACACCCATGGTTATAAAAGTATCAAAATGCTCTGACTGTTTTTCTGGGCTAAAGTCAGCAATAAGCATTGTCAAGTCCCAGCCTTTAGCATCACAGTATCGCTTGATAGAGTCTCCAACTTCAACGAACCAAGCTGTGTTCTGTGAAACAATAGATAGACCAATTTTTAATTTTTTATCAGTAGTTTCTTTAGGAAGAGCTTTCTCAATACCTGCACGAGACTCAAATTGTGGAGGTTTGATACCACTTAGTGATAAAACATCACCATATGTATAGATTTCATGCAGTCCATCCGGTGAACCGGTTTCAGAAGGATCTGTAGGAGAATTTGATGGTTTAGATGTAGGTGATGGAGTAGTAGAATTTACGGGTGGGGTTTGACCGCAACCTGCAAAAGCTGCTACCATGCTTAGAATGAGAACCAGAATCAACGACTTCGTCATTATTTTTTTCATTTTTTTCCTCCTTATAATTTTCGTTCTTCGAAAAGAGCTTATTTGTGTATTATGTCTATATTAACATCCAGAAACATTCACATCATTATGTGTAATGCACAAAAGTAAAAGTTCTCAATCATACGAAAGATACAGTGTTATAGATTTAACAGGTTGGTAGTAAAAGATACCGTAGTCAGTATGGTAAATTTTACAGCGTTGTGGTAAATCCACCATCAATATTAATAAATGTACCGTTAATATAATCAGAGGCGCTACTTGCTAAAAAGATAGCAGAGCCCATAATATCATTCAGTTCACCCCAACGACCAGCGGGAATCCTGTTTGTAATCTTGTCGTAGAACGCCTCGTCAGCGCGCAGTTCTTTATTGACCTCTGTTGCTAGAAAACCAGGGCATATCGCATTAGTTTGAATATTATACTCACCTAGTTCATTAGCGAAGCTCTTTGTTAACCCAAGAATAGCATGTTTTGCAGCTGTGTAAGGTGGACACCTCTTATCTGCTGTAAATGAAAGAGCCGAACCAATATTAATTATTTTACCGGATTTTCTTTCTAGCATTTTCTTTCCAACTTCATGGCTCAGATAATATACTGAGTTAAGATTGAGATCTATAATCTTTTGCCATGCACTATCGGGATAATCCACAAAATCTGCAAAAAAGCTTGCACCTGCATTATTTACTAAGATGTCAATTTTTCCGTAGCATTTGATGCATCCTTCAACAACTTGTTGTATATATGATTTATCTGTCAAATCACCCTTAATAAATTCAACTCTTCTGCCTTCGTCTTCGATCAATGAACGAATCTCACTAACATCATCAGTGAAGTGTGGAATATAAATGTCAGCACCAGCCTTTGCAAAAGCAGTGGCATAAGCCATTCCTAGCCCCTGATTGGCACCAGTGACAATTGCGACCTTTCCAGCTAAAGAGAAAGAATCCATAGAAAAATTTCTTAATGAAGCCTCCATATTTTACCCTCCTATTTCTTTTAATCTCGAACAGTTTAGATTTAACGGGCCAGCATATAGCCACCGTCGATTGTTAATACAGCTCCTGTCATTTGTTCAGACGCAGGTGATGCCAGATATACAGCTAAGGCACCAATCTCTATAGTTTTACCAAAACGGCCTACCGGAGTTGAAGACATCCAGTAATCAATTTTATCTTTATCCTTATCAAATGTTAGTTCTGTTTCAGTGTATCCTGGTGCTATTGCATTAACACGGATATTATATTGAGCCCACTCATGTGCCAAGCACTTTGTCATGCGGTCAATGCCAGCTTTGGAAACATTGTATGAAACCATGCGTTGGGGAAGATTTACAATACGTGATGAATTAGAGGAAATATTAATAATTCTTCCATAGTTCTGCTTTTGCATAACTTTTCCTACTAAATAACTCATTGTAAAGTATCCATTAAGATTTAAATTGATAACATCGTACCAGTCTTTTAGACTTTCATCTTCGTCTAGAACATTAAAAAACCGTGCTATACCAGCGTTATTTACGAGTACATCTATTGTACCGAATTCTTTAACAACTTCATCGACTACTCCTTTAGCCATTTCAACATTTGTCACATCGCATTTGAAGTATTGGTATTTTCCACCATAAGAGTTTAACCCCTCTATAGTTTTCATCGATGTAGCTTCATCCCTAGCTAAAATCGCTATATTAGCACCGCTTTGAGCCATTGCGGTCACTATCCCTTTGCCTATACCACGGTTACCGCCGGTTACAATTACATTCTTACCTTTAATGTTAAAAGCATTTTCCATTGATTCAATACTAGGAATCATAATTAAGCCTCCTGTCTTTTATTGGTAGTAATCTATTTATCAAACTATTGTTAAAACGGTTTACCATCATTAATTAAGCTGCATATATCTTTTATCATGTTATTTTTAAATTATTCTAATAAATAAATGGCATCTAAGTTGATATGAATGCTATTATTCATAGTTTTAAAACAGAAGTACTCCTAATCATATCTCTCATCTAATAACAACCGTTTCATATGTTAATAGTAGAACGATTTCGATTGGGAGTAGATAGTAGACGGCTTGAAATATTAGTTTCAGTGTGATTGCGGTTGATGTCTTTCCTCGACAAAATTCTATTATACAAGCACATTGATGCTCAGGAGGTACATGGCTACGTACCCTGGCAATTTTAACCATTGCGTTAAGGTACGGTAGCCATGAACGTGAAATTCTTAAAAACAGAGTAAGGATTTATTCCAATTTTTAGCCATTCATTAATTTATTAATAGTTTCAGCAATACCTGCTGGATCCATACCATAGTATTTATAAATCTCATCAGGATCACCAAGAACCGCAAATTCATCAGGCAGACCAATTCTCTTGAACTTACCATTAAACTCACGCTCACAGAGATACTCGGCAACTCCGCCACCTAATCCACCGTTAATTGATGCTTCTTCTACAGTTACGATATTCTTTGTTTCTTTAACGCATTTATCTAACATATCATAATCCATAGGCTTGATGGTATGCATATCAATTACTCTTGCAGATATTCCATATTTTTCTTTAAGTATCTTAGCTCCCATTAAGGACCAGTAGACACTTGAACCAGCCGATATAATCGATAAATCACTGCCTTCTAAGGTTTCTATAGCCTTACCAAACTCATATTCGTAATCTGGATTTGCATATACATTTGGAGAACCGCCCCTGTCAATTCTTATTACCATAGGTCCTTGATGCGTGAAGGATTTACGAATTGCTTTAATACACTGATTAGCATCGGCAGGAACCTCTATCATTAGATTAGGAATAGCGCGATAGAGTGCTAAATCTGCGATACAGTTATGTGTTGGACCTCCAGCAGCGGTCACACCAGCATGGGTACCTATGAGTCTTACATTTACATCATTATATGCAATGTCTGTATGAATCTGGTCAGCTGCACGTAATGAAAGGAAAGGGCCAAATACCTGTGAGTAAACTACGAGACCAGATAATGCAAGTCCTGCTGATGCACCAACTTGGTTAGGCTCTGCTATTCCAAAGTTAATACAACGTTCAGGATATTTTTGGATTAACTTACCTGCTGAAGAGGACATTGCTACATTATCAGAGTATGTAAAAGCAAACTCATAGCCCTCATCCGCCATTCTTAATAATTCTTCTCCATATGCTTCACGAGCATTAGAGAGCATTTGGTCAAAATCAAATGTAGACTTAACAGACATTTATCTCACGCTCCTTCTCTGTTCAATTGAACGTAATGCTTGCTCTAATTGTTCTTTTGCAATACCGCCACCATGCCATTTCCAATTACTTTCCATGAAATCAACACCTTTACCCTTAGTAGTATTGGATATGAGGAATACTGGCTTTCTTCTGCTTGACCAACTAGATGGTGGTAGACTTTGTAATGCTTCACAAACTGCATACATATCGTTACCATCAAACTCTTTTACTTCCCAGTTAAAGGCTTCAAATTTTTTGCCAAGAGGATCGACATTCATCGTATCCTTTGTAAAGCCTGTCATTGATAACTTGTTCTTATCGACAATAGCTACCAAATTTCCTAGCTCGTAATGTCCGGCAGTCATGATTGCTTCCCAGTTTGATCCCTCAGCAAGCTCGCCATCTCCAACCATTACAAAAGTTCTCCATGGTTTCTTTTGCAATCTTGCTCCAAGAGCCATACCAACAGCTATTGGCAGGCCATGTCCCAAAGAACCGGCAGAAGCTTCAATAGCAGGAACATATTTTCTGTTACAATGCATACCAAATAATGCGGTATCCAATGTTTCGAAATGCTCTACCATATAATCCTGAGTGAACATACCCATATCTGAAAAAATAGTGTAGAGAGTCTCACTGCAGTGACCCTTACTTAGGACAAAGCGATCTCTTTCTTCCCATTTTGGATTCTTTGGGTCATAGTTCATATACTTGTAATAAAGAGCTACTGCCATTTCAACCATGGATAGTTCCCCACCCAAATGGCCCATACCAATTCGATGGATAAAGTTCAGTAAATCACATCTAATCTTGTATGCCTTTTCTTCCAATTCTTTTACCATGTTAATATCAATATTATATTCATACATGACTTATACACCTACTTTCTTACATCATAGATTTGCAATATCATCATTGCATTGGATTAATACTTTTGGATACTTTCCACTGATTTGAGCTGAAAATGCCTCTTCTGCCTGATCAATAGTAAAGACTTTGTTAATGAACTTATCAAGCTTCATCTTAGGTAATATCTGGAGTGCACGTGGAAAAGCATATGGTGCTACAAAGAAGCCAGTAATAGTAAGTTCATTCAAATACAAATACTTACTTAGGTTCAAAGGCATTTCAAATTCATTAGGATACATTGCAGCATATAGAAGACTTCCGCCTTTGGCCACTATCTCCAATAGCGATTTGACTGCCTTTACTGCTCCTGATGCATCTACAACAACATCATAGCCCCTGCCGTCAGTTAGCTTTTTCGCTTCTTCAACAATGTCGGTAGCAATTGGATCAATAACATAATCTGCTCCAAATTCCAAAGCCATTGCTCTTCTTTCGGCCACCGGTTCGAACACCGTAAGTGATGTCGCACCGTTCATTTTTAGGATTTGAAGAGTTAGAAGGCCGATTGGTCCTCCTCCGTTAATAGCAACCCTTTGACCGATCTTCATTTTCAGCTTGTCTGCAATACGAACAGCAATGGCTGTAGGTTCTAGAAGACAACCCTCTTTTAGACTAATTTCATCAGGAAGCTTAAAAACCTGAGATTCATGCCATACAACATACTCGGACATCCCAGAATTACCTTCAGGAATACCTTCACAGAACTGTTGTTGACCATTTAAGCAGTAATAGCATTTTCCACAAAAATGTAGAAAGTTTCCTGCAACGCGATCGCCTACCTTAAGGCCTCTCATTGTAGCTTTTTTGCCTAATTCTACAACTACTCCCGACACTTCGTGTCCTACTCCAAAGGGAACGTCCCAACCGAAAATGTTCTCTACAAGATGAGGATCTGAGCCACATATTGCACAGTAGCCCACTTTAATCTTTACATCCTCATCACCAACTTCAGGTACGGGAACATCTCTTACGGCGACTTTACCACGTTTGCTTTCATCGGAATCTCTTAAGCTTCCGACTTTTACAACCGATATAGATTTCATAAAACCCCTCCTAATAATCTCTATATATTATTTTTGTGCGTTTCTCTCATCAATTGTCTTGAATTCATAAGTGGATGCTTTTGCAAAGCTATCGTTTGGATCATAATATTTGTCTACATTTTCTTTACTGATGCAAACAGGTTCAAATGCTGATATCAGCGGCAGATTGTTCGCGTCATAGCCTTCACCAAATATCTTATGAATTAATTCAATAACATAAGTTCCACACATAGTACCATTGTTATATCCAACACAGACCAAATCACCACTCTTGACATAATCCATGCCTTCTCTGCTGCCATCAGCTGCACAAGCAATTTTAATGTCAATATTCATCTGTTTTGCAGCTCTAGAAGCACCTATACCCATGAAATCATTCTCACTGAGTATCAAATCAAGATCGGGATTAGCAGTCATAATATCTTCAGCGGCAGTCATACCACCTTCATCATTCCAAGAACCCTGACCTGAGGAAACAAGATTAAATTCAATCTCATCCCAACCAGAAGTTCCTTTATCACGAAGCTCGTTCATAAGCTCCAGGCCTTTTACTATCGCATCTTCTCTGCTAAGATTCAGTCCATACATCTTGGATCTTTCCAAAACTATTCCACCGATCATTCCGTTTACACGGCTTTCAGATGTCGAACTACCCCAAGCGCCTATAATAACTGCTGCATTGAGTGGTCCCTTTTCAAATTGACCTGATGAATAAGATCCGCAACTCCAGCCGTTTTCATAGCTGTTTGATAAAATAGTGGTGACAACAGGAATAGTTGGATCTGTAAAGCCTACACCTATTCCAATTACTGGAACCCCTGCATCGACAATACGTCGTACATCGGTTTCAGAAGCAGCTATCTCAATAGGATCAACGATAACAACGTCACATCCAAGGGTAATCATTGATTCTATGTCGTTACTTGCTTTTACTGCATCAAAATCTGCGACATAAATTTTGATATCATATCCATATTTTTCAGAGGCGGCTTTCATTGCATCGGATACGCTTACAAACCACGGGTTAGATTGTGTTGCCTGAGAAAATCCAATTACGATGCTCTCTTTCTTCCCATTTGTCAATGCTTTCTCAACCTTGGAACGATCCTCTAAAACAGGACTATAAACACCCGAGAGAGCTTGATCCACAAGAGTATATACTTCATGAATCTTCGTAGAATCTTCATTAGGTGAAGTTGGAACTGGGGTGTTTTGTGCAGGGGGCGTAGTCTCTACATCCTGGTTGGCCCCATTAGAACATCCCACCATGCTTGTTGCAATAACTAAAGCTAGCACTATTGAGATGATTATCCTATTCTTTTTGTTCATTCTCTTTCCTCCTGTTATTTATTATTTAAAGGGTATAAGCCCTTAAATATTCTGTATGAAATGCAATAATAGAATGTTGAATTACGCATGTTTAGCTTCTTGATATACCTAATTCTGTATTGATGTTATTTAAATGTTAGCACGAATATAGTTTCACCTCACCATCTACAATGTACGAATGTTATAAGAGCAAATTGTATTTTTAGCACAAACTATTATGCTTTCTAGTACTAGTTTTAGGTTATTTTCACTACATTCCATATATTGGAATGTACGGGTTGCTTATATGATAATGAGAGCTCCAAGCTATTAATGAATGGCTAGCTGGGCAGCAAGAAGCCAAAGCATAATATGAATCTTCAAGTGGCAGTGTTTGCATCCATTCTGTGGTGTGAAAAAAATAGAATTGAGGATAATGTTTATAATAAAATTACGCATTTTTATGCAAACGAATAAATTACACTAACAAAATCCTCTATGATTGAATTAGTGTAATTTTATCAATATAGTGTTTTTATACTTATTTGCTTTCCATATTCTTTTTTATTAATGTGTCATCGACTTTATAGATATTCTTTGGATGGTCTGGATAAAACCATTTTATGTAATCATATACTGCAAATGAAAATAGTAATTGAAGACGCACTTCAGCATTAGACAGATCAAGTTCAAGTTCCTCTTTCAATTTATTGATTCGATAAACCATTGAATTGCGATGAATAAAAAGTTCTTTCGCTGAAACAGCAATATTACAATCGTTTTGCAAATAAACTCTGAGCGTTTCAACAAGCATACTATTGCCAGGTACTGACACTAGCTTTTGGATTGAGGGATGGCAGAAACCTATGATGTCATCATTCTCCGAAAGTTTTGATATTGCATGATATAGAGTATAGTCAGAATACTTATAAATCTTATTCTTCGTTGGTAATACATTACCAAGGTTTAAAGCTGCTCTTGTCTGTTCGTAATACTTTTTTGTGTCAATCAAATCATAAAACAGATTGCTTATCCCACACCTTAAATTGTTTTTAAGAACCCATTCTTCTAATTGCTTCAAAATACTGCTCGACAATCCATCCTCATCCAAATTTGAAATAATAGTCACAAGGCATTTATCATAAATAATACAATGGCTGTTGGTGATAATTTGCATTACATAATCTCTTAAGTTTTTCAATTTATCAGATTGTGATGTGATGGAAATCAAAATTTTCCCCTTATCAAGTGACCAATTAGTAAATAAAAGCCTGTCTGATATCTGGGCTGAATCAATAATATTACCTTCTATCAAATCAACTAATAAATATTCGAACATTACACCACGAGACATATAGTAAAACTCATTTGAGCTCATCATTTTTGCTATAAATTTTGTGAAATAGCTGACTATGTGTTCAATTCCTCTGTTAAAATACTGCTCAGTGCTATTTGGATTATGAGTTGCAATAAATCCAACAACATGATTACTGATTCGTACAGGCTGAGTAAGGATTATTCGTTTTGATAACGTAGAATACCGCTGGATAGGCTTATTATATTTGACAACTTCCGAAACCTGAACACTGTCTTGACGTAGAAGCTCTGTACGTATATATCCACTACAAATTTCTTGCCAGATAATATCATTAGAGTTTGCAAATTTTGAGGTGGCTAAGGTTTTTTGTGCTCGGTCTATAATAGATATTGGCCAACCGATAACTTCATCACTGTTATCAAGTAAATCTTGTAGTTCACAATTGTTGTTGATAAGCTTATCCATTCGTGCTTCCCATTGATTAAAGTAAAGAAAAATATCTAAAACTTTATTAAATAAGTCATATAAACCTATATCTTCATCGATTATCATCAAATTAATATTAGAATTGTCTTGGGGTGAAAACCATTTAGGGGTACCAATACTAATAAGACTGACCCCTGGATTAATATAGTCAGTTTTATTAAAAGATTGAGCGTTTCCGACATATAAAACTTTGTTACTTTCAGTTTCACAGTTGTCGCAAAAGAGACGAGGTCTTTCTAATATGGGCACAGAATCCGCCAATGAATAAATTTGGGCTTGAAGATTAATTTTTTCGTTTATCATATCAATACTAAGATTCATAATTTGCCTCCTCTTAAATGTACCTGTTCTGTTAACTCAACCTAACAATAGGTGGACGAAGGAAATGCCTATTAATGATTATT
>CAYMAE010000003.1:65075-68795 GCA_964388375.1 uncultured Ruminiclostridium sp.
AAAAAATAAAGGTAGTAAAAAAAACAATGGAGGAAAAAGTGTAATTAAAAAGTCTTCCTCCATTGTTTGCATTATATATTCATGTAATTATAAATAATCTTTTATTAAATATCCATTGCACGGTAGTATCCGTTTGTAACTGCATCAACAACACGACCTGGCTTAATGCAATCTCCTATTTCAAATACACGTGGTGCTGCGTTGTAGAAGCTGTCAGCTACTGTACGGTCAGCTTGCATACCTGCTGATAATAAAATATTGTCAGCTTCAAAAGTAACTTCACCATCCGGAGTCTCACATACAAGTCCTGCCTCTGTAACAGCCTTTGCCTTTGTACCTAAATTAATCTTAATATTGCTGTTACGCATAGCTATCGTCATCGCATCTTTGTGCATAAAGTACGAATCAGTTGCCCAGTCGTCTTTCATCTCAACGATTGTTACATCTTTTCCAAGGCTATCCAAATAAATAGCACTTTCGGATCCAACAAGGCCACCACCTATGATAACAATCTTTTGTCCGAGTGTATCTGCCTGACTAAGTGCATCAAGCCCAACAACTTTTTTACTATCAATTCCAGGTATTGAAGGAATAATCGGCTTAGCACCAATAGATGAAATAATAACATCGGCATTCTGTGCTGCTGCCTGCTCAGCGGTTAGCTCTGTATTCATGCGAACATCAACACCCGATTTTTTCAAACGTCCTTCTAATACCTTTACAAAGTTATATAAATCTTTCTTAAAAGGAACGTCCTTTTCCAAATAAATCTGTCCACCAAGCGCACCGGTCTTCTCATAAAGAGTAACACTATGACCGCGTTCAGCTGCTGTAATAGCTGCTTGCATACCGCCTGGTCCACCACCAACTACGATAACTTTCTTTGGTGTTGTAGGTGGGAATGCATGCTTATTCTCTAATTCATTACCAATAACAGGGTTAAGTGCACAGCAGAATGTTCTGTTCGTTAAATAATTAAAGAAGCATGTGTAGCAACGGCAACAACGATTAATATCATCTGCATTCCCTGAAAATGCTTTCTCTGGAAAATACGGATCAGAAAGTGATTGGCGTGCAACTTGTATGATGTCTGCTTTTCCTGAAGCTATAATTTCTTCCATCATATCTGGATCATTTAGTCCGCCTAATGTAGCAACTGGTGTCTTAACATGCTTTTTAATCTCAGCTGCAAGATAAACATTAGAGCCGTGGTCAAGAAACATAGATGGGTGAGTATATGTAAACACCTCTGCATCTTCATGAACTCCAGCAGAAACATGGATAATATCGACTTTGCCATCCAGCATTTTGGCCATCTCTACGCCTTCTTCAATTGTATATCCGCCTTTTGTATACTCTGCTCCACTCATACGGAATTCAATCGGATAATTAGGTCCAACAGCTTCACGTACTTTTTCTATTACTAGCAGAGGAAAACGCATACGATTCTCCAGACTGCCGCCCCATTTATCTGTTCTGTGATTCATAGATGGAGAGCTGAACTGACCAAGCAGCCACCCATGTCCACCGTGGATAAGTACCATGTCATAGCCAGCCTCTTTTACAAGCTTTGCAGCATCAGCAAAACAATCCGCAACTCTATAGATATCCTCATCTGTCATGCTGCGAACCTTATGGCCTGCTGGATTCAATTCATCATTCGGTCCAATTAATGTGGCAGCGTTATCTCTATGGCCACGAGCATTACCATATTTCCCGCCGTGAGCAAGCTCCATTACTGCATTACAATTGTGATGATGCATGGCGTCTGCAGCTTCTTTGAGTGAAGGAAGAGACATTACTTCATATAGTTTTATTTCCTTCGTGTGTGTACGACCAATAGCGTCTACAATACCAAGACCTATGGCTACACTTGCAAGACCACCACGTGCACGATTTTCATGAAATGCAATATCTTCTTTGCGCATATTGCTGTCTGCATCTAACTCCGGATTGGACATAGGTGCACCAAAAATTCTATTTTTAAAAGTAACTCCGTTAATCTTAATAGGACTAGCAAGGTTTGGATAATATTTGTTCTTCATAGCTTTACTTTTCCTCCTTCTTTACCTTAATTGAATAGTCTAGGGACGTCTTAAAGATTACTTTTCATCATATTCGTATTATTTAAGAGTCCCAGACATCAACGGGTGTTTGACAAGTTCATTCGTCCATTCTTAATACTGCTTTAATGACTCGTCCTTTGTGTGTATCTTCAAACGCCTGATTAATTTTATCAAAATCATAATAAGTAATTATTTTATCAAATGGGAACATGCCTTTTCTATGGTATTCTAACAGTTTCGGGATAAAGACCTGAGGAATTGAACAACCTTCCACTAGTCCTACTAATTTCTTACCCGCTCCCATCAGTTCATTTTCCACATGTATAGTGAGCTCTTGCGTGGCACCTAACACAACACAGGTACCCAAGCTACGCACGCAATTTAATGATTGCCTCACGCATGGGCCGATTCCTGTGCAGTCAATGGCATAGTTTGCACCAATACGAGTCAGCTTCTTTACTTCATCTACAACGCTTTCTACATTTTTACTATTAATCGTATGCGTCGCACCTAATTCTTTCGCCATTTCTAGCCTAGAATCCAAAATGTCACAAGCAATAATCGTGGTACAACCAGCAATTTTTGCCGCCATAACAGCACTCAATCCAACCGGACCACATCCGGTAATAATTATGGAACTTGCAGGACTGGGTCTTAAGTAGTTTAATACTGCACCTGCTCCTGTTTGGATTCCGCATCCCATAGGGGCGACCATAGCCAAGTCAACATCACTCTCAACCGGAATTAGGTTATTGACATGCACGATTGCATGTGTTGCAAACGCTCCCTGTCCGAAAAATGATGATACCTCCTGATCATTGTCATGAAGTCGTTTGGTCCCATCAAATTGCTTACCTGAAAAATTCAGAACACGATTTTCTTCACATCCGTATGTATGCCCAGTGCGGCATTCTTCACATACGCCACAATAACCATAGGAGAATCCGACTCGATCTCCCTTTTTTAATTTTGTAACACCGGGACCTACCGATTCAATAACACCACTGCCTTCATGCCCAAAAACCGCCGGTAAAGGCACAGGTATAATCTGCTGGCGTGCGACATCATCCGTATGGCAAACGCCACAAGCAGTTATTTTAACTAAGACTTCATTGGCTTTAGGAGAATCCAGCTCCAAGTCTTTCATTACAAAAGGCTGACCTTGTTCAAACACTACTGCTGCTTTAATTTTCATTTTTTCCTCCTACTTGTCTATTATTTTATAGGGTACACCCATTAAACCTTGTTGCAGGAAATACCATATAGAATTTTCAACTAGGCTTATTTGGTTGAGTAAGTACCTTATAAATCATTATTGTTACTTTTATTATAATCATGGTAACATGAATAAACTTGCACCTCACCATCTACAATATACAAAAGTAAATAGAATCAATTGTATTTTTAGCACAGTTTTTTTCACTTTATAGTACAATTTTTTGTTTATTTTTATCATTTGAGCCGTAATAATCGGAATAATATGGAATTTATTGCCGTATAAAGCTTTCGGTTGAGTTGCGCATTATGGAGCGTCGACGGGGGCGAAAATGGACGCATAAGAAAATCACCATAGAAGGAAGTGATTTGTGATTTCTTTCAAGGTCAAATACTTGGAACGAAATTGCTTAATGTACTAATCGGAAATGGGTTAGGC
>CAYMAE010000003.1:68895-71666 GCA_964388375.1 uncultured Ruminiclostridium sp.
GAGACAAAAACATTTAAATCAGCGTGTGCGAAAAATGGTTCGCGGACAATTACCGGAGATAACATCTGAAATCCGATATCGTGAATTTGCAATTATAACGGTTGTTCCTTGCCGTATTGGCGCCTTGATAAATTCCAGTTTCGTTTTAGCTCCTCCGGCACCGGAGCGGCTTGCACCACAGCAATGTTTTTGCAATTCATCTATGTATGCAATTACTTCGTCTGCATCCTTTCCTTCTACACTATCTACCAATGTAGTGGGATCTTTCGGATCCATGTAAATTCCATTAACGGAAGTAAGAATGAGTAAATATTTAGGATGGACTAGCGTAGTAATTACTGAAGCTGTCTCATCGTTATCAATACATTCCACAATTCTTTTTTGACCATTGTTACGAAGTTGTTCTAATTCCCAACGGCGGTTTTCTTCGAAACTAACGGTATCATTGTAGTTTACAATGGGTACAGCATCCTGCTTTACACAACGCATCAAGAATTGATAGATATGTTCTCTTTTTTCAGAATCGTTAAAATGCATATGCTCAACTAATAGTTGTCGGACAGAATATTTAGATGGAATATAGCGCCTATACTCCTCCATCAGTATTGCTTGTCCCTGGGCCGAATAGTCAGTCATAATATCACTTTTATAACCTGTTAACTCGCAGTCTGTTCGTTTAATATAATCTAAGCGTCCTATTTCCACCGCTCCAGAACTAACCCAAATCATTCCGGGACGTAGTTCGCTACCAATACGACTGAAAACATTGTAATTAATATCATGTTCAGCCTCACGGATCAAAGCCATTGATCCTATCTTTCCAACTAATTCAATGTCGAATTTCATTGTACATTATCTCCCTGCTATGTAATAGTATCTTATCTTATAAATATCTTAAAAACACTAATAGATGTTTACTCATTAGTTGTATTAGTGTTAATCTATCTAGTTTATTATACTAACATCAAACCCATTCTCACAAGCTCGCTTTTAATAAAACATCAATTATGCTCTGCTATACTTAAAAATAGCACTTGCACTAATTATACCGTGCAAGCACTATTAAGCAATACAAATATTGTATTTTATTCTCCACATTCATCATGATGCTGATGTTCATGGCAAACGGATCCAGTAGACTTTAGGGCGCCTTTGAGGTACGCTTCTACTGCAACTTTAGCGTTACCTTTCGCTCCAACAATAACCTCGATATTTTTCTCATTGAAGATGTCGATAGCACCGCCACCCATGCCGCCTGAAATAATCACATTTACTCCCATATCATTTAAAAAGTTGGGAAGGAAACCTGGTCTATGTCCAGGGTTTGGTATAGACTCATTCTTAACGACCTGGTTGTTTTCAATTTCAAACACATTAAAATTAAGACAATGCCCAAAATGCTCCGTTACCATTTCATTTTCACTCGCTACTGCAATTTTCATAATTTTATTATCCTCCAATTTCTTATTTAAATCTTTATTTCACTGCCTGTCGATAGATACTTAATCCTATCACCCATAGCAGATTTTAGCCTTTCATAGGCTTTAATGCCTGTACAATGGCAGGTATAATACTTTGCTTTCGTACCCAAGAGGTACTTACTGATTTTATCAACTGTATCAAAGTCCTCATTTTCACTAGAGCGACTAGAAAGATGAAAGCCACCTATCACATAATCAGGCATATGACCTTTTAGTTCTTTGAAATGTTCAAGTATATTAATGATGCCATTATGAGCGCAGCCAGTTACCAGAAAGGACTTTCCATCTTCCTCTATGATAAGATTTTGTTCATGGGCAAAGGAGTCATCAGTCATTTGTCCATTTAGCTCAGTTAGTAAACCATTATTTGATCTTGCTAATGGTTCTTTTTGAATGACATTAGAGAATACTTGAATTCCTTTATAAATAATGAATCGTTCTGATGTGGCAATAAGTTGCCTGTTTACTTTTAAGCTTTCTTCAAGACCAATAAAATCCAATTCACCATTTGGTCGACGAGCATAATGCTTTTCAAATGCTTGTCTATGAAGAAATACTTCCGCTGTAGTGTTAGCTTTCAAAAATGTTCTTAATCCACCACCGTGGTCATAATGGCCATGTGAGATTACGAGAAAATCTATATCAGCAATATTGATATCAAGTTTTTCAGCATTTTGAAGAAACAGCTCGCTCGCACCTACATCAAATAATATTTTGTGTTTCCTTGTTTCTATATAAAGACTAAGGCCATGCTCGCTGCCGAAATCTTTTGATATTGATGTGTTCTCCACTAAAGCTTTAATAATCATCTTGACTCGCCACCTTCTTCAAAAAGCAGTTTTATTGCCTTTTCATAGATAGTTTTAACTGCCGCCCCTGATGTACAGTCTATATCTACAATTGTTTGACCATTATTAACAGCTCTTACTGCGTTGGAATCAAACGGTATCTTGCCGATAAATGGCAACCCTTGCCTTTGACAAAACTCTTCAATCTTTTCTACGTTTGCAATATTAATATCAAACTTGTTTATACATACTGCTGTCTTTATTCCGAATTTGGCCGCTGTATTTATAATGCGCTCCATATCGCTTATACCAGATATGGAAGGTTCAGAAACTATTAAAACCATATCCACACCGCTGAGTGATGCGATAACGGGACATCCTATTCCGGGAGATCCATCGATAATGGCCAAATTTGCATCATTTGTAGCAGACTTCATCTGTTTTTTAACCTCAGTGACAAGCATTCCAGAGGTACCACTACCCATTTTCAGTTGTGCTGTTG
>CAYMAE010000004.1:0-4574 GCA_964388375.1 uncultured Ruminiclostridium sp.
TGAGCAAAGAAGCATTAAAACGTGCTAGTTTTTTTGCGCCATTAAAAGAGAAAGAAAGAATCGCATTCTGGGTATATCAAATTTCTACAGCACTAATTTTTCTGTATTTATTATTACTGAAAATTAAAACTGACTCTGAATGGTTTTATATTGGTCTAGTAATATATGGTTTAGGAACTGTCCTATATACTGCTTCTATTATAAACTATGCAATGCCAAAGAGTACGGGAATAAATATGAATGGGTTATACCGAGTATCACGCAATCCTATGTACATTTCATATTTTCTTTATTTCTTAGGTTGTGCGATTCTAACTAATTCATGGATACTATTATTATTTCTAATTGCTTTTCAAACATCGTCTCACTGGATTATTCTTTCGGAAGAAAGATGGTGTATTGAGAATTTTGGAGATGAGTATATAAAATATATGAATAAAGTTAGACGTTATATTTAAATTGTCTGGCATTGTAGAGCTGGGAACTACAGACAACACAACTTTCGCGCTTTGAACGTGCTAGCGGGTCGAAGGATTAGTTTCCAAACCGACAGTTGATATTTTGCTAGAAGTTGATATCAATAGCGATATCGAGCAAATTAGGTCAAATATAATTAATGATGGTTGGACTATAATGTCATTTGGGGATAGGTATATGCCTGGATTATGAATACGTGTAATTAGGTTCAGTCGTCCGTGGCTGAATCGGGAGTCTTGAGTGGATTAATCATAGATAGTTATACGGATATTTATTTCGGAAGGTGAAACAGATGGATCATAAAGGTACAGTTAAAATTGAAACAAATAGGCTACTGCTAAGGCAATTTACCGAAAATGATGTATTATCGGCGTATAATAATTGGACAAGCGATGAAAAAGTCACTGAATTCTTGCGATGGCCGACTCACAAATCAATTGAGGTTACAGAAAGAGTTTTAAGGGAATGGATAAACTCTTATAAAAATTATGATTATTATCAATGGGCAATTGTCTTTAAGAAAAATGTTAATGAGCCTATAGGAACAATCAGCGTTGTTGATAAGAATGAAAGACTGAACATAGTACATATTGGTTACTGCATTGGAAGCAGATGGTGGAATCAAGGTATTATAAGCGAAGCATTTTCTGCAATTATTCCCTTTCTTTTTAATGAGGTAAAAGTTAATCGTATTGAATCACAACACGATCCAAACAATCCCGGCTCTGGAAGGGTTATGTCTAAGTGTGGCTTGAGACATGAGGGAACTTTAAGACAAGCCGATTTTAGTAATAAGGGAATTGTTGATGCATCGATGTATAGTCTTTTAGCCAGTGAGTACTACTCAACAACATAAGTTTAATAATGAGATATTAAATAAAGAGGTTAGAGGCATCCAACTAGATGGTGTTGCAATAATGAATTTTATTGAAATAGCTACGGATGAAAATGTTTGCAAGGATAATAATTTAAAAATTAAAATTCTGATATTTAATGGCTATAGATTTACAAAGTGAATAATGAAAGGGATCTTGCACGATAAAAAAATTCGATTTAGATGATTTGGAAGAATGCGCAAAAATTATGATGCTAGTTTACAACAATGAACACCGTTGCGCAATAGAATTAAAAGCTGGGCGTAGAATAGGTCAGCTTGTTTTTGCTAAAATGGACAATACAGCCTTAAACCCTTATAATGGGAAATATCAGGGGCAAAAAGGTGCAACAGGATCAAGAGTGTTTTTGGATGATGAAGTGAGATAGGTAGTAAATCTTCTAAAGCGAATTAGCATCCTATGCAATA
Source organism: uncultured Ruminiclostridium sp. (assembly GCA_964388375.1). GTDB lineage: Bacteria > Bacillota > Clostridia > DSM-8532 > DSM-8532 > DTU059. Next base: position 1,781 of record CAYMAE010000004.1, read on the forward strand.
TGTGACAGCGCATCGTGCAGCTTGGAAGTATTAAAGGTTTCAAAAAAGCATTTTTAATTAGACTTATATTCGAATAAGAGAGGTAGGTATCTAAAATGTTCAATGAAATTTGTATCTATGAGGTAAAAGTTGAAAAACAAGAGGAGTTTGAGGAACTTATAAAAGAAGTTGCAGACTTTTATAGATCACATCCAGGAGTGAGTGATGTAAGGTATATTAAACGTACTCATAGGCAGAAGGATTTCAAAGCAGCAAAGAATGGTGAGCCTCCAATAAGGCTAACAAGATACCAAGGGAAAGTCACATATATTCTTTTTTGGACCTTAGTGGACGAAGAAACTCATGGGGAGCTTACAAAAGCAGGATTGGAGAAGTATTACAAGAGATTCAATCGCTGTTTAATGACAATGCCGAAAATAATGTTAGGAGAAAATATAGCTTAGATTTACTTGGTATGTTGATGAATTCGAGGCGCAGTATCCGTGCGGCTCATAAGGAGACAAAAATCATGAATGAAAGACCTGACATAAGTAATAAAATGAGTAGTGAAACTTTCAGGAGTTATTATTATCTAAAAGAAGAATTGGTGGCATTCTTGAGACAAGAAGGGTTACAAAGCACAGGTGGGAAAATAGATCTTACTAATCGGATTGCCCATTATTTAGAAACCGGTGAAAAGCTATCATCTAAAACCAACACTAAAAAAACCAAGGATGTGGGAACAATTACAGTGGATAGCATAATAGAAAGTGATTTCGTTTGCTCCGAAAAGCATCGTTTCTTTTTCAAACAAACTATAGGCAGAAGTTTTTCATTTAATGTTATGTTCCAAAAATGGTTGAAACTAAATTCAGGAAGATCATATAAAGATGCGATTGATGCTTATTATCAGATATTTGAAGATAAGAAAAGCGGGAAAACAGCCATTGCTAAGCAGTTTGAATACAATACCTATATCCGTGATTTCTTTGCAGATAATTCAGGCAAAACCCTTGCAGAAGCAATCAAGTGTTGGAAATACAGAAAAGGATTGCAAGGAAATAATAGATATGAAAAATCCGATTTATCAGCCCTTAGTTGAGTAAAATCGAACGACATCTAATGTGTATTTAATAGTAAGGCTTTTGAGCCTTTAAGTATTTTTTATGAAGGGAATGGTATGTAAATGAAATCTGCAATAATCTATATTTCAGTTCATCACCAGAATACACTAAAAATAGCAGCAGCTATTTCTGATGAACTTGCTGCTGATTTATTACAATTAAGCAGTGTGACTTCAGACAAACTAGAACAGTATGATTTGATTGGTTTTGGATCAGGTATTTATTTTGGCAAGCATCATGAAAAGTTATTCGAGTTAATTAACGGTATGAATATCAAGGAAAAGAATACTTTTGTGTTTTCCACAAGTGGGAGCGGAAATGAAAAGAGCAATAGCGTTTTGATAAACGCCCTTATATCTAAAGGTGCTAAAGTTGAGAAGAGTTTTTCATGCAAAGGGTATGATACATATGGAGTATTCAAATGGATAGGTGGTATTGCAAAAGCTAGGCCAAATAATAATGATATTGAAAAAGCAAGAGAATTTGCTCGTTCATTAAAAAGCCTAATCCTCGAATAATAGTAGCCACCAAATAAAGACGGTTTACATTATTAATTGAAATCAAGCTATTTGACCAGCAGATCTATGAGCAAGCACTAAACGCGGACTGGTCAAAAGATTTTTGCTCACAGTTTAAAGATTATCAAGATTACAGTAACCGTGGCCTTACTTTGTTTTAATGAAAGGATAGATGTTGATGGCAAGCATATTAATGATAAATGTACCGTATTCAGGACATACAAATCCTACCTTGCCATTAGCAAGCGAGCTAATTAAGAGTGGGAATAAAGTTTTTTACATCAATGCAGAGGAATTCAGAGAAAAAATCGAAGAGACGGGTGCGACGTTTATACCATACATAAATTATCCATCTAATCCAAGTGAACAACAGAAAAAGACAAAATGCTTTAGAGCAGCTTTTGAAACGGCACTAAATCTTGATGTAAAAATAGATTTACTTATTTATGAAATGTTTTTCTATCCAGCTATCCGTATCGCTGAAAAACTGGGCATCCCATGTGTTCGTCAATTCTCTCAACCAGCATGGGGTGAGGAAAGGGTAAGTGATGCAACAGTTTTTTTTAGACTAAGCTGCAAGCTAATAGATATGCAAGTGATGGGAAAGAAAAATGTTGAGTTTATGGAATTGAAAAACAAAAGTCTCATGCAAGCTGTTTTGTATGATATGCCGGATTTGAATATCGTTTATGTACCACAGGTGTTTCAACCTCATAGAAATTCCTTTAAGGATAATTACTTATTTATAAAGCCTCCAGTTCAAGAAAAACCATCCAAACAATTGATTCCATATAGCGAAATGAGAAGACCTATAATCTACATTTCTTTAGGTAGTATCATAAGCAATAAAGGTTTTTGTAAAGAATGTATAAGGGCTTTTGGAGGCAAAGAATTTACTGTGATACTCAATACTGGAAAAGTAAATCCTCAGGAACTGGGGAAAATACCGGATAACATTTATGCTTATTCGTTTGTTCCTCAAATTGAAGTACTTAGTAAAGCTGACCTCTTTCTTACACATTGCGGAATGAATAGCGTAAATGAAGCAATGACTTTTGGTGTTCCTATGGTGGCAATGCCTTTTATCAACGACCAGATTTCCAATGCAAAACGCGTAGTAGAGCTGGGGATTGGCAAAAAAGTGCGGCCTTTTCCAAGCAGTGGCAAAGAGCT
>CAYMAE010000004.1:4674-60994 GCA_964388375.1 uncultured Ruminiclostridium sp.
TAGAGCTGGGGATTGGCAAAAAAGTGCGGCCTTTTCCAAGCAGTGGCAAAGAGCTATATGCTACAAGCCAAAGTGTCATAAGGGATAAAAAAATTAAGGAACGCTGCGAGGAATTGCAAATTGAGCTAAAAAAAGATGAGAGCTTTGAAACAATTATAAAGGAAATTGAGAAATTACTAATTTAATCAAAGTGTTAAGGGTTATCACAAAGCAAATCGGACTTCAGAGCAGACCACATACTAGACTTCTCTGTTATAGCAGTTAAGGGTTATCACAAAATAGCTCGGACTTCAAAAAAGACAGCTTTCGAAGACAGCCCATTGAGAGATTGCTTAGCATAAAATTATGATATAATTAAGCTCATAAATCTTCTATTATCCGAAGGGAGTCTGGCATGTCAAAAATTCTACTTGTTGAAGATGATAAGGGCATTATAAACAACCTTACAGAGTATTTAACTGGTGAGGGCTTTGAGATTGATTCAGCAAATGGACAGGCTCGGGCTATAGAAAAAATAGAGAAAAACAAATATGATTTGCTCTTAGTGGATATATCTTTAAAGGATGGAAACGGATTTGCTGTTTGTGCTGCTGCTAGGGCCATTACTGATACTCCAGTAATATTTTTAACTGCTTCTGCAGATGAGTATAGCGTTATAACAGGGCTTGATATGGGTGCTGATGACTACATAAGCAAGCCTTTTAGGCCAAGGGAGCTTTTGTCTAGAATAAAAAGTGTATTAAGACGCGGTAATAAGTCAAATGATTTTCTTGAACACGATAGTATCAGGGTAGATACCGACAGAGGCATAGTTTTGAAGAACGGATTCGAAATATTTCTATCCGCGCTTGAATATAGGCTGCTATTGGTTTTTCTAAATAATAAAGGAACTATATTATCCAGAGATAGGCTTATCGACGAGATTTACAATATCGCTGGCGAATTTGTTAATGATAATACCTTGACTGTTTACGTAAAAAGGCTCAGAGATAAAATTGAGGATAACCCGCAAAACCCGAGCTTTATAAAGACTGTTCGTGGTCTGGGATATAAGGTCGGTGATTAAATGAACTTTTTTAGAAATCCGGAGATTAAAAAAAATCTCTTTTTCAACGCACTTTTACTAGTTTTATTGAGTATAATAGGCTTTATGTTTAGTATTGATATTGGAATTACGGTGTTGTTGGTATCCATGTTATTTTCTTTCTTGCACTTTTTCATCACTTATAAAAGATATAATAAGATAGCTAGATTAGGCGATGAAATTGATAAGATTCTTCATGGAAAGGAATCCTTTGATTTGGACGAATACTCCGAAGGGGAGTTGTCCATTCTACATAGTGAATTATTAAAGCTCACCGTTCAGCATAGAGAGCAGGCTTGGGCGTTAAAACAGGATAAAGTATATCTAGCCAATTCTATAGCTGATATTTCCCATCAAATAAGAACACCTCTAACATCAATAAATATTATTGTATCTCTTTTGTCAAAGCCCGGATTATCTGAAGATAGAAAGCATGAGCTGTTTAGTGATTTGAAAATCCTTTTAGGGCGAATAGAGTGGCTTATCACGACTCTCTTGAAAATTTCTAAACTTGATACCGGCACAGTTAAGCTTAAAAAGGAAAAGATAATGATATCTGATTTAATCAAGAAGGCCATCGAGCCAATTGCAATTTCTTTAGAGCTTAGGGAACAGGAAATCTTTACTCAAATTTCAGGTGAAGAACCTATCGTGGGAGACTTTTCTTGGACTGTTGAGGCTGTGGAAAACATATTGAAAAATTGTATGGAGAACACACAAAAAGGCAGTGAAATAACAATTGTTGCATTTGAAAATGCCCTTTATACCGAAATAACTATTACCGATAATGGCCCTGGTATTGATAAGGAGGATTTACCTCATTTGTTTGGACGGTTTTATAAAGGTAAGAATTCTGACAATCAAGGCTTTGGAATAGGACTTGCTCTAGCCAGAACAATTATAGTAAGTCAAAACGGTACCATAAAGGCAGAAAATGCTCCTGATGGCGGCGCAAAATTTACAATACGATTCTATAAAGAAGTTATAGAAACCAGCCAGCAATAAGTTGGCGTGGTAATTAACACTAGCGAAGATGTGTGTAGTGTTTCCAAGTGACACTTTTGTTATTTTTAAGTCACTTTTATGTCACCCTTATCCTATATAATATTTCATATAATCCAATACTATAGTCGGAGGAAATTAAAACATGGAGATACTTAGAATTGAAAATCTATCAAAAATATATGGTAAGGATGCAAATGAAGTAAGGGCGCTCAACGATGTTTCGTTTTCAGTTAAAAAGGGCGAGTTCCTGGCCATAATTGGGCCTTCAGGTTCAGGGAAATCTACACTTTTGCATATAATAGGTGGCGTTGATAAGCCGACAAGTGGCAAGGTATTCATGGATGATCAGGATGTATATGCCCAGAACGATGAACAGCTTGCCATCTTCAGACGTAGGCAGGTGGGACTCATATATCAATTTTACAATCTGATTCCTGTTCTAAATGTTACGGAAAACATTACTCTTCCAGTCCTCTTAGATGGAAGAGAGGTCAATGAAGAAAGGCTTGAGGAGCTTATCACAACACTAGATTTAAAGGGAAGAGAAAACCATCTTCCAAATCAGCTTTCGGGCGGCCAACAGCAACGTGTTTCAATTGGCAGGGCTCTAATGAATGCTCCTGCAGTAGTTCTTGCCGATGAACCTACCGGAAACCTCGATTCAAAAAACTCACAGGAAATCGTGGAGCTATTAAAGATATCTAATCAAAAATATGGGCAGACATTGATAATCATTACTCATGATGAAAATATTGCTCTTCAGGCTGATAGAATCATGGCCTTAGAGGATGGCAAAATCATCCGTGATGAGGTGATCAGAAAATGAATATTGTAAATAAGCTAACATTGAAAACCTTGAGAAAAAACAAGGTTAGAACCCTTGTAACCATTATTGGGATAATTCTATCTGCAGCAATGCTCACTGCCGTAACGACGGGTGTATCAACCTTACAGAATTTTTTAATTAATATGGAGATTGAAGGGTCGGGAGATTGGTATGGCGCGGGCTTTGACATATCCCTCGAAAAGCTTATGGAAGTTGAAAACAATTCTCAGGTTAGCCAAATATCCAGCCTTCAGAATATTGGATATACTCCATTAGCGGATTCTAAAAATGAGTATAAGCCTTATATCTTTATTGGAGGAATGGATGAAGTCTTCACCAAAGAAATGCCAGTGTATGTCCTTGAAGGAAGGTTACCAGAGAATTCTTCTGAGATAATAATACCGGATCATTTAAAGTCCAATGCAGGCGTGGAGTACTTTATAAATGATACTATTTCGATGCAAATAGGACAAAGAGTATCAGGGGACTACGTATTAGATCAAAACACCCCTTTTTTACATGAGGATGATGGCGAAAAAGAGGAACTTGCTATTAAAGAAGAACGAACATATAAGGTAGTTGGATTCTATGAGAGGTCTAGCATTGAAAACTTTCAGGCGCCGGGATATACCGCGCTAACAATGGCTGATGAATCGGATAAATACAGCTATGATGCGTATATCAAGCTTCATAATTCTAAGGATATCTATACATTCATGGATACAACCTTTCCGGATGAAGGCAGTAGAATCAACCATAACTTGATGCGCTATACCGGAAATTCAAATCAAGAAGCCTTTAACTCAGTGCTTTATAGCCTTTCGGCAGTATTAATGGGTATAATAATGTTTGGCTCTATATCCTTGATATATAATGCGTTTTCTATTTCTGTCAGCGAGAGAACAAAACAGTTTGGGCTATTATCCTCAATCGGTGCTACAAGACGTCAGATGAGTAGAAGTGTACTTTTTGAAGCATTTTTATTAAGCATTATTGGGGTTCCTTTGGGAATTTTAGCAGGTGTGTTTGGGATGGGGGTAACATTTAAGTTTGTCCAAGGGATATTTTCCACACTTTTTCAAGGGCGTATACGAACTGAGCTTATCTTATTTGCATCATATGAAGCCATAGTTATAGCAGCTATAGTGGGAATTGCAACCGTGTTAATTTCTGCATATATCCCAGCAAGGCGAGCCTTTAAAGTATCTGCCATTGATGCCATAAGATTGTCCCAGGATATAAATGTTAAGCCTAAAAAGTTAAAAACATCTAAGCTATCATATAAGCTGTTTGGCGTAGAGGGAATGATTGCAAAAAAGAATTTTAAGAGGAGCAAAAAGAAATATAGAGCCACGGTAGTATCTTTGTTTTTAAGTATCGTACTATTTATCTCTGCTTCTAGCTTCTCGGCTTATCTTTCAAAGGCTACAACGACTTTAATTGATGATGTAAACTATGATATTATCTATCCTTATAACCCTTCTATTAGTGAAAAAGCTTCAATGGAGGATGTTTATAATGTTCTTAAAAATATTGATGGTGTAACAGGCAGCAGTTATTCTTTTAGATATTATCCTTACTTTAGCGAAATTGCTACAACTAATATAGGGCAAGAATATAAAGACTACCTTTCAAACAAGGGTAATACCGATACTTCTGATCAAAGCGAGCACCAAAACTTTAGCATAGAATACTTTTTTATTGATGATGAGGCCTATCAATCATATTTAGAAGCTAATTCTCTTGATGGAGAAATCATATTTAATAATGAAGAATTGCCGGCTATAATAAATGATTATGCTAGAATTTACAATCCCAATGACGGAAGATATTATACATTTGAGCAGCTTGACAGAAGCAAAAAAACAATAGATGTAACATATGTAGATCGCGTAGAAGGTTATTATTTGTCAAAGGTAGATAAAGATGAAAACCAAGAAATCTACTATGAGTTTACGAATGATAATAATAATATTATTAGAATTCCTGAAGAACAAGCCGAAATGAATCTAAGCATTCCAGTGTCTGCATTTTCGACCGAATTACCCATGGGAAAGGATATCAATAACGGACAGCAAATAACACTGATATACCCCTTTAGCGCTATAGAAAATGTGTTGGGCGATAAATACTCTGAAACTTCTGTATCTATGTATTTTACAGCACAGAAGCACAAGGTTACCTATGAAAAAATGTATGAAGCCCTTGAACGAATGGGTGAACCAACAACGCAGTTATTCGATTATGCAGAAATGTCCGATTCCGACAAGGCCATAAGAACAATTATTAATATATTTTCATATGGCTTTATAGTATTAATATCCCTCATAGCAGCGGCCAATGTATTTAATACTATTTCTACTAATATTGGACTTCGTCGGCGTGAATTTGCAATGCTTAAGTCCATAGGAATGACTCAAAAAATGTTTAACGGGATGATGAATTACGAATGTCTTCTCTACGGCATAAAGGCATTAGCCTACGGTATTCCCGTTTCAATACTTGTTACCTATCTTATTTACAATGGCATATTAGGTGGACTTGAGATTAAATTTTTCATCCCATGGTACAGCATAGTTATTGCGGTTGGTAGTGTCTTCGCAGTGGTATTTGCAACAATGATTTATGCCATGCAAAAAATTAAAAAGGATAACCCTATAGATGCACTAAAGGATGAGAACTTATAGGTATCGCTCACGGCTCTAAGTGTAAAAAGCCTAAGAAGTAGAAGAGTGCAAAATTGACACTTCTGCTTCTTAGGCTTTAATGGAACCGCTGGCGATATCACCTAAACGTTCATTAAAATCAGAAATGAAGAACCGTCCCTGTGATTAACGTTTTAGTTCGTCATGTAAAATACCTAGAGTTTCAATTATAGGTAAATGTTGGGGGCATGCATCTTCGCATAAACCACATTCTATGCAACTAAGAGCGCCCTTGCCATCTTCAGACAGCTCTTTGTATCCGTTGCGAGCATTACTATGGGCATTGGCATCGGTTGAATGAAATAGATTATACAAGGCAAGGTTGTCGGGAATAAACACACCATTAGGGCATGGCATGCAATAATTACAACCGGTACAGCCTATTTGCTTTCTTGCTTTCCATTCTGTGGCAAGCTCATTGATAAAGCTTAACTCCTCGGCATTCATCTTGTTAGCAGCCATTTCAGGTGAGCTACAAAGCCTAATGTTTTCCTCTACCTGTTCAAATGAGCTCATACCCGATAAAATAAGCGACACCTCAGGTCTGTTTGCTAACCAGCGCAGAGCCCAGTTCACAGGATTGCGCTTAACTTTATATTCTTCCATTTTCTTAAGGATATCCTCGGGAAGCCCCGTTGCTAAACGTCCACCTCTTAAAGGCTCCATTATTACAACACCGATATTTTTCGCGGCAGCTTTTTCTAGGCCTTTAATCCCTGCCTGATAATCAGTGTCCAAATAGTTTAGTTGTATCTGGCAAAAATCCCAGTCATAGGAGTCAATAATATCTTCGAAAACGTCATAGGAGTCGTGAAAGCTAAAGCCTATGTATTTAATCTTACCGGCTTTCTTCGCCTTCATTGCCTTTTCCCATAAATTGAACTTCTTGAATTTTTCCCAACCGCCTTTATCTAAAGTATGCTGAAGATAAAAATCAATATAATCGGTTTGAAGCTTGATAAGCTGTTGGTCAAGAAACTTATCCCAGTCTTCTTGCTCTTTTATTAGCCAAGTAGGATTTTTGGTGGCCAGCATAACCTTTTCTCGGTATCCATCTTTTAAGGCTTCTCCTACAAATTTCTCAGAGCTCTCTTCGTGATAGCTCCAGGCAGTGTCAACATAATTAACGCCATTATCTATTGCATAGCGTAGTATTTTTTTCGCTTCTTCAAAATCAATTTGACCATATTTGTCGTTTACAACAGGTAGACGCATGGTCCCAAAGCCAAGTACTGATGGTTTTAAATTTATCTTTCCAAACTCTCTATACTCCATAATCATCCCCCAATAATAGTTTATTAATTATATTTTATAGGTTTTATCTTGGTATTACAACAGGCGGGAAAAGAAATCCAATAATTATCGAGTGTATATATTTTTTGTCTTAGCTGAGTGAACGCTAATTAAATAGGCTGGATAAAGTAGTGCCCAAATGGTATTTTATTAGTATAACGATTTGTGTAGAACGAGCTTCAGTTATTTGCCTCCCGTAGTAGTTCACAGGATGTCTAAGCTACGTGCAAGTCAGGTTTTGTTGATGATTAGTTATGTTAACGGGTAATGTCATTACAATTGCCCTTAAATAATAATAAGGAAAATAATTTATAATGAAAGATGATAATCACAATCTAATAGTCCAAATGCAAAGTAGGATTGAAAATCTATTACTTGAAAAGGATTTAATTATTATTGCTATAGATGGAAATAGCGGAGCGGGGAAAAGCACATTAGCCCAAAAGTTAAGCCAGCTTTATGATAGCAATATATTTCACATGGACCACTTTTTCCTTACTCCTGGATTAAAGACCCCAAAAAGGCTAAATGAGATAGGTGGTAATGTTGATTATAGAAGGTTTTATGAAGAAGCAGTAAACGGATTGAAAAGCCGCCAGAATTTTAAATATAGGATATATAATTGCCAGACATGTTCTTTTGATGAAACCATTACTGTGAGCCCTAAGAGAATCAATATAGTTGAAGGGGTTTACAGTATGCACCCTACAATAATTGATATATATGACCTAAAAATCTTCTTAAGCGTAGATAAGGAAGAACAAAGCAGAAGAATCTTAGAAAGATCCGGTCCCCATTTGCATAATCGCTTTATAAATCTTTGGATTCCCCTGGAAAACAAATACTTTGACAATCTAAAAATTAAGGAACAGAGTGATTTACTCTTGGAGAATGGTTCGGATATCGGAAAGTGAATCCCGTTATTGAGCGAGTAACCTTATTGGTATGATATAATTTTATTATTAACTAGTCCGCTAAACTTAGTGATATGTTCCGGAGGTTTTAATGAGCTTACAAATAATATATGGCCGTGCGGGAAGTGGTAAGACCAGCTTCGTCTTAAATGAAATAAAGTCAAGGCTTGGGCAAGGGATGTCAGATAAACATAAGCCCCATAATGCGCTTGTTCTTCTTGTACCTGAGCAATTTTCGTTTCAGGCTGAAAAAAAACTCGTTTCAGAAGTGGGCACAGGAGGCATTTTAGAAGCAGAGGTTCTTAGCTTTCAGAGGATGGCCTACAGGATTTTTAATGAGTTGGGGGGCATAACTTACCCACATATTCACCCTTCGGGAAAGGCAATGATTATATACCGGATTTTAGATAAAATGAAGGGCAAGTTCAAGGTTTTTTTAAAAACGGCCCAAAAAGAGGGCTTTGTGGATACACTATCTACATTAATAACTGAGTTCAAACGCTATGGGGTTACCCCACAGATGCTTTTAGAGGCCACAGACAAAATCCCAAACGATAAGCCGTTAAAAGAAAAGCTTGCTGAGCTTAGTATTATATATAAAGAGTTTGATACGACTTTAGATAAACGATATAGAGATTCTGATGACGATCTTACAATGGCTGCAAAGAAGCTTGTAGAATCGTCCTTATATCAAGATGCAGAGATTTGGATTGATGGCTTTGTTAATTTTACACCCCAGGAATATGCTATGATTAGCCAGCTTATGGTCAAGGCTAAAAGGGTTACTATCTGCTTATGTGCTGACCAACTCGATAGTGGCAGGAGAATACTTGACACCGATGTGTTTGCCCCCGTTAAAAATGCGTACAGAAGGCTAATTCAAATTGCTGATGAAAATAAAATAACAATACAAGAGCCTGTAATAATGAATAACCCGCCCATTAGATTTCAGCAAAGTGCAGAGCTTGCCCATTTAGAAAAAAACTATTATAGCTATCCTCATGAGGAATATCCTACCAAGACAAAGGATATTTCACTTTATTCTGCAATGAATATACATTCTGAAATAGAAGCAGCAGCTGCAGACATTAGAAGATTGTGCCGAGATCATGATATGCGCTATCGTGATATTGCAGTAGTTATGAGGAATCTTGCTGATTATGATCAGCTCATTGAGGTCATCTTCACACAATATGAAATCCCTTATTATATAGATAAAAAGGTAGATATTAATAACCACCCTCTAGTGCGGCTTATCACGTCTGCCATGGATATATTTATTGAGAACTGGTCCTATGAATCAGTTTTCCGCTATCTAAAAACAGGCTTAATAGGTATTAGCGAGGAGCATATTGATATACTTGAAAACTATGTATTAGCCTGTGGGATAAGAGGAAGCCAATGGACTAGGGAAGAAGATTGGAACATGAGCACAAGCCTCATTCCTACTGATAGAAAATCAGAAAGAGATGAGCAATTGCTTACCATGGTAAATACTACGCGTAAAACTGTTGTTGAGCCTTTGGTAAAGTTTAGAGAAAATACTAAGGGCAAAAAATCAGCCATCGATTATTGCACTAATCTATACAATCTATTACTTGGTTTAAAAATTCCAGAAGTAATAAACGAAAGTGTTGATCAATTTAGAGAACGAGGCATGCTTAGCCTAGCCGACCAATACGCTCAGGTCTGGGACATAACAATGGATGTCCTTGATCAAATAGTTGAAGTAATGGCCGATGAAACATTCGGGTTAGAGCGTTTTAGCAATATACTCAAGATAGGTTTAAAAGAGTATCAAATAGGCACAATCCCAGCAGCATTAGACCAGGTTTTGGTAGGTAGTATAGACCGCTCTAAGAGCCATGAAATAAAGGCATTATACATATTAGGAGTAAATGATGGAGTTTTCCCATCTACAGCTGTTTCAGAAGGAGTTTTATCAGATCAAGATCGAAACGCTCTAAAAGATATGGGAATCGAGTTGGCTGGAGATACGCAGGCTCAAGCATTTGATGAGCAATATCTCGTTTATCAAAGCCTTACCATTGCTAGTGAATACTTAAGAATTAGCTGGCATATTGGCAATAATGAAGGAAAAACTATGCGACCGTCCATGATAGTGCCACGTTTAATGAAGCTTTTCCCTGTAATTAAGGCAGACAATAATGTAATAATATCCGATGAAAAAGAGTTTGACATGGAGCTTATTTCAGCTAAAAAACCCTCATTTAATAAAGTGATAAATGCCTTTAGACAGAGGATGGACAAAAATATATTCAATCCTATATGGGAAGATGTTTATCGTTGGTTTTATTGTCAAGATAAGTGGCAAGAGCATTGTGAAAGGGCTAAAAAGGCATTTGTACATAAGAATGAGGCCGAAAAAATTAACAAGGAAAAGATTGGCCTGTTATATGGAGACCCAATAAAGTCTAGCGTTTCGAGGCTCGAAAAATTCACTTCTTGTCCTTACGCATTTTATATTCAATATGGCCTTGGGGCAAAGGAGAGGAAAATTTATCGTATGGGTGCACCCGACACAGGGACATTTATGCATGCGATAATAGAAGAGTTTTCGAAAAGTGTATTACGTGGGGAAGTGACCTGGAGAAGCTTTGACAAGGAATGGTGCAAAAAGCAGGTATCCAAAATAGTCGATGACCTGCTCGCTAGCATGCGTGGGACGGGAATAGCTTCTTCTAGACGATATACAATGCTTGCTATAAGACTTAAACGAGTTGTTACAAGAGCTGTCTGGCTCATTGCACAGCATATTCGAGCAAGCAACTTTAACCCCGTTGACTATGAGGTAGGGTTTGGGAAGGATGAAAAATATCCTCCAATTATATTGCAGTTAGACGAGAATAATAAAATTGAATTGCAAGGCAGAATTGATAGAGTAGATTCATTCAAAACAGAGGATAAGACATATCTTAGCATTATAGATTACAAATCAGGGAGCAAGGACTTTAAACTATCAGATGTTTATTATGGTCTTCAAATTCAGCTAATAACATATATGGATGCCATCTGGGAAAGTGAGCAGCAAAAGGGCGAGGGTACTGTGTTACCGGGTGGAATGCTGTATTTTAAAGTGGATGATCCATTAATAAAGGATAATAGGAGTCTTACCCCTGAACAGGTAGAGGATGCCATAATGAAAGGCCTTAAAATGAAGGGTCTACTAATGGCCGATGTAAAGGTAATTAAGGCTATGGATAATACTATTGATGGCTCATCAAAAATAATACCGGCATCAATCAATAAAAGCGGTGATATTGGCGCCTATACATCTGGAGCCACTGAAAAACAATTCAAGCTCTTGAGAAAACATATTAGAGGCTTACTAAAGGAAATAGGCTCTGAGATAGCAAGCGGAAATGTGGATATTAAGCCCTATAAGAAAAAGAATATAAACGCATGCACATATTGTAGCTTTCATTCGGTTTGCCAATTCGATACTAACAGAAAAGAAAACTCATATAAACTTCTACATGATAAGAGCAACCAGGAGGTATGGGGAAGGTTGGGGGAAGAGAATCATGAGTAGTGTGAAGTGGACCAATGAACAATTAGACGCCATAACAGCTAAGGATTGCAATCTATTGGTAGCTGCAGCAGCAGGAGCCGGTAAAACAGCAGTTTTAGTTGAACGTATCATAAGGAAAATAACTGATGAAAAGAATCCTATTGATATTGACAGGCTTTTAATAATGACATTTACAAATGCAGCCGCGTCAGAAATGCGGGAAAAGATTTCACAAGCTGTTTCGAAGGTATTAGATGAAAATCCGGAGTCACGGCTAATTCATAGGCAGATGGCACTATTAGGAAAGGCGAGCATAACCACAATACACTCATTTTGTAAGGATGTTATAAAAGCAAATTTTCATGTTATCGATATAGACCCCAATTTCAGAATTGCAGATGAAACAGAAAGTACGCTCATGAAACTTGAGGCATTAAATGATTTGTTTGAAGCTCAATATGAAAAAGAAAGCAATGAAGAATTTATGCGGCTTTTAGAAAGCTATGGTGGAAATAGGGATGACCAACGCTTGATGGACATGGTTTTAGAGCTGTATACATTTATTCAAAGCAGCCCTTGGCCAGAAGAGTGGCTAAATCAAAACACGGAAATTTTAAAGGCAGAAGGAATAAACGACTTTGGAGATACCATTTGGGGGAAGGTATTATTAAATAATGCAGAAATTGAGCTAACTGGTATGAAAGACATGTTGGAAAGATCAGTTGAGATAATCAAGAATGCAAAGGGACTAGAAAACTATCTTCCAATATATCAAGAGGATTTAGCTAATATAATGGACCATTTGAGCATAATTAAGAATGAAATCTCAGACAATAAATGGAATATGCTTTGTGAAAGCCTAAGCAACAATGAATTTGCTCGTTTAAAAAGTGCATCAAGGGATGCTGACAAGGATAAGCAAGAAGAGGTAAAGGCAATAAGAAATGATGTTAAAGAGCGGATTAAAAAGCTCAAGAATAATACAATATCAAATAACTCAGAGGAGCTGTTAAGAGATGTTAGAGAACTTTACCCTCAAATGAAATGCCTTTCGGAATTAGCTAGTGGCCTATCTACGCTTTATTTAGAAAAGAAAAAGAAGAAATCAGTAATGGATTTTAATGACTTGGAGCATTATTGCGTTGAGATATTAACTCAAAGAACTGAAGACGGGTCCATTAAACCCTCAGACACCGCCTTGGCCTATAGAGAAAAGTTCCATGAAATTATGGTAGATGAGTATCAGGATAGCAATCTAGTTCAGGAAATAATTATTAATATGGTATCCAGAGTAGATGAGAATAAGCCTAATATATTTATGGTAGGCGATGTTAAGCAGAGTATATATAAGTTTAGGCAGGCTAGGCCCGAGCTTTTCATGGAAAAATATAATACATATTCAGATCAACCTGACGCACTGTTCACGAAGATTCTCTTGTTTAAGAACTTTCGTAGCCGTAAAACTGTAATCGATGCAGTAAACTATTTGTTTAGGCAGATTATGTCTTTTAATGCAGGTGAGCTTGACTATACCAAAAAGGAGGAGCTAAATCCAGGAGCAAACTACGATGAGAATATGGCTGATAACGCCATTTGTGCTGGTAGTACAGAAATCCTTCTTATGGAGATGAAAGATTCAGGTAAAAAGGATTTAGTAGATACGGAAAATATAGAGAACGCAGGGGATGAAAGCAATTCTGAAATAGATGAAGAAATTCTTGATAAAATTCAAAGTGAAGCTCGTATGCTCGCCCAAAGAATTATAACGCTTTTAAATCCTGATGAAGATGGGAAAGTGTATTCGATTTACGATAAGGAGAGAAAAGAGTATCGTAGAGCTGACTACAGGGATATAGTAATACTATTAAGAACCACAAAAAATTGGTCAGATGTCTTTTCGGAGGAGCTTGCATTAAGTGGCATCCCCGTATTTGCAGATGCCGGGGAGGGCTTTTTCAAAACCGTTGAGATAGAGGTTATGCTCTCTCTTTTACAGATTATTGACAATCCCCTTCAGGACATCCCTCTTCTATCAGTATTGCGCTCACCCATCTTTTCGTTCACTACAGATGAACTAACTGATATAAGGCTTATAAATAGAGGAAACAATCTATTCTATGGTATAGAAAAGCAAGCCGAGTCAGGAAATCAAAAGGCAGAGCAGTTTTTGCATAGTCTTGCTAGATGGAGAGATACTTCTCGATATTTACCCATAGACCAACTTATTAATATGCTTTATGACGAGACGGGCTATTATATGACTGTGGGGGCTATGCCGGCAGGAGAGCAGCGTCAAGCAAATCTAAGGATTTTATTTGACAGGGCAAAACAGTTTGAGGAAACAAGCTATAAAGGACTGTTTAATTTTATTACATTCATAGACAGGCTTAAAACTAGTAAAAGTGATATGGGAAGCGCCAAGATTCTAAGCGAAAATGATAATGTGGTAAGAATTATGAGTATTCACAAGAGTAAGGGCTTAGAATTCCCCATAGTTTTTCTTTCAGGTTGTGGTAAAAGGTTTAATCTGCAGGATACGAACAAAAGTATACTTCTACATCAGGATTTGGGCTTTGGTCCTGATGTAGTAGATCTTGAAAAAAGGCTTTCTTGGTCAACAGCAGCAAAGGAAGCACTCAAAGAAAAGACTACAACAGAAACATTGTCAGAAGAGATGCGCATTTTGTACGTTGCTCTTACCCGTGCAAGAGAAAAGCTTATTATTACAGGGGCGGTAAATGATGCGCAGAAATCTTTAAAAAAATGGAGCATGGCAGCTGGAAGTAAAGAAGAGAAAATACCTGATTATGAGGTCTTAAAAGGAAGAACATTTTTAGATTGGATTTGTCCAGCTGTTTTAAGACATAAAAATTCTGATGGTTTAAGAACACTTAATGAAACGAAAAGCGGATTTAACGGAGCATTAATTGAGGATGAATCTGTTTGGCATGTGGACTTGTGGAATAGTAATAATGTTCGTATAAATAAAGAAGAAAGAGAAATTCAAGACTATGATTTTATTAATTGGCTTGACAGTTTGAGTGCAGATTGTGGTGACGACACCAATAAGAGAGAAAACAAGGATGATAGTTTAGATGAATTCAACCGTGAAATTAATGATGGGGTTAATAGTGTCGTTAAGGATGAAAGAAAAACCAAGCTAGAAGCTGAGATTGATCGAAGACTTGCCTGGGAATATAAGTATTTAGCAGCCTCAAAGATCCCTGCTAAGGTATCTGTAACCGAACTAAAACGTAGGTTTAGTGTTCAATCTCAAGAAGAGGACATATTTATACCCGGGTTTTTAACCCCGAGCATTAAAAAGCCCTTATTCTTAGAAGAAAAGAAAGGTCTTACATCTTCACAAAAGGGTACTATTATTCACTTTGTCATGCAGTCATTGGACTTTTCAGTGCTTAGAACAATTACAGTGCATTCAGATATAGGAACACAAAACAAGCTAGATTATAGCAGTGTTATTGAAAAACATATCAATAATATGGTTAGTAAGGATTTGCTATCGAAGACTCAGGCAGATAATGTGGACATAAGCATGATTAATGGCTTACTAAATTCGCAGCTTGGAATTAGGATGCTTAAGGCTGATAAATTGAACAGGGAAATACCATTTAACATGCAAATACCTGTTGAAGAGATTATTAAGGATAAAAAAGAAGATAATCTACAAGGGGAGACTGTACTCCTTCAAGGGGTAATAGATTGTTACTTTGAGGAGAATAGTGAATTGATTTTGGTAGATTATAAGACAGACAATGTTTCAGATGGAAAAGAAGATATAATACTAAAAAGATATAAGCTTCAAATGGATTATTATAAGAGGGCTTTGGAGAATATAACCGGTAAGAAGGTTAAAGAAAGATTTATTTATCTTTTCCGAAGCAGCAAGACTCTCGAAATAACATAGATGAAATTACTTAACCTATCCCCCCTATTGACATCTGCTATTGACAACTATAATTTAAATAATTAAGATGGTAACAAATACGAACGTGGAATACTTGTTATAGAAAAGAAGGTTGAAAATGAAAATTATCATAATTGGTGATGGTAAAGTAGGATTCAGCTTAGCAGAGCATTTGTCAAAAGAGAACCATGACGTAACCATTATTGACAAAGACCCCAAAGCATTAAGGAAAGCCGACGAAGCTCTAGATGTAATGTGTATAAAAGGAAATGGTGTAAGCACAAAAGTTCTTCTAAACGCTGGAGTAAAAGATGCAGACTTGTTAATAGCAGCAACTTCCAGTGATGAGATGAATATGGTCTGTGCGTTGACAGGTAGAAAGCTAGGGGCCGATCATACCATAGCTCGTATTAGAGATCCGGAATATGCAGATGAGCTTTCAGTTTTGAAAGAGGATTTAGGCCTTGACCTGGTAATAAATCCCGAGCAAGCAGCTGCCCGTGAAATCGCTAGATTATTGAGATTCCCGTCTGCTACTGATGTTGAACATTTTGCTAAAGGACGAATAGAATTTGTTGAAATAAAAGCAACCGAAGACATGTCCCTTATTGGAATACCTCTAAAGGACCTGCCTGATAAGGTTATGAGAAACATTCTTATTGGAGTTGTTAAAAGAGGAAACGAAATTATTATACCAAATGGTGATTACCAAATAACTGTAGGCGATGACCTCAATATTGTTGGAAAACCTAGTGATGTATTCGAATTTTCAAAACGAATGGGGAAATATACACAAAAAATAAAAACCGTCATGGCAGTTGGGGGCGGCAGAATAGCCTATTACCTAGCCGCGGCACTTAAGCTTTACGATATGAAGGCAAAGATAATTGAAATAGACAACGAACGCTGTATAGAATTAGCCGAATTACTACCTGATACATTAATAATAAATGGTGAAGGCACTGATAAGGCACTTCTTGATTCAGAGAATCTTAGTGATATGGATGCATTCATTTCCCTAACTGGTCGCGATGAGGAAAATCTAATCTCGGCCATGATAGCAAAGCAAAGTGGAGTTAAAAAGGTGATAGCTAAAATTACTAGAATTGATTATCCTTCTATATTTCACGACATGGGTGTAGATAGCATTCTCAATCCTAATTTAATAACCACTAATTATATATTAAGGTATGTTCGTGGGCTTAGTAATGCTATGGGAAATCCAGCAGAAACAGTATATAAAATAGTGGATGAAAATGCTGAGCTATTAGAGTTTACAGCAAATCGATCCACCAAATTCCTGAACATACCACTTAAAAAGCTTAAGCTTGCCGACGGAGTAATAATCGGTGCTATTGCAAGGAGAAATGAGATAATTATTCCTCACGGCGATGATGTTATTAAGCAAGGTGACAATGTCATCGTCGTTGCAGTGGAGAAGCAAATCCATGACTTCAATAAGGTCATCATATCTGTGAGGGATTAAAATGAATTATAGAATGGTACTTAAGATATTGGGGTATGTATTCATGGTTGAGTCTGCCTGCATGCTACCATCCATGGTGGTGTCTATAATATATAAGCAGGGCGATAACATGGCTTTTTTAATAACCATAATCATGCTTGCACTCTTAGGGGTTGTAATGAGCCGAATTTCTGTTAAAAACAAGAACTTCTATGCCAGGGATGGTTTTGCAATAGTATCATTAGGATGGATATTAGTATCTGCTTTTGGAGCCTTCCCCTTTGTTATAAGTGGGGCTATACCATCATACGTAGATGCTTTTTTTGAAACAGTATCGGGTTTTACTACAACAGGCTCTTCCATTCTTCGAGAGGTCGAAAGCTTACCCAAGGGCATTCTGTTTTGGAGAAGCTTCACTAACTGGGTTGGAGGAATGGGTGTTCTAGTCATGATGTTAGCAGTTATGCCCGCAGCGGGTGCAAATACTGTTCATATTATGAAAGCAGAGAGTCCGGGACCTGATCCTGGTAAGCTTGTTCCAAGAATAGGGAAGAGTTCAAAAATACTTTATCTCATGTATATTGGGCTATCCCTTACAATGGCTGCTTTTCTTTTAATAGGTGGAATGCCCCTTTATGACACTTTAGTACATGCGTTTTCAACTGCAGGTACAGGTGGCTTTTCTAATAGAAATTTGAGCGTGGGAGCGTACAATAATCTTTACTATGAAATTATTATTGCGGTAGCTATGTTCTTGTTTGGGGTAAACTTTACTCTATATTATCAAACTTTGAAGGGTGATATAAAAAATGTCTTAAAGGACGAGGAGCTCCGCTTTTACTTCTTTACGGTGATAGCGGCAATTATCCTCATAACCTGGAATTTGTGTGGACCAATTTTTAACACTATAGGAGAGAGCTTAAGACAAGCCTCGTTCCAAGTAAGTACAATCATTACAACAACAGGGTTTTCGTCTACTAATTTTGATCTATGGCCATCATTTAGTAAGTCCATTTTAGTATTGCTTATGTTTATAGGCGCAAGCGCGGGCTCTACGGCGGGTGGAATTAAGTGTATTCGCTTTCTCCTCCTTTTTAAAACCATAAAACATGAGATTAGAAAAGCAATACACCCAAGGTCGGTTTACACAATAAAATATAATGGGAAGAGCGTTGATGATAATGTGGTTTCAGGAGTAAAAAACTATTTCTCTGTTTATATAGTTATTTTTACATGTTCACTCTTGCTTATTTCATTGGATGGTTTTGATTTAGTATCAAACTTTACATCTGTAGTAGCAACAATAAATAATATTGGCCCCGGACTCGGAAGAGTGGGGCCTACAGGTAGCTTTGCAGATTATTCAGCTCTTAGTAAGATTGTTTTGTCGTTTACAATGCTATTTGGAAGGCTTGAAATATATCCCTTAATGATACTATTTGCGCCGACCTTTTGGAAAAGGGTAAACATATAGGATGATTTTTAAGTCTAACCTCATGGCGCCTTTAATAAGAGGACTTTGCCCATGAGGCTATGGTTTCATGAAGTAGGAATTATGATAGGTTTTAATCAACATCCTCAGGCAGCTCTTCTGGAGGTAGGTCTAAAGCATCGGGGTTTTTTATAAGCTTGCGATAAAGTTTAAGAGTGTTGGCGAAAAAATGACCATCAGCTATTCTTTCATCAGTAACAACACAAACGCGAACGTATTTTTTGTCTTCGATTTCGTTTTTGGAGTTAATAACCTTTTCCTTCATTTTGATTCCAAAGGCTATGAATGCACTTGTAGTCCCAAAATCATAGAGATGATGGTACACAGGCTGTATCCCGACCGAACCTAAATCAGTAATAAATACACTGGTGTGAAATGGACTGAGCTTATTAATTATTTTAGGCATTAAGCCCATATAATCAAGACTTCTTAAAAGCCAAACTACAAATCTTACTATCTGTCCTGGGATGGCCATAATAATCTTTGCAAGTTTATCGGTGTCATTTTTTGCTTCTGGAACTCTATTTTCTTCTATTGCTTCATTAACTTTTCTCACTACGTCCATAAATGTATCAGTAGGGTTAAATCTTACCTTTAGTGTTGTCTCAGCACTATCTTCACGGAATTCCTTCTTCATAGCAAAGGATATTAGAATTTCATTACGAGCATAAATTCTTTGTCCGGCAACAAATCTGTTAAGGGCTGGTTTTTGGGCAATAGTCCTTACCATGGCGGCAATAACTACATGAAAGAAACTAACCTTTTCACCAGTTTCCCTTCTTTTCTTTATAATGAATTTCTCAGTTTTACTTATTTCAATCCTGTCTTCAAAAAAGTTTTGTGCATCTACGCGTGTTTTCATAATATAAGGAATAATCTTATAGAAAGGGTCAAGGGACCTTAATAACCTACCATCATAACGGTCACCTAAGCGTCTTTTCCTCTTCGGCATGAGCATTTCTCCCTTACAAAAAATAGATAAATATGCACTTAAGTATAATATATAGGACAAGTTAAAGCAATATTTACAAAAAAGAACCGCCCTTTTCGGACGGTTCTCTTTTTAGCAAATAACCTGTTTAAATTGCTGGTCTAGTCTCTGTTGTTTTCTCTTTGCTCGTTACAATTTTCCCTATTTCTGTTATCGTTGTTGTTATTGTTGTTATTGTTGTTGTTGTCGTTATTATTCTTGTTTCTGTTTTTCTGTCTGTTGTCTTCCATTAATATTACTCCTTTCACCGTGTAGCATTTATTGCATGCTTTTTTCAGCTCTTTCAATCATGCGTTTTACCATTTGACCGCCAATAGGCCCACCCTCGTGCCCGTTTTGGGCAGAAGTTAGATCTCCCTTATAGTGGTCATTGTTTTCTTTGCAAAATTGAAGACGGCCGATTTCTTCGGCACATTCCAATTTAAACTTCGTTAATGCATCACGGCTAGAGGGAACAATAGGCGTTTTTGGTCTTGACATTTCTTTATCACCTCCTTACCGCAAGTATTAGCATCATTTAAATCGATGTCCATGAAATAGTGTTTGCAAAAACTAATAAAACTTTCATGTTAAAATGAGGTAGATGATATAATTAGAAATAGTAAATAATAAATATTAAATAGAAATGAAATAGGGAGAAAAAACTTGAAGAAGTTTTTAAAAGCACTTTTTAGCCGAACTGCTATTATGGCCTTTTTGATGTTAATTCAAATAGTCTTCTTTGCATTGCTAATTATTAAGTTAAGCAATTCTTTTATTTATATATACTCCTTCTTTAGAGTATTAGGTTATTTAGTGGTGTTTTATATAGTTAGTCAGCGCACCAATCCGGCCCATAAATTGGCTTGGGTTATTCCAATATTGATATTTCCAGTATTTGGAGGAACACTGTACGTTTTATTAAGAACTACTGGGGCAAATAAAAGGTTCAAAGTCAATGTAGAGGCTTTTTATCAGAGGGTCTTATCGCTATTAGTTCAAGATTTAGATATTATTGATGAGATTAAAAATGATGATAAAAATATAGCAAATCAATCTAGATATATATCAGCGGCATCCTACTTCCCTGTTTATAGAAACACTGAAACCCAGTATTTTTCATCGGGTGAAGCGTATTTTATTAAAATTGTTGAGGAACTAAAGAAAGCAAAGGAGTTTATTTTCATAGAGACCTTTATTATTCAGGAGGGTCTTATGTGGAATACGGTATTAAACATATTGGAGGAAAAAGCCAGGCATGGTGTTGATGTGCGTGTAATGTATGACGATGCAGGCTGTTTTACAAAGCTTCCCCATAGGTATTACGAAAAGCTCAGGAAAATGGGCATTAAATGCTATGTCTTTAACCCCTTTACTCCCTTACTTGAAATCAAGATGAATAACCGAGACCATAGAAAAATAACAGTTATTGATGGGCATACAGCCTTTACAGGTGGTATTAATTTCGCGGATGAATATATAAATGCCTATGAAAAATATGGGCATTGGAAGGATGCTGCTATACTCGTGAAGGGCGAGGCAGTATGGAATATGACAATAATGTTTTTGCAGCTGTGGGGATATCTTTCTAAGGATACAGGTGAGTATGAGAAGTTTAAGCCTTGCGATATGTGTGAGCAATTATATGATACTGATGGCTTTGTTCAACCCTATGGAGATAGTCCACTAGATAATGAGCCCGTAGGGAAACGCACCTATATTAATATGATAAGTAGAGCCAAGGACTATGTCTATATTTTTACACCTTACTTAATTTTAGATTATGAGATGGTTGATATCATGAAGCTTGCAGCAAAAAGTGGTGTAGATATAAGGATTGTCACTCCTCATATTCCCGATAAATGGTATGTTTTTTGGGTGACACAATCCTATTATGAGGTTCTTATTGAGGCAGGGGTCAAGATATATGAGTATTTGCCAGGCTTTATGCATTCAAAGGCCTTTTTGAGTGATGACGAGATAGCTGTGGTGGGTTCTATAAACCTTGATTATAGGAGCCTGTACTTTCATTTTGAATGTGGGGTATGGCTCTATAAAACTCAATCAATTAAAGCTATTAAGAATGATTTTATTGAAACCTTTGACAAATGTAAACAAATAACCATTGAGGAATGCAAGAGTGTTAAACCATTAAAGCGTATTATCAGGGGATTATTAAGACTTTTTGCACCACTTATGTAATATTAATTGCAAGAAGTTGAATGCTAGATGTAAGATGGAAGCTGGACATTAGTTTTTTGATGTTTTAGTTAAGAAATGGTGTATGTATTATGGATGCATTATTAATTTATCTATTTATTATTAATGGGGTAGCCTTTAGTATTACAGGCCTTGATAAAAGCGCTGCTGTTCATAAAAGATATCGGGTGCCTGAGAAGACCTTGTTTATTCTTGCAATCGTAGGGGGCTCACCTGGCCTTTATTTAGCTATGTTTTTCTTCAGACATAAGACAAAGCATGCCTCATTTCGTATAGGGATTCCACTTATAATTGTTATTCAACTTGCTCTAGCATGGTTTCGCTTTAATTATTTGTAGTGCAATTAATTTTTCTCATAGAAATCTAGCATTTAGAGTAATAGCTTGTCAGGATGCCTAGACTAGTTTCTTGAAAAAATAGTATAAAAAAATTGAATTGTTCTCTTTTAATAATCACATAATAAGAAAAATGATTAAGTGGTGAGCTTCTTAAATCATTTTGTAAAAAGTGTTACTTAAAGGAGATTTGTTTATATGAATAATCCATATTGGCTTATGAGTTCCGATGGGAATAGCTATGAAGCATTAAATGAGGATTTATCTACTGAATATTTAATTATTGGTGGGGGAATCGCAGGCATTACAACCTTGTATTTGCTCACTGAGGCAGGATTAAACGTTTCATTAATAGATGCCAATCGTATTGGTTTTGGTACGTCAGGAAGGAATACAGGAAAAGCAACTGCACAGCATGGATATATATATTCAAGAATTGAAAAAAATTATGGCATAGAGAAAGCCAAGGATTATTATAGAATCAATAGTAAAGCAATCGACTTTATAGATGAAACTGCGCGAAAATACAATATAGATTGCCAATTCAAAAGACTTCCTGCATACCTTTTTACAACCGATAGTGAATATGTGGAAAAGCTAAAAAAAGAATTTGAAATGTATCAGAAAATAGGAATAGATTGTTCCTATGAAGAAAAAATACCAGTTGATATAGATGTGTTATGCGCCTTGAAAATGAATAATCAGGCTCAATTTCACCCCAAACGCTTTATAGATGGTTTAGCACAACAAGCGGTAAAGCAAGGAGGCCATATCTACGAAAACGCTCGTGTTACAGATTTTCACCCCGGAAAAGAGTGTGTTGTTGATCTTGAAAACGGTAATAGCATAAGGGCTAAGAATGTTATTATTTGTTCGCATTACCCCTGCTACGACGGCAAGGGCTTTTACTTTGCTCGTTTGAAGCCTGAACGAAGCTATATCATTGGCATCGAAATGGATTCCTTCCCTGATGCTCATCTCATTAATGCAGAGGATCCCACCATATCATTACGCTATATTCCTGAGGAAAAGATTTTGATGATTTCAGGGGAAAATCATAAGGTTGGTCATAAGAATAACGATCACTATCAAAAGCTTAAGGACTACGCAAAAAGAGTGTTTAATGTAGATGAAGCGAAATATCAATGGTCAGCCCAAGATTATATAACTCATGACTATGTGCCGTATGCGGGATACATCAATTCTGATTACAGGAATATCTTTATTGCTACGGGCTTTAGAAAATGGGGACTTACAAATGGCATTAGTGCAGCAATGCTTATAAAAGAATTAATACAAGCAGGCAGCTCTGAGTATGAGGATTTATTTACACAATTAAGGGTTATGGACATTGTATCAGTTAACTTCATAAAGCAAAACGCTGATATGGCCGTTCAATGGATTGCAGGAAAATTAACCATGGGTGAGACTGAGCTTCCAGAAGAAAAGGGAATAGGTGTCATAGTAAATATTAACGGGAAACGATGTGGATATTACCGAGATGAAGAAGATAATATTTTTCTTGTGGATACAACCTGTCCGCATATGAGCTGTGAACTTAAATGGAATTCACAAGAAAAATCGTGGGACTGCCCTTGCCATGGCTCGAGGTTTGATTATAAGGGCAATGTACTTGAAGGGCCTGCAGAATACAAGTTAAACAGCTACAATGAGCCTAAGAATAAAGTCAATCCGCAAATTAAATAAGATAAGCGTGGTAGTGTCGTTAATTATCTATGTTGAATTCTTTTGTTATTCGATTGAATCTATGACATGGTATTCCGATTCGTGCCATTCGATTTTTTGGTTGAAATATTTATTTTCTGATTCTAAATGGTGTTCTTACTTCCGGCATACCCTCCTGTGACGCGTGTAGTGTATGATCAACAGGCAAAATGTGTTTTGTATCTGAGATTTCGTTTATCCATTGTATATTCGTGCATATGCCTTCTTCTGCTTCAATAACAGGGCCAGGAATTTGCCCCTCATATCCCCAAACCTTAGTGGGGTTTAATTCACTGTGGAACTGATGAAAAAAGTCCTGCATTCTCACTTCATAGTAGCTGCTATTCTTACAGGTTTCCACAGGCTTATGAACCTTTGGAATTGGAAGGGCATCTACAAAAGGTGTCAATTTCATAGCATTATTCTCCTGATTTTACTCCTGTTTCATAATATGCGTA
Organism: uncultured Ruminiclostridium sp.; assembly: GCA_964388375.1. Classification (GTDB taxonomy): domain Bacteria; phylum Bacillota; class Clostridia; order DSM-8532; family DSM-8532; genus DTU059. Next base: position 28,624 of record CAYMAE010000004.1, read on the forward strand.
CAAGCCTTCAACAGTTATTAAGAGTATAGAAATCAGAATTTTGATGTTTGCTTTTTTCAACAATTATTTTATTAAATAAATAATTCTAAATTACGGAATTGCCACTTTTATTTATATGGGAAGTTTATATTTCAATATTTGTAGCCATGATATATAATATCCATAATAGCTAAATGCATTTTCACAGTGTTTTACAGGTCCCATTCTTATTTTATCGGAGGGTATTAATTATGAAAAATGGCGAATTATATGAAGTTAGACCGATTGAGGATTTAAAGGACATGCTAAATTCCAGTGTTGATATATATGGCGATAAGGCAGCTTTTTTATCTAAGCCAAAAGGTAGTTCTGACTATATTCCCATATCATATAAGCAGTATAAATTAGATGTTGAGGCTTTCGGGACTGCCCTTATTGATCTTGGCCTTAAAAATGCGAGAATTGCTTTAATAGGTGAAAACCGTTATGAATGGTCTACATCCTATCTTTCGGTAGTTAATGGAACAGGCGTTGTTGTTCCCCTAGATAAAGAGCTTCCTGCTAATGAAATCGAGCTGCTTCTAGAGCGCTCACAGTCTGATGCTATTATTTATTCGGAGAGTATTAAGGACAAAATAGAGCCCCTTGCTCAAAAATCTAATTCCTTACGATATTTTATTAGCATGGATAGGGAAGAAGATGAAGGTAGAATTTTATCTTTCCATATGCTTTTACAAAAGGGTCATAAACTATTAAAAGAAGGAAAGCGTGACTTTATTGATGCACAAATTGATGCAGATATGATGAGCATGCTTCTTTTTACTTCGGGAACTACTGACACAGCTAAGGCTGTTATGCTATCTCACAAAAATGTAGCAAAAAATCTAATGGGTATGTGCGCCATGCTATATATTGATGAGCGCGATGTTTTCTTGTCAATCCTTCCGATTCATCATACATATGAATGCACCTGTGGCTTTCTATGCCAATTATACAGAGGCTGTACCATTGCATATTGTGAGGGACTACGCCATATAGTTAAGAACCTTAAAGAATGTAAGGCGACTATGATGTTAGGAGTGCCCTTGGTTTTTGAATCCATGTACCGGCAAATAATGAATCAGGCTATAAAATCAAAGGGCGAGAAAAAAATAAAGTTTGCAATTAAGCTTAGTAATGGCTTTAGAAAAATTGGGATTGATATTCGTGGAAAGTTATTTAAGCAGATTCACGAAGCACTAGGTGGGCATATGAGAATATTTGTTAGTGGTGCTGCAGGTATTGATCCTCAAATAGCTAGGGGATTTAGAGAATTAGGCATTTCTCTAGTACAAGGCTATGGCCTTACTGAGTGTGCTCCTATAGTGGCTTTAAATCGCAATAATTACTATAAGGATGAGGCGGCTGGCATACCCTTGTCAAATCTCCAAGTCGAAATTTATAGTCCTGATGAAGACGGCATTGGTGAGATTAGATGTAAGGGCCCAAGTGTGATGCTCGGATATTACGAGAATGAAGAGGCAACGTCAGAGGTTATTAGGGATGGATGGTTTTACACAGGCGACAGTGGATGTATAGATAAAGATGGATTTGTTCATATTACTGGACGAAAAAAGAACGTAATTATAACCGGAAATGGTAAGAATGTTTTCCCCGAGGAAATTGAAACTTTATTAAATAGAAGCCCTTATATTAAGGAGTCCTTGGTTTACGGAAGAGGCCAATCTGATGGCGATACAGTAATATGTGCAAAAATAGTTCCTGATATCGATAAAATAAAAGAAGATATAGAAAACAATTTGCTTTTAGATGAATCAGTAGAAAAGATCATGGAAAAAGAGGTTAAGGAAATTAATAAAACCATGACAAATTATAAGCATGTTAAGGAGATTACTCTACAGGAAGAGGAATTTATTAAAACAACAACAAAGAAAATTAAACGACATGAGGAATTAAAGCAATAACAAATTCTAAAGGGCCGGTGTATATACACGGGCTCTTTTCTTATAACAGCATGGGATTAGTACAATAATTAATTGTCTTGCAGTATTTCAAGTATATAGAGCAATAATCTTGAGTAAATATGCCAAACTATGTACTAGCATAAAACTTTTTTTAAGGGTTAAAAATTATATGCCACTAACCTTTAATACCTTAAATATAGTTTATTAAATCTTGTTAAGAGTTATTTTTGTTTTATTTTAGCTTTTATAGTCGGATTGCCTTTGATATAATGTTAAATGTTTGTTAAAAGAATGGTAGAACTTATTATTAAATTTAACAAGAGGTAACGTTATTCAAGTAACCTATCTGAGATATTGAAAGGGGAAGTCTATGTTTGCCTTAGCCATTGTTTTGCTTTTAGTTTGTGCCTCGGTCTTTGTTAACGGATGGACAGATGCCCCAAATGCTATTGCTACTGTTATTTCAACAAGAGTATTAAGTCCTAAAGCAGCAGTTTTGTTAGCAGCGATATTTAATCTGGCTGGAGTTTTTCTTACAGGTACAGCAGTTGCCAATACAACTGCCAATATTGTAAATATTGGAACAGGTCAGAATGCACTCGTCACTTTAGCAGCAGCACAACTTTCCATTGTCATATGGGCAGTATCGGCATGGAGATATGGTATACCCACCAGCGAGAGCCATGCTCTTATTGCAGGTTTAATGGGTGCGGGTATGGCCTTAAATGGTGTTGAAGCCTTTAACTGGGATCAATTCAAGTTAGTTCTTATCGGTCTTGTTGTTGCAACATTTCTAGGTTTTATTGCAGGCTTTTTAATGACAAAAGGAGTTGGGTTTGCATTCAGAGGGGTTAATAGACATAAGGCAAATACCTTCTTTTCATGGGGACAAATAGCTTCAGCTGCGCTTATGGCGTTTAGTCATGGTGCTCAGGATGGCCAAAAATTTATGGGAGTTTTTGCTCTCGCCCTTGCTGTAGGAGGAGTTTATCCTTCAGGAGGAAGTCTTTTTATACCAATTTGGGTTATGCTGCTTGTTTCTGTTTTGATGGCTATAGGAACTTCAATTGGTGGACATAAAATAATAAAGACGATGGGTATGGATATGGTAAGTCTTGAAAAGTACCAGGGCTTTTCTGCTGAAATAGGTGCTTCGGCATGTATGATAGGTGCTACAATTTTCGGTATACCTTTGAGTACTACCAATGCAAAAGGTACAGCGATTATGGGTGCAGGTGCTGCCAGAAGATTGTCAAATGTGAATTGGAATATTGTAAAAGAAATGCTTACGGCTTGGATTTTAACATTTCCGGCGTGTCTTACATTAGGTTATATAATGGCAAAATTGTTTAACTTTATTTTCTGATTGGGAGGATTATTATGGGTTTGTTTTCTAGTAAAAAAGAAGTAGATGTTTTTAAACTTTTTGAAACCTCTGCGTCATTTTCTAAAAGAGCCGCAGTATCTTTAAAAAAGGCTTATGAAGACGGTACAGTGGATTATGAAGAGCTTCAAAATCTTAAATCAATTGAGCATGATGCCGATATCCATGTCCATCACTGTTTAAAGCATGTAGAAGAGGCCTTCATTACTCCAATAGATCGTTCGGATATTGTAGAGATAATAAAAGAAATTGAAAATATTACAGATAGTATCGATTCAATTGCAAATTACACATATATGATGTGTGTCAGGGAAGTTAACGATGTCGCTAAAATTATGATAGGACTTATCGTTGATGCATGTATTAAGTTAGAAGAATTAACTGTTAATTTTAGAAACTATAAAAAAGACTTTAAAAAAATTAATACTTTGATTATAGAAATAAATAATATTGAAGAGGCAGGCGATAAAACTTATCAGAATGCTATGAGAAGCCTCTTTGAGTTTGAAACCGATGCCAAGAAGATAATGGTATGGAACCTCCTCTATAATCAGCTTGAGGGTGCTCTTGATAAGTGCGAGGACGTAGCTGACATATTACAGAAGATTATAATTTCAAAGACTTAACGAATCAAAAAACGGGTAATTCCAAGACTATATAATTCTGGGGAGCTTTTTTACTTGATACCGGACTCGCTTTTAGTATCACAGATAAAGTGCTTCGTGATAATGGAATACGCTCTGTGAATGCTGTCTGCGATTTCCTTACTTCTTAGGAACCGCAGTTGGATTTTTACGTTTCCCCTAAGATTGAGGAGGATTTCGGCATCAAGATCCCAGCCCCCAACAAGTCCTACCTTGTATAGTGTTATACTAGCATAAGGAATAGTAATATATTGGATTTTCTTTCCGGTGAATCCTTTTCTATCAGCTATCAGGATTCTTTTTTCAGTCATGGCCATTTCATCACGAATTGAGGAAAAACAAATAAGAGGCTTTTCATCATTACATAGTTTCTCAGTAAGTATACGGGTAGGCTCTGTTTCGTTAAGAAAAAAATACAGGGTAGGCTTAAGCCTCAGATATTTAATAAGCATATATGACCTCTTTTATTGTAATAATTAAAAGCTTTTGTAGATAAATAATTAATTATTCATATGATTTTAGTTTTATATGTTCAAATCTAATAGCATATTAGACATCGAATGAAAAGGAGACATGAATTATGGAATATTAAGTCAATTATTAAAAATTGATTAAATAGCACATAAATATGGGTGAATAAATTGGAAATATGAGATAATATCTTAATAGTTAGCAATAAACAATAAAATGGATGTATTAAGAGGCTAATAAAAGCAAAAATATACTTAGTAGTAAAGGAGAACTCTATGAACAAATTTAAAACCAGATTATTTAGTGCTATTCTATGTCTAGCCGTTGCATTTAGTATAGTACCGGTTCAGGCTGACTCTACAAGGGACAAACTTGTAACTAGAGAGCAGGCAGTAGTATCCATACTTAATACTGTAGGCTATGGTGCTTTAAATGAGACCGAGAACAACCTAGGCACATTTTCAGATGCTTCTTCTATCTCAGAAGACTACACTGATGAAATGGCGATTGCTGTTACTAATGGCATAGTAGCAGGTTCGGGTACAACATTGGACCCACAGAGAAATGTAACTCGCTTGGAATTTGCAATGTTCCTCAGCCGTTCAATAAGAGAGCTTCCTATTTTAAAAGATGATATATCTTTTAGTGATGTTCCTGCTTCTGCAGCAGGGGATATAAGAAGGCTAGCTAGGTCAGGACTATTTAGCGGATATGGAAATGGACTATTTGGGATCAATGATTACCTTACCCAAACACAGCTCAACGCTGTCATGGATAGAGTTAAAGCTTTGGCAAACACCGATTTAGCCGATGACTTTTATTATTCTGTCAACTATGATTGGTTAAAGTCTACTAAGCTACCCGCAGGATATCCTGGCATCGGGTCATTTGATGAGTTAAGCTTAAACAACGATATTAAAATAAAGGAAATAGTAAATACCATATATAAGGATAAGGATACCTACGAGACTGGGACGATAGAACAGAAGCTGGCCGATTTCTATAGTACTATATTAGATATGGAAAATCGTAATAAGCAGGGCATTGAACCCATTATAAAGTATCTAGATGCTTATGCTAGCGTAAAAACAGCTCAGGAGTTTATCGACTATACAGCAGAGTTTGAAAATGAGACTGGTCTAAACCCGATATTTTCATTTAGTCCCTCTACTGACTTAGTAGATAGTAATAAATATAGCTTATATGGTCAGGGTCTGATAACTGGACTTAATGCAGCATACTATCTTCTTGACAATCCACAAGTTCAGGCTATGTATGAGGATTATATGGCTAATCTTCTTATGCTTTCAGGTTTTAATCAAGAAACTGCTATTACTGAGGCACAAAAGGTATATGCCTTTGAAAAAATGATTGCGCAAAATACAATGAGCAATGTAGAATCTAGCAAAATAGAAAATTTATATAATCCTGTAAGCAGGGAAGAGTTAGCAAAAGTGTTTACAGAAACTGACCTAAATAAATATATTAGTGACCTTGGATACAATAACATTGAGACTATTATAGTACCAGATGTTAAACTTATGCTAAAGACCGGAGAGCTTCTTTGTGATGAAAATATTGATGTGTTAAAAGCCTATGCAAATATACATCTAATCATGAGTGCATCACAATATCTATCTAAAGATTTACAAGACTCTATTTACGCCTTTAATGCTGCCTTTTTAGGAACAAGCAGTACTTTTGGCGATGAAGAAATTGCATTTAGTATGTTGAGTTCTGTTATGAGTAGTTATCTTGGAAGAATATATGTAGAAGAGTATTTCTCGGCTGAGGCTAAAGCTGATGTTGAAGATATGGTAAATGAGATAATTAGAGTATTCAAAAACCGCATTGAAAGACTTGATTGGATGAGTGAGACTACAAAAGAGGCTGCTAAAAATAAGCTTGGAATGCTCAAGGTGAAAATTGGATACCCAGATACATGGCCAGATGCATACAAGGGAATAGAGATTAAAAGCTATGAAGACGGTGGGTCTCTGATTGGTAATATAAATGCCATTACATCTGCTTCTGCAGATTATACAAAGACTCTGTTGGATAAGCCTGTAGATAAATCTGGTTGGGCAATGCCACCTCAAACTGTAAATGCATATTACAATGTATTAAATAATGAAATAGTCTTCCCAGCCGGAATACTTCAAGCGCCCTTCTATGATGTAAATGCATCTCGCGAACAAAATCTTGGAGGAATTGGCGCCATAATAGCTCATGAAATTACACATGCCTTTGATAATAATGGTGCTCAATTCGACGGTGATGGTAATATGAATAATTGGTGGACAGAAGAGGATTATCTTACCTTCCAACAAAAATGCATGGGCATAGTAGAGCTGTATAACGGCCTTGAAGCTGCTCCTGGTGCGATAGTGAATGGTAGCTTAACTGTTTCTGAGAATGTCGCAGACATAGGTGGCGTAGCCTGTGTATTGGAAATCATGAGTAGTATTGATAATGCTGACTATGAAGAGTTCTTCCAAAGCAACGCCAAAATATGGAGAATGACAGCAACTCCCAAAACCTATCAGCTTTTGGCTCAGCAGGATACCCATTCTCCTAATAAATTTAGATCTAATATGGTCTTGAGAAATATGCAGGAATTCTATGATACCTATGATATAAATGAAGATGATTATATGTATTTAGATCCTGATGCAAGACTAATTATTTGGTAATAGGGGTAGAGGTTTATTTAAATCTTTTGCGGCTACCAGTGTAAAAACTATAGCCGCTTTTTGTTTTCATTTTTGTTCAAGTACACGAATCATTAAATAAACTCAGCTTTATCTGAGTTTGGACCTGGAACCTCAAACTCAAAGGAATAAGGTTTATAAAAGCGATCCATAGGTTGCCCCTATTGCTCCAAACCCTATTATGTGGACAGTTTTGATTTCGTTTAACATTTTACCCTCCTGTAAAAATATATACTTATATGTTTTAAATAACGATGTTATCAATACTAAAAAGCATGAGAACTTTGCAAATCATTAGTTATAGCATGTAGATAATTGTTTATAATAGTATAACGAAAATACACTATTTTGCCTATAATAGTTGGGCTAATCTTGCTGATTTGTGATGCTTTTAATCCCTCCTATTTCTTTTAGCATACTAAAACAGGTAAAGCCTTGCTTGAAATAAAAGGTGTAACAAGTTAAGATTACTATATATGTATCATTGCCTACATGCAAAGAGGTGGGATGATATCTAAAAGTCATTAATTTACGGGAAAATGTTTGTATATGGAGGCTGAATATAGATAATGAATAGTAAAGCAAAGAGGCTTGTAGCTTCTGTAGTATCCATAATTATTATATTATCATTTCTTTTAAGCATGATACTAATGATGCGCCGTTAACTTGTGTGATATTAAGGCAGGATGGCTATATCCATCCTGCTTGATTAATAGTATTCTTCTCACTTTTGAATACCTTGCCAGGTCGTGTTATTCTTGCCATCATATTTGATTGGGTTAGCCTTTTCTTTTGTATGCTTTGCTTTGCCCTGAAGCTCAGGCACAGGATAGAATTCGTTTTTATCAAAGTGTTGTTTTTTATTGCTTTCAGTTCCATGAGGTTCCTCTGGATTAGGTCTTCGCATCCCTTTTTTAGCCATAAATACAGCTCCTCTCATTTATTAAATGACATTACATTTGAATTTGCAATTATAGTTTTTATCAATAGTCATAAATAAATTCATCATTTATCCTATCTTTTTATAAATATTGAGTAGCACTTTTGGACTAGCCTGAATAATATGTAATGAGCTTGTTCGACAATAAGAACAGCATCATAGAGAAAGAAAGGAGTGAGAGAATGAAGAAGAAAATTATTCAGGTTCCAGTAATAGTAGGAAAAGGAACAGAGCAATTTTTTGTCGAGAAGGAAGTTAAGATTTCACCTCCAAACCCACCTATATTTAAAATCGAGAAAATTGATAAGAAGGTAGTTATCACTGATGCTCATGTAATTCCAGGTAAGGTCATTTTTAATGCTTACATATGGAAGAACGTGGCATATAAGACAGTTGAGGAAGTTTGTGACGGTATCGTAAGTGGCCCTATTTACCATGCAACCTTTAAAATCCCGTTTGGTGGATTTGTAGAAATGAAGACTATAGGATGTGAGTGTGTAAAAGAAAGCGATATAGCTGAATTACTCGAAGCCTACGTTGAAGGAGAAAAGGATTTCCTATTTGACGAAGCAATTTGCAAGGGACAGAAGGTATACAATTGCCTTTTAGAAAAGGATGTTGTTAAGATTTCCTTTAAGGTAATTAGATATGAACATCTTCCTATTTGCGTAGAAGAAGAAAAAAAAGAAAAATACGAAAAGAAATGCGACGACAAATATGACGACAAAAAGGATGATAAATGCGAGAAGGATAAAAAAGACAAATATGACGCTGGCTGCAAAGAAGACGGATATGAAAAGCGTTATGACTGTCGCGGAGATTACTACGCAAAATGCCGTGGAGGCTATAGCCAGAAGTGGTAGTAGTAAGTAAATATGATTGCCTTTGCTAATTTGATGCACTGCACAGATTAGCTCAGATATGGATCCTCACATTTCATTAAACGCAGGGCGGGAAGCTGTCCTGCGTTTAACATTTCGTGCCACCAAATGATGGATATTTGACTATCATAAAGGAGCATTTCTCATAACTTTTTTTGATAAAGAGTAATTTTACCCCTACTTAAGCTAACCTGCCCTTTGCCTTCCATTTCCTTAAGTAAACGGCTAACAACCTCTCTTGCAGTTCCAAGCTCAGAGGCAATATTTTCATGGGTTGCATATAAAGGATATGCTCCCCCAGCAGTTTTTGTAATTAAAAAGTCAGTAAGACGGTCACTTGTGCGCTTAAAGGTAATATTCTCAACAAGTCCAAGCAGAGAATAAAATTTTGCGGACATCGAAGTAAAGAAGAATTTTTGAACCGCAGGGATCTCGTAAAAACACTTCTTGAATGTCTCAATAGGGATTAAAACGATTTCCGAAGGCTGTTCGGCTGAAGCGGCAACAGGAAAAGGTATGTCTCCCGTGCCAAGAATACAAGCTATGGTGAGAACACAAGTCTCACCCCGACCAATACGGTAAAGAGTAATTTCCTTACCTTCTGTTGATAATTTGTAGATTCTAATGCTACCGGAAAGGACAAGTATAACACCAGAACAACTTTTTTCTTCATCAAGTAGCATCATGCCAGGGTTTAGCTTCTTATGGTATAGCATATTAAAAAACGGATTTTCTTTATCACCGAGTTCATTTACAAAGGGAAAGGCTTTTTTAAGGACGGTAATTACATTATCATTAAGCATTGTATCCTCCCAACTATAATGACTTAGCACCAACAAAGGCCCACGGAAGCAGCATAGTGTCTGTACACAAAAAGTGGTTAAGTTTATTTGCCTTACCATAATAAAATGATAGCATAATGAAATAAAAAAAGACAGGGAGGCCTGCCTTTTCTCACACTTCAAAATATTATGAAAAAACTAGAGTATAGATGCAAATTATGAAATTAACATTAACTGATCATCTTTTAAAGGATCATATTCTTAAAATCTTCTTTACTTCTAAATCCTACAACTTTGTTTGCTTCTTTTCCTTCCTTAAAAGCTATAACAGTAGGTATAGTCATAACTCCAAATTTGCTTGCAAGTTCTGGTTCTTCATCAACATTTACCTTAAGGATTTTCACCTGTCCACTCATCTCGCCAGCTAATTCATCAAGTACAGGGCTTAGCATTCTGCAAGGTCCGCACCATGGAGCCCAAAAGTCAACCAAAACTGGTGTGTTCGCACCTTGTATCTCTGTATCAAAAGTATTTTTAGTAACATGTTTAACTGTCATAAAACAACAACTCCCTTCAACTACTATTGTTTATTATTCCTTCGTTATTATTAATATATCTTATTCTCAAATCTTATTCTGTGATTAAGTTACAGTTGCATTATTTCACTTTTGCGGCGTGATTGGAAACATTCAGGCACATGATTATTTTAAAAAATATATTTTAGTATTATTAAATAGTGGCAAATTTATAAACTATCGTTTTTATTTAGTCTGTGATATAATCTATTTTCGTGATAAATTACGGAGGTTCTTATGAAAGTAATTAATATAATTAGATTAGCGGGAATTGTAGTTTTGTGTTCAACGCTGTTTGCAGGATGTGGTGCCACAAATAATAACAATGGTAATGATCCATTGTTTGATGAATCTTACAAACCAGGCTATCAAACAAATGAGATTGTAGAAGGAGATACTGTGGTTACAATTAAAACTAATATGGGGGATATAAAGCTTAAATTATTTCCCGACAAGGCGCCTAAGGCGGTAGAAAACTTTATTACACATGCTAAAAACGGATATTACGATAATGTTATTTTTCACAGAGTCATTAATGACTTTATGATACAGGGTGGAGACCCACAAGGCACGGGATATGGCGGAGAAAGCATTTGGGGAGAGCCTTTTGAGGATGAATTTGCAAACGAGCTCAGGCATTATAGAGGGGCTCTGAGTATGGCTAATACAGGGAAAAATTCAAATGGTAGCCAGTTCTTTATTGTACAAAATAAAAATATTTTCGAGGATTATATTAGAGCCATGGAACAGTATGGCTTTCCAGAGGAAATTATAGAAACCTACAAGAAAGGTGGAACTCCAAATTTAGATGGCAAACACACTGTATTTGGCCAAGTTTATGAGGGAATGGATGTTGTGGATAAAATTGCAGAAGTAGAAGTTGATAAAGGCGATAAACCCTTGGAGGATGTTGTTGTTTTATCTATTGAAGTACAAGAAGGAAACTAAGGAAGTATAATGAAAGCAAAGCAATGTGGCAAACGGTTTTTTGCTATTTTATTAATAATTATCGGTATACTATTGTGCATGAATACGATTTTTGCTCACAACTATTCAAATGACTGGAATTTCGGTGTTATTATTCCTTCTGTATTTGGAGTTTGTTGCTTTGTTTTTTCTGGCATACTATTATTTAAAAAGGAACCAATCTTTAAAAGCAAAAAATTAAGAACAATTTTTATTACTGTAGTTATAATTTGTTTATTAGTTTTTATTACTGTAGAGGTAATGATTATTATAGATCCTTATATTCATGGGGAGGTTCAGGCAGGCCATGTGGACACTGTAATTGTTTTAGGGTGTGGAATTTGGCCTGATGGTAGGCCTACACTAGCGCTTCAATGGCGTTTGGATAAGGCTGTGGAATACTATGAAAAACACCCAGATGTCGATATAATAGTAACAGGTGGGCAAGGACCAAATGAGCCTTATCCTGAGTCTTTAGCCATGGAAGAGTATCTAATTAATCGTGGTATTCCATTAGAGCAAATCATACAAGAAGATAAATCTACCAGTACTCGTGAAAATTTTGAGTTTTCTAGAAGACTAGTAAATGTATCCGACGAGAATGAAACTATAAAAATAGTCTTTATCACAAATGATTTTCATGTTTTTCGCTCGAGAATTCTTGCAAAGCGTTTCGGATTTGAAGGATATGCGATATCTGCACCAACACCAAGAGTCATAATGCTAAACAGCTATTTGCGGGAGTTCTTCGCCTTTGTAAAATCCATGCTAGTGGACTATTAGGTGATTGCTGTGCTTACTTTTCTTTAAGCAAAACACCGATAACTTCAGGATATATTTCTTTTGCATGGTCCTTCCAATTCTTGCAGATGGAACGGGCATCATCTCTTGAGCCCACAGAGAGGCGTATATCTATCAAAGGTTTAAAGTCCTCTAAAATGCGGCACTTTACCTCGTACTCGTATTCGTTCTCAAGAGTATATTCAGCAACTACTGATGTTTCGAGGCGCATAACAGAACGGATAGCGTCGATATTTTCATCTAATCGTGAACGTATTCCTATAGGAAGGATATCGTTGAAAATTTCCAGCATTTTCAAGCCTTCCTCGGATGGAGTGAAATAATCCAAATCATCCTTAGTCTCTGAAATAATTAGATTGTCTCTAAGCAGTTCATGGAGACTTTGTTGGAGCAGAAAATAATTTAAATAGCGATTTTCTAACATAATCCTTGTTAGTTGCATATTGCTAACAGGCATTCTGACTTTATTCATAAAATATATAATTAAGACCTTATTTTCAGCTCTTTCACGATTCTCAAAATCCATAACTAACAAGACTCCTTATTATTGTTGTATTTTATCAGTATACTATAATTATTATAGGATATGAATACCCTTGTTTACAGCTTTGGTACTTATGCATATTGCTTATTACAAGAATAATGGGGTATAATCTTGAAAAACAGACTAGGGGTGATAAAATGGCAGGGACCATTACAGAAAAGATTCTAATAGACCATATTATTGAGGGTGAACCTAAGGCAGGCAGTGAGGTAGCTCTTAGAATAGATAACACACTTACGCAGGATGCTACAGGAACAATGGCCTATCTTCAATTTGAAGCCATTGGTATTGACAGGGTAAAGACTCAGCTTAGTGTCAGCTTTGTTGACCATAACACTCTACAGACTGATTTTAAAAATGCAGATGATCACATATTTTTAGAATCTATTGCAAAAAGATATGGCATTTATTTTTCAAAGCCTGGAAATGGTATATGTCACCAGCTTTTCTTGGAAAGATTCGCTAAACCCGGAAATACTCTTATTGGCTCAGATAGCCATACTCCAACAGCAGGAGGCATGGGCTCCTTTGCTATGGGTGCTGGTGGGCTTGATGTAGCTTGTGCAATGGCTGGAGCACCCTTTCGCATTAAATATCCAAAAGTAGTTGGAATAGAATTAACAGGAAAATTGAATCCTTGGGTATCAGCTAAGGATGTTATATTAGAGGTTCTTCGTATAGTTGACGTTAAGGGGAATGTAGGCAAAGTTTTTGAATACTTTGGTTCGGGGGTAAAAACCTTAAGCGTTCCTGACAGGGCCACAATAACAAACATGGGAACAGAAACGGGGTGCACCACTAGTATTTTTCCTAGTGATGATGTAACCCTAGCATTTTTACAGGCTCAGGATAGAGGAGAAGACTTTAAGCGGATTGAAGCTGATAGCGATGCTACCTATGACGAAGTTATAAAAATCAATCTATCAGAGATTGAGCCTATGGTAGCGCTTCCACATAGTCCTGGATCGGTTAAGAGAGTAAGAGAAGTAGGCCCCATTAATGTCGACCAAGTCGCTATCGGATCTTGTACAAATTCGTCATTGCGAGATTTAAAGGTAGTGGCAAAAATTCTTAAAGGTAAAACAATTTCAGAAAATCTTCATACATTTATAAGCCCAGGCTCAAGGCAAGTTGTTGAGCATTTAGTTGAAGAAGGCGAGTATGTAGACTTAGTTCGCTCGGGCGTCAGAATTATGGAAAATGCTTGTGGTGCGTGCATAGGCATGGGCTGTGCACCAACCTCAAATGGCGTTTCAGTAAGAACTTTTAACCGTAATTTCGAAGGCAGAAGTGGAACACAGGACGCGAAGGTATATCTTGTAAGCCCTGAAACTGCGGCAGCCACTTCTCTGAAGGGAGTATTAACTGACCCAAGAGATCTTGGTGAACATGAGGAAATTAAGCTTCCAGATAGCTTTATTATTAATGATAATATGATTATTAAACCGCTAAGCGAAGGCGAGGCTCAAAAGATAGAAGTAATTAGAGGTCCTAATATTAAGACCCTTCCTTCATTTGACGCGCTACCTAATACATTGGAAGGAAATGTCCTTCTTAAGGTTAAGGATAATATTACCACTGACCATATTATGCCTGCTGGTGCACGAATTTTGCCCTTTAGAAGTAATATTCCTGAAATATCTAAATTTGTGTTTGAAGCTGTTGATCCTAGCTTTTATAAGAAAGCCAAGGAGAATAATGGCGGATTTATAATAGGCGGGGAGAACTACGGTCAGGGCTCAAGCCGTGAGCATGCAGCTCTTGCGCCTAAATATCTTGGCGTTAAGGCTGTTATAGTGAAGAGCTTTGCGAGAATACACTTAGCAAATCTTATCAATTTCGGCATAGTGCCCTTAACTTTTAAAAACCCTGAAGATTATGATAAGCTTGACGAAAGAGATAATCTTACTGTGGAAATAGGAGATTTAACAGAAGACTGTGTCATGAAGAATCTTACTAAGGGAACAACTATTGAGCTTGAACACACATTATCCCCAATGGATGCTCAAATACTTATAACCGGCGGCAAGCTGCCATGGATTAAGAAGCAGTTTTAATTAATAAGTCTGTGCTTCGCATCAGTTGGACAAAGCGTTTTGAGCAAGATGTATTCTTAGTCAGAAGACTGTAAAGAACTATTATTTGATTAAGCCAAGAAAATTAAGAATGGAGAAAAATATGGTAAAGATAAGTATGAAAACACCCCTCGTTGAAATGGACGGAGATGAAATGACCAGAATACTCTGGCGCTGGATTAAAGACATTCTTATTGAACCTTATGTTGACTTAAAAACCGAGTATTATGATTTGGGATTGGAACGTAGGGAGCAAACCAAGGATCAGGTTACCATTGATTCTGCTGAAGCTACAAAGAAGTATGGAGTGGCAGTAAAATGTGCAACTATTACACCAAATGCTGCTCGGGTAAAAGAATATGATTTATCTGAGATGTGGAAGAGCCCAAATGGTACGATTCGTGCGATTTTAGACGGTACAGTTTTTAGAGAGCCTATTTTGGTAAAGGGTATTAAACCCTTTGTAAGGACATGGAAAATGCCCATTTCTATTGCCCGTCATGCTTATGGTGATATTTACAAGAATAGCGAAATGACAACTAAGGGTGCAGGTAAAGCAGAGATCGTATTTACCGATAAGGATGGAAATGAGTCAAGGAAGACCATTCATGACTTTACTGATGACGGAATCATAATGGGTATGCATAATACTAAAAAATCAATTGTAAGCTTTGCACGTGCCTGTTTTAATTATGCATTGGATAAAAAGCAAGATATATGGTTCGCAACTAAAGATACCATTTCAAAAATATACGACCACAGCTTTAAGGATATCTTCCAAGATATTTATGATGCTGAATATGCGGATAAATTTAAAGCGGCAAAAATTGAATATTTCTATACATTAATAGATGATGCAGTTGCTAGAGTAATGCGCTCTGAAGGCGGATTTATTTGGGCTTGCAAGAACTATGATGGAGACGTTATGTCCGACATGATAGCTTCCGCTTTTGGAAGCTTGGCAATGATGACCTCAGTGCTGGTTTCACCCGATGGATATTACGAATATGAGGCGGCTCATGGAACGGTGCAGCGTCACTATTATAATCATCTTAAAGGAGAAGAGACCTCTACAAATTCTGTAGCAACTATCTTCGCGTGGACGGGAGCTCTTCGAAAAAGAGGAGAACTTGATCAAATCCCCGAGCTAGGTTCTTTTGCAGATAAGCTTGAAAAAGCATGTTGCGATACTATAGAAGCAGGAGTTATGACAAAGGATTTAGCGGCATTGTCAGAATTAGAAGATAAAAGAATAGTCAATGCTAAGGACTTTTTATTAGAAATACAAAAACGACTAAATGAGACGATTTAAAGGTGAAGACATATATGAAATACGATGGAATAGTTATTTTAAGCGACCTTGACGGGACATTACTGGATGACAATCGAAATCTATCACAAGAAAATTACGATGCTGTAGCCCAGTTTGTCTCTCAAGGAGGTAAATTTGGTGTTGCGACCGGACGTATGGAGCGAACGACATTACATAACTTCCCGGATTTAGCTATCAATATACCCTCTATATTCTTTAATGGGGCACTAACATATGATATTAATACCCACGAGGAATTATCCTGTACTTATATGCCTAAAGGACTTGAACCTTTGATGGCGGACATAGTTAACCGTTATCCTGAGGCTTGCTGTGAAATAAATGTAAGAGGGAAGGCGTATCTATTTAACCCTAATGAGATTGTATGGTTACAATTAGAGCGGGAAGGGCTTGAGGGAGTAGAAGCTAAATGGGAGGATATCCCCGATGAGTGGATAAAGGTAATCTTCTTATCTCCACGTGAAACGCTCGAAAAAATAAGAGCTGAATTAGAAGGCGCTGGTAGAAACGACTTGAATATTATTTATTCAGAAGTTGAGCTTCTGGATCTTATGGCTAAGAATGTATCAAAGGGCGCTGCGCTGAAGGCTTTAAGACAGCGCTATCAAGAAGAATGGCGCTTAGTAATAGCAATAGGTGACAACGATAATGATATTGATCTTATCAAAGAAGCAGATATAGGAATTGCTGTAGGAAATGCCAGACCAGATGTAAAAAAAGTTGCTAAGCATATTATAAAAGGTAATGAATATCCTTGTATTCCACAGGTATTGGAAATTATTGAAGACTATCTATAATTATAATCCGAAGGAATTTTCCTTGACAGAGCAATAATTAATTAGGTCACTTGTCGTATTTTGTGTGTGAGCAACATCCAAATATGCAAGTCATGCTGCATTTTTCGTCATTATTTTTCTAATACTATTTAATTAAATGCTGGATGTAGTGTGTCTTGAAGGCATATAAACATAGTGGGGGCCGACCCTTTTTCTAATTGCATGTGGAATGTATAAAATGAAATATTTATTAAACGAAATTGCAAAAACTTCTTGACTATAAACATTTGTTTGTATACAATAATTAAAATTACATAAATAAAAGATGCGATTCAATACAAAAGTTGAGCTGAACAAGCGTAGTATTCGAGCACGGACAAAGCATACGCAGCTTAACAGATGAATTCGATAAAGTTGTAATTAGTAACTCAGAAATAAAGGGGGTTTACCTATTGTACAAACTGATGACTCAAGGCGAACTTAGCGATTATTTTCTCTCTGCAGGCGAGGCTGCTGAAAGAAAAAATAGTTTTATTCCGGAAATATATAATAAGTATAATGTTAAACGTGGCCTTAGAAATGATGATGGCACAGGCGTTCTTGTAGGACTTACTGAAATAGGAGATGTCCATGCTTATATAATTGACGAAGGTGAGAAAATACCGGTAGAGGGTAGACTGCTATACAGAGGTATAGATGTTTACGATTTAGTCAATGGCTTTAATGAGGACAATCGTTTTGGTTTTGAAGAATGTGCATGTCTTTTGCTATTTGGAGAAATGCCTAAAAGAAGTCAACTTGAGAACTTTAAAAGGGTTCTTGGAAGTATGAGAAAAATCCCTGAAGATTTCGTGCGTGCAAATATCTTAAATGCTCCTAGCCCTGATGTAATGAACAAACTAGCGCGTCTAGTTCTTACTATGTACGCCTTTGATGGTAACGCCGATGATACGAGCGCTCCAAATTTACTTAGACAAAGTATGGATTTAATTGCGAAATTTCCTGAAATGGTGGCCTATGGATATCAAGCCAAGTCTCATTATTTAGATGGAAAGAGCCTTTATATTCATAATCCTGACCCAGAGCTTAGTACGGCTGAGAATCTTCTTATGTTATTACGTCCCTCTAAAGAGTATACCGATTTAGAGGCAAAGGTTTTGGATTTAGCTTTGGTTTTACATGCAGAGCATGGCGGCGGTAACAATTCTACCTTCGCTACTCATGTAATATCTTCTACAGGAACTGATATCTATTCATCAATCGCAGCTGCTGTTGGAAGCTTAAAAGGACCAAAACACGGTGGTGCCAACAATAAAGTAATTGGCATGATGGATGAGCTCAAGCGTGAGGTAAATGATTGGGGAAGCGATGCTCAAATAAGAGAGTATTTAGTGCGCTTAATCAGAAAGCAGGCCTTCGATAGAACTGGCCTTATATATGGTATAGGGCATGCTGTTTATACTCTTTCAGACCCAAGGTGTGTTCTTTTGAAAGGTCAAGCTAAAAAACTTGCAGCCCAGGTTAATAGAAAAGAAGAGTTTGAACTTATGGAGAGGGTAGAGGCACTAGCTCCAGAAATATTTAAAGAAATACGTAATATTGATAAGCCCATGTGCGCAAATGTCGATTTTTACTCAGGCTTCGTATATGACATGCTTAGCATTCCCGTTGAACTAAATACGCCGATATTTGCTGTTTCTAGGATTGTGGGCTGGTGTGCACATATAATTGAAGAGCAATTAAATGGTGGAAAGATTATTCGCCCGGCTTATAAATGCATAAAAAATCGCGGCCAATATACTAGGCTTTCCGACAGAAGCTAATTGTTACAATTTGCTTTCAAATTACTATCATATTTCCCATATGGCTTGAGGGGAGTGCCTTTCTATAGGTATAATGGAATAAACCAATAATATCTATTATTACCAGAGGGTTATATAATGAAAAAATACACAAAATTATTAGCTTTCCTATTAATACTATGCTATGTTTTGTCTGCTCCTCAGATTGCCAATGCAAAAGCACCATATCGTTTTGAAGATGAATCACTAAAGCTTCACAAGATGGGGCTATTTGCGGGAGCTTCCTTAGATAGATTTAATCCCG
This sequence comes from uncultured Ruminiclostridium sp., assembly GCA_964388375.1. Lineage (GTDB taxonomy): Bacteria > Bacillota > Clostridia > DSM-8532 > DSM-8532 > DTU059. The sequence goes on from CAYMAE010000004.1 coordinate 47,556, forward strand.
ATCTTGACGCAGTGTTAGATAGACAGGTCGGGATTACCCTGTTACTTAATTTTTTCGGGAAAAGAGCTGAAATCGAAGCTCTTTCTACCTATGAAATCAATCAAATTCTATCACCGTTTCAAGACCAAGTAGGTGTTTCTACATGGGCTAGACCTTATATGGCGTATGCTGTAAAAACAGGTATGGTATTGGGGACATCCTCTACAAACCCTACTCTAAGCTATTCTAATCCTTTAGATGGAGTGTCTTATGCCGCCATGATACTAAGACATCTCGGTTATACTGTAAACCGACAAGAGTTTATTAAATCAATTTTTGTGCTATATGAAAAGGGTGGAATAAACTCATCAGATGTTAGCTACTTTGAAAAGCCACAATTAAATAAGGATAATGCCATTGGAATGGTGTACGGTACTCTTTATGCTACTTGTAGTGACGGTACCACATTAATAGATAAACTAATTGAATCAGAGGCCGTTTCAAGGGATACAGCTATATCTTTAGGCGTTATTGAAAATGATGTCTCGAAAATTATCCCTGTTGATTTTAGTCATCGTACCAACTCAAGACCAGCAGGCTATAATAAAGCTTATTTTCAAGTTCTTGACGCACTTAAGAATCACACAGAGAGTATAGTAATTGTTAAAAATGAATACACAGATACATTTGATGAGATGGTACTCATTGTCGATAACTGCATAAAAGAAAACCCTGATATTCTCTATTATAATGGGTTCACATATACTTCTAATGGTTTGATAACCTTCAAATACCGAAAAGATGCTGCCACTAATGAAAAACACTTGTTTTTGTTAGAGGAAAAAATTGAATCAATTGTTGAAGAGATTATAACTGCAAGCATGAATGATTATCAGAAGGAACTAGCCATTCATGACTATTTGTTAGAAAACTGCCAATATGATATTAAGGGCTATGAAAATGGTCAAATAAAGTCTGAATCATTCAATGCTTATGGAGCATTGTACCAAGGGGTTGCAGTTTGCGAAGGCTATGCCGAAGCTGCGGCACTACTTCTTAATCGGTCGGGCGTTGAAACCATAGTTATTACTGGACAATCAAGAGGCGAAGGACATGCCTGGAATATTGTGAAAATAGACGGGGATTATTACCATCTTGATGTGACCTGGAATGATCCTGTACAACAGGATGAATCCAGTGAGATAAAATATTACGATTATTTCAATCTTTCTGACATTGATATAAGCAATGACCATTCCTGGGATAAAGAAAAGTATGTCCCTTGTACTGCTAATAAATATCATTATTTTAACTACAATAATTTGATAGTAAAAAGTAAGGATGAGTTTATTAACAGAGTCGTGGAAGAAGTACAAAGAGGAAATAAGAATCTAGTATTACAAGTTAAACTTCGCGCTGGTGACTCATTTATTCTTAAGAATGTAGTTAATGACATCGTTAATCGCCTCTATCTTCGCTGCTATTATAGCTATAACGAGAATCTGAAATTGGTTAGGTTATCTTTTTATTAAGCCCTGTCTTATTTTTTTTAGCTATGGTACAATGTGAATTGATATTTATCCTATGATTTGACATGAGGTGTTCTGATTTGTATTTAAAATCTTTGGAGATACAAGGTTTTAAATCCTTTGCCGATAAAATAGTTTTGCATTTCAATAAAGGACAAACAGCAGTGGTTGGTCCTAACGGAAGCGGCAAAAGCAATATTGCCGACGCAGTCAGATGGGTTTTAGGTGAGCAAAGTGCGAAAACTTTGCGAGGCAGCAAAATGGAAGATGTAATTTTTGCTGGCACACAGCACCGTAAGCCTGTTGGCTTTGCTGCTGTAACAATAACCATTGACAATTCTGATAAACTACTTCCGGTTGATTATTCAGAAGTTTCAGTATCTAGACGTATGTATCGCTCAGGTGAAAGTGAATACTATCTTAACAAAACCCAATGTCGCTTAAAGGACATTCAGGAATTATTTATGAACACTGGTGTTGGCCGTGAAGGATATTCTATTATTGGTCAAGGCCGTATTGATGAAATCTTAAGCAATCGTTCCGACGAACGCAGATTGGTTTTTGAAGAGGCTGCGGGGATAACTAAATACAAGGCTCGAAAGAGAGAAGCAGAGCGCAAGTTAGAGTCTACTAAACAAAATCTATTGCGTATAAATGATATTTTAATTGAATTAGAAAGCCAATTAGGGCCATTAGAACAGCAGGCTCAAACTGCCCGACGATACATAGAACTGAGTAATGAGCTCAAGGGCATAGAGGTAAGCCTGTTTCTTGAAACAATAGACAAGCTAAAAATCAAAATTGATGATGTCGACAGTCAAACTAAAATAATTCGAGATCAAATTGACGACGAAAATAGAAGAATTGAAAATATAAAGAATAAGAATCGTAGTAAAAACGAGACACTCGAAAAATTAAAGAATGAAATTGACGAATTAAATAATCAGTTACATAATCTTGATTCCAAAATAGAAAAGAATGAAAGTCACATAAATCTTTGCCAGGAGCGTATAAATCACCTAGTCTCAAACAATGAGAGCTTCGGGGATGATGTCTCTTCTTTAAAAGATCGTATGACAGAGCTTGAAGTAGAAGTGGAAAAGAAGAAGAAGCGCTTAAGCTTGATGCAAAGAGATGAAGAGAATTTTGGAAAGTTATTGGCTGAAGCTGAAGAAACCATGGCAGCTATTCTTCAAAAGCTTGACGAGGGTGAAAGGCATGTTGAGGAAGCTAAGCAGGCCATTATGGATAAACAGGACAACCTTTCTGAGTCAAAAATCAGGTTCAATAATTTTAAGAATGACATGAGCAATTATGTCCAATTAAAGCGAAGACTTTCAGATGAAATTCATCAATCTATTGTTGAAAAAGACAAGGAAAATATGAAAAAAGAGGATTTAGATGCATCCTTAAGAAAGACTAGGGAAGAGATTAGTAAATCTAAAACTCGCATTAGTAACCTAGAACAGAAAATGGCTGATGCTCAAAAAAACCTCCAGGAAAGTAAGGCTAAAGAAGAGAGTATACGTAGAGAAGCAGGCACATTAGAATCCCGACATAAGGTTCTTTTGGATATGGAAGAGAATATGGAGGGATATAGCCATAGTGTTAAGGCGCTTAAAAGAGTATGTAGGGAGGATAGGTCCTTTGCGAAAGGGATTTACGGTCCTGTCGCGCAGCTAATAAGCGTTGATAAAAGGTTTGAGACTGCTATAGAGGTATCCTTAGGTGGAGCATTACAAAACATCATCACCGAAGATGAGTATGCCGCAAAGCGGGCTATTGAATACCTAAAAACAAATCGTATGGGACGAGCAACATTTCTACCTAAAACATCAGTAAAACCCCGAAGTTTAGAGCAAAATGTATTAAAAGACATTATGAAAATAAATGGCTTTGAAGGTATTGCTTCAGATAAGGTAACCTGTGATAAAGAGTTTTCAGGTATTATTTTGAACCTTTTAGCAAGAACTGTAGTAGTAAAAGACATGGATAGCGGAATACAAATGGCAAGGCGCTTTAATTATGTTTTTCGCATTGTTACGCTAGATGGTGAGCTAATTAATGCCGGTGGTTCTATGACCGGTGGTAGTGTAGGTAATAGGACAACAAGCATTATAGGACGTAATCGTGTAATAGGGGAAATTGAAAAAGAGCTTGTTGAGAAAAAAGCTCAACTTAAAAACGCTTGCTCTAAGATAAAGGCAATGGAGCTTGAATTTGATAATATAAGCGCCGGTTGTACGACCGAGCAGAAGGTTCTTTCTGATTTTGAGCTCATCAGATTAAGGGATGAAAGCCATGTTGTATCCATACTCGAAAACATTGAAAGAATTACTGCAAAAGTTGATCTTATGAAGCAGCAGGATTTAGAAATTGAGGAGCAGATAGAAGAGGTTAAGAAAGAGAGCGAAAAAGAGGACCTGATAACTAAGGCTATTGAAGAAGAAATAGGAAAGTTAAAAGAAATAGTTTTATCACATCAGACCAAAAATAAGAGTGAGCAAATAAAAAGGGATGAGCTTCTGACTGATATTAATGATTATCGGGTATCAGTAAATTCTATAATTGAAAGCAAGCAAAGTGTAAAAGAGCAAATTGAGATGCTTATTCAAGAAAAAAGCAGCAACACATTAAAGCTTACTAAAAGGGAAGAAGATCAAAAACATAATGAAGGCAAGATAGAAGAACTCAAAAATGAGATACAGGGAGTAATAAAGAATAATAGTAACCTAACCGAGGAAAAGACAGGTCGGCAGATGAAGCTAGAGGGTGTCACCGGGGAGAGGGACGTATTAGAGGAAGAGCTTTCAGGTATGCTAGATAAGGTTACTGAGCATAATAGTGCAATTATTACTCTTCAAGAGAATTTAGGACGTCTTGACACTAAGAAGGTTAAGATGGAAAGCGAGATGGAAACATACCAAAATAGGCTTTGGGATGAATATGAGCTTACTTATGGAAATGCTCTTGAAATAAAGAATGAAATAACTAATATGAGAGCTACCCAAAATAGAATAAACGAGATAAAGGCTGAAATACGAGAGCTTGGTCATGTAAATGTTGCGGCCATTGAGGACTATTCAAAGACCAAAGAACGCTATGAGTTTATGAAATTGCAGCATAATGATTTAACTAAATCAGAGGAGAAGCTGCGTAGGGTGATTCAAGAAATTACATCGGTAATGAAAAAACAGTTTGTTGAGCAATTTGATATTATTAATAAAAACTTTAGTATTGTATTTAAGGATTTATTTGAAGGTGGCTATGCTGAAATTAGGCTAGCAGACACAGAAAATGTTTTGGAGAGCAATATCGATATCATAGTGCAGCCTCCAGGCAAAAGACTCCAAAATATGATGCTCCTTTCAGGTGGAGAGAGAGCAATGGTTGCCATAGCAATAATTTTTGCTATATTGAGAATGAGGCCAGCACCCTTTTATATACTTGACGAAATCGAGGCTTCACTTGACGATGCTAATGTTTTCAAATTTGCAGAATATTTAAGACAGTATACAAAAGAAGTTCAGTTTATCATAATAACGCATCGTAAAGGGACTATGGAGGCAGCAGATACCCTGTATGGAGTTACCATGGAGGAATATGGTATTTCAAAGGTTGTGTCATTACAAATGCATGAAGGCATAAATAAATTTGTAAGCTAATTAGCATCATACATGACACAAACGGCGGTTCAAACCAAGCACATAATGCTAAGGACTGTCGGCTTTACACTATAAGAAAGGGAATAATTATGGCTAAGAATAAATGGTTTAGTTGGGGTAAAAAAAAGGATGATAAAGCTGTTGAAACCACTGAAGCCCAAGAAACGCTTATCGATGAAACACATGAAGATTTAGAAGTGGACAAAGCTTTTAGTGATAGTGAAGAAGACACATATACCAGTACATTAGAAGAACCTAACGAAAAGGAATCCGAAGTTGAAAATAATAATTCTAGCTTTTTTGCTAGATTAAAGAATGGACTTAAAAAGACAAGGGACTCAATAACGCATAGTATTGATCAGGTCCTTGTTTCTTTTGGTAAGGTTGATGAGGAACTTTTTGAAGAGCTTGAGGAAATCCTAATTACCTCAGATATGGGAGTTAATACTTCACTCAAAATAATTGAGGAGCTGAGGACAAAAGTAAAAGAAGAAAAAATTACTGATATATCCGGAGTCCGTAAGGCTATTAGAGAAATAATAACAGAAAAGATTACAGACCAAAATACAGGCTTAAAGCTCAACACAAAGCCATCGGTTATAGTAGTGATTGGCGTAAATGGTGTAGGTAAAACAACTTCAATTGGGAAAATTGCCTACTATCTTAAAAGCCAAGGAAAGAAAGTAACAGTTGCGGCTGCAGATACATTCCGTGCAGCGGCTATAGACCAGTTGGAGATATGGACAGATAGAGCCGATGTCAGTTTAGTTAAACACTCCGAGGGATCTGACCCTTCGGCTGTAATTTTTGATGCAATCCAGCATTGCAAGTCCAAAGGCAGTGATGTATTAATATGTGATACAGCCGGACGGCTTCATACAAAAAAGAATCTTATGGAAGAGCTTAAGAAAATTTTCCGTATTATAAATCGTGAGCTTCCAAATGCAGATATTGAGACTCTTTTAGCATTAGACGCCACAACGGGGCAAAATGCAGTCTCACAAGCTATGACATTTTCTGAGGTTTGTGAATTATCGGGGCTTGTGCTTACAAAGCTTGACGGAACGGCAAAAGGCGGAATCGTTGTGTCCATAAAATCAGAGCTTGATATCCCGGTTAAATTTATTGGCGTAGGCGAACAAATGGATGATCTTCAGCCATTTGTCCCATCGGAATTTGCAAATGCACTTTTTGGTGATGAATAAGTTGTTATCAGGTGACACTTTATAGAAAATGTTAATAATAATCACTTTGATTATATTGGCAACTCTTTGTTAAATAAATATCAAAAATCAAGTTATCGCCTTGACTTTTAATATACCTAAGAGTATCATAATTCTAACAGTTTTTAGTCGGATGAACGCTAAGGGAGAGTAGTTCCATATTTTTTTAGGAGGATTAATTATGGCAAAAATTATAATCACAGACAAAATGGCAGCAAACGGAATAGACTACCTCAAGAGTAAGGGTTTTGAAGTGGATACTCCTTATGGCATATCCCGTGATGAACTCGCAGATGTTATTGATCAATATGATGCGATAATTGTAAGAAGTGCTACGAAAGTAAGAGACAATGTGCTAGACAAGGGCACTAATTTAAAGGTTGTAGGCCGTGCTGGAAATGGTGTTGACAACATTGATGTCCAAGAGTGTACCAGAAGAGGTATTACTGTAGTGAATACTCCTGAAGGAAATACCATAGCTGCCGCTGAGATGAGTGTAGCGCTTATTTATTCAGTTTTTAGAAATATTCCTCAAGCATATCACGCAGCAAAGAATAAGGACTTTAGAAGAAATAAGTTTGTTGGTGAAGAATTAGATGGAAAAACAGCTGCCGTAATAGGTCTTGGCAAAATTGGATCAATTGTTGTAAAGAAGCTTATTGGTGCGGGGATGAAGGTTGTTGGTTATGATCCATATATAACTGACGAAAGAATCGCATCACTTGGCATCACTCGAATTGAAAAATTAGATGACCTTTTTAAGGTTGCAGATATTATAACTATACATATACCGAAGTCTCCTGAGAGCAAAAACCTTATTGGCGAAAGAGAACTTGCTTTATGTAAAAAGGGCGTTCGCATTGTAAATGTTGCTCGTGGTGGAATGATTGACGAAAAAGCTCTTTATAATGCCGTGGCTTCAGGCCATGTGGCTGGTGCTGCACTTGACGTTCAAGAGGTAGAACCTAATTTCAACAAGACTCCAGAGGAGCAGGATTATTGGAATTCACTTTTGGACTTAGATCAAGTAATACTAACACCACATTTAGGTGCATCAACTAAGGAAGCTAATGTAAACTGTTCACTTGGTGTTGCACAGAATGTTGAAGCAGTATTAAATGGTGAGCTTGTAGCTGCAGTCAATATGCCTCCTATCGCAGGGGATTTAGCGAAACTCAGACCTTATACTACATTAGGAGAAAAGCTTGGAGCAATTTACTACCAGGCAGAGCAGGAAAGAGTTCATAAAATTGAGATAGTCTATAGTGGCGATTTGGTTGATAAGCCTACAAAACCAATTACGCTTGCCATTATTAAGGGTTTCTTATCGGTTGTAAGTGAGTCAGAGGTTAATTATGTTAATGCTCAGCTAAAGCTCAATGAGATGGGTGTAGAATTGATTGAGAGCAAGACTAGTAATCTTGAAAAGTATACTAACCTCATTACTGTAAAATTCTACAGAAAGAGTAATACCATTTCACTTTCAGGTACAGTATTTGCAAAGGATACCATTCGTATAGTTGATTTCTTTGGATATCCTCTAGATTTTGAGCCTACCAAGCATGTATTGGCGTTACAAAATAAAGATGTACCAGGAATTATTGGCGAGGTTGGAACGCTTTTAGGTGAGAACAATGTAAATATTGGAGCTATGCAATGGAGCCGCCGTGAATCTAAATCAAATAAGGCTGTCTCATTTGTAAGCGTTGATAGCGACGTATCAGAAGATATCCTAGAAAAGCTTCGTAATACCGATGGGCTATTAAAGGTATCCAAACTTAACTTCTAAACCAATTTTTTCTAGATAATATTAAGATACTAGAAAAAATAAGATATACCATGACTGTCAGAATGTAGACTGACAGTCCTTTTTTGTATATTTTATGTTTTTTATTTCTTCTAATTATGGTATATTATTAATAAAACGGAATTAGAAACAAGGGGGACAATGGTTTTGAAATTTGAAAAAATCACCCGTTACCAAAATCAGAGATTTCGAACGGGTCTCAATATATTGATTTTCGTGGAGGGAACGACGCCCTCGTCATCGATAAAGATTAATAGCCTCCTAATGGGAGTGTGCATATGAAAAATAGTTTAAAAATTGGATTAGTATCATTAGGATGTCCCAAAAATTATGTAGATAGTGAAATTATTCTGGGAACTTTAAAGGATGAGGGTTTCGAAATCACTCCATTTCATGAACTAGCGGATGTCATTATTATAAATACCTGTGCCTTTATTTCTGACGCGAAAGAGGAAGCAATAATTAGTATTTTGGATGCCTCGCGCTATAAAACACAAGGGAACCTTAAGTATTTGATAGTTGCTGGTTGCTTAGCAGAAAGATACAAAGAGGAAGTATTTAATGAGATTCCTGAGGTTGATGTTGTTGTTGGAACGGGTAGCATTGAACAAATTCCTGGTATTGTAAAAAGATTAGCGTCTGGAGAAGCTGAAAAAGAAGAGAAAAAGGTTTATGCGAATACGCCTGATACTGTGGATTATCTAGAATTATCTCGTATTGTGTCAGATGATAAACCTTATGCATATATCAAAATTGCGGAGGGTTGTAGTAATCACTGCACATATTGTATTATACCCAGCATACGGGGGGACTTTAGAAGTAGAACTATTGAAAACATTACTAAGGAAGCAAAGCTTATAGCCGAAAAAGGGCGTAAGGAGATAATCCTTGTAGCACAAGATGTAACGCGTTACGGAACTGATATTTATGGTGAAAAAAAACTTGTCAGCCTTATTCAAGAGCTAAGTACTATTGATGAAATCAAAAGAATTAGACTTTTATACTGTTACCCTGAATTGATAGACGATGAGCTTATAAAAGAGATAAAAGGGAATCCTAAGCTCTGTAAATACATAGATATTCCTTTGCAACATATTTCAAATAAGATGCTAAAGTCTATGGGGCGTCGTGGAAATAAGCAGTATATCTATGAATTACTAGATAAAATAAGAGAGGAAATACCACAGATTGTTTTAAGGACCTCTCTTATTGTTGGGTTTCCTGGTGAGACTTTGGAGGATTTTCAAGAGCTCTTTGATTTTGTAAAGGCCAAATATTTTGATCATGTTGGTGTATTTACCTACTCAAGAGAGGAAGGTACACCTGCATATGATTATAGGATGCAACTTCCTGAAAAGATAAAGGATATACGCAGAGAAAAGCTAATGGAACTTCAACAGAAAAATGTTGAAAAGTATAATAATTCACGAATTGGCCACATCTATGATACAATAGTCGATGGAGTCGCAGACGACGGTATTTTCTATGAAGGAAGAACTTGCTCCGAGGCACCTGAAATCGATCCGGTTATTTATTTTACTTCTGCTGAGCCATTAGAGAATGGGATGATAGTACCTGTTAAAATGCTATGTTCTAGTGGGTATGATTTAGTAGGCGAAGTGATTTTTCCGGAAGATAACGTTGATTGAGCATTAAAGCTGAATTAAACTAAGTGTGGAGACAAAAGAAATGAATCTTGCAAACAAAATAACATTATCTCGAATTTTAGCTACCCCAGTATTTCTATTCTTTTTAGTTCCGGATTGGTTTGGACAATTTTTGGGATTGGATCAATGGGGAAGATATGTGGCTGCAGGGATTTTTATAGTGGCTTCGCTTACTGATGCGCTAGATGGTAATATAGCCAGAAAGCGTAATATGGTCACAGAGCTTGGGAAGTTTTTAGACCCAATTGCAGATAAATTACTTGTAACCGCAGCATTAATAGCTTTGATAAAAACAGATAATCTTTCTGTTTGGATTGTCTTTATCATTATTTCAAGAGAATTTATTGTTACTGGCTTTCGTGTTATTGCAGCTGGAAAAGGAATTGTCATTGCAGCAGATAAATGGGGGAAAATGAAGACTGTTATACAAATTATTGCTATAGTAGCTATGCTTCTAAACAACTTCCCATTATCGCTTATTACTGGATTTCCCCTTGGAATGGTCTTAATGTATATAGCGACAATCTTAACAGTAATTTCCGGGGTTAATTATATAGCTAAAAATACAAAAATATTGTCGAGCAAATAGTAGAGTTACTCGGTTTTGCTTTACATGAAATATTATATATGCTAGAATATTTAAGTCTATGAACCGAATGCTCGGTTAACGGTACTCCGACCTTTTACTGGGCATACGGCAATTATAAGAAAGGAGAATATATCATGGAAAGAATGACTAAGCAAGAAATTATAGCAAAATATGCAACTCACGAAGGGGATACAGGTTCCCCAGAGGTTCAGATTGCATTATTGACAGACAGAATCAATCATTTGACCGGGCATTTAAAACTCCACAAAAAGGATCACCATTCCCGTCGTGGACTGCTAAAAATGGTTGGTGCAAGAAGAGGTCTGTTAAACTATCTTACCAAGAAGGATATTAATAGATATCGTGATATCATTGCAAAATTGGGAATAAGAAAATAATAACATATTGCAAATCAGAAGGGCGGTTTAGCCGCCCTTTTTTATAAGCAATCTAGCGTTCCATAAAATACCGATTTGGTAAATAGTATTTTTAGTATTGAATTCAACAAAGATATAGATAATAAACTATATTTTTGGTGACATTATAATTTTAATAAGATTCCTATATAGTTATAAATCCTACCATAGTCAAGGGCAGCAGAAGATCAGAGAAGAGGCTGCAAAAAATTTGAAGCTTGTTCCCTGACCTTTTGTCCCTGACCTACAGATAGGCCAAATAACTATAGGAATCGGAGAAAAGGAGAAAATGAATGAAAAAAGTTTATAGTATTGAAATGTCTGGGAGGCCTCTAACAGTTGAAGTTGGACAGCTTGGACAGCTTGCTAATGGCGCAGTTCTTGTAAGATATGGAGAAACAGTAGTTTTTTCTACGGCCACAGCATCTAAAAAACCAAGAGAGGGTATTGATTTCTTCCCTTTAAGCGTTGATTATGAAGAAAAGCTTTACTCTGTGGGTAAAATACCCGGTGGCTTTATTAAGCGAGAAGGTAAGCCTACTGAGAAGGCAACACTAGTATCCCGTGTAATTGATAGACAGATGCGCCCAAGATTCCCTAAGGATCTTCGAAATGATGTTGTAATAGTTAATACCGTGCTATCGGTAGAGCAAGATAATTCACCTGAATTTGCAGCAATATTTGGTAGTGCACTTGCACTAAGCATTTCGGACATACCCTTTAATGGACCTATCGCAGGAGTAATAATTGGCCTTGTTGATGGCCAGATTGTTATAAATCCAACATCTGAACAGCGTTCTAAGAGTGACATGTATGTTACCCTTTCAGCCGACAAAGACAAGATCATTATGATTGAAGCGGCAGCTAACGAGGTTCCTGATGAAGTTATGATGAATGCTATAAAAAGTGGCCATGACGAAATTAAGAAGCTCATTGATTTTATGGAGTCTATAGTTAAGGAAGTTGGAGCTCCTAAATTTGAATATGAGTCTGCCAATGTTTCAGAAGAGATATGGAATGCCGTTTGGGATATGGCTAAAGATAGCATGAAGGTGGCAATTACAAATGCTGACAAAGCCACTCGTGATATTCAGGTTGATGCTGTATGCAATGATGTACAGGAAAAATTAGCAGAATTATTCCCAGATCAATCATCTAAGATTGGTGAGGCACTTTATAAGCTTCAGAAGAAAATAGTAAGAGGCATGATTTTAAATGATCATCAGCGTGTGGACGGCCGTAATCTTATGGATATCCGTGATTTATCTGCAGAGGTTTCACTTCTTCCTAGAACCCATGGATCTGCTTTGTTCCAACGTGGACAGACACAAGTGCTTACTAATGTAACATTAGGTCCATTAGGCGAGGGGCAGAGGCTTGACGGCCTTGACGAGCTAGAAGAAGGCAAGCGCTATATGCACCATTATAATTTCCCCTCATATTCTGTGGGCGAAGCTAGATCCTCAAGAGGCCCAGGTCGCCGTGAAATAGGTCATGGAGCTTTGGCAGAAAAAGCGCTTGAACCAGTTATACCTAACGAAGTGGATTTCCCTTATGCTATTCGCCTTGTTTCTGAGGTATTAATGTCCAACGGTTCCACCTCACAAGGCAGTGTATGTGCAAGCACACTTGCTCTTATGGATGCAGGTGTACCCATTAAGGCACCTGTTGCAGGTATTTCTGCTGGTCTCGTAACTGATGAAAATGATTCGGATAGATTTATTACCTTTATGGATATACAGGGTATAGAGGACTTTTTTGGTGATATGGACTTTAAAGTAGCTGGTACAAAGGATGGTATTACAGCTATTCAAGTTGATATTAAAGTGGATGGACTTTCTCATGAAATTATCCGTCAAGCCTTTGAGATTACTAAAAAGGGTAGATTCCAGATTTTAGACGAATGTATGCTTCCTATAATACCAGAACCAAGGGCGACTTTGTCTAAATATGCACCTAAAATATACCAGACTCATATAGATGTTGATAAGATTAGAGAGGTCATTGGCCCTGGCGGAAAAGTAATCAATAAGATAATTGCTGAAACTGGTGTGAAAATTGATATAGAAGAGGATGGATCAGTTTATGTGTCTACTTCTGATGAAGAGGCAGGTATGAAAGCAATAAAGATTATTGAAGGAATTGTCGGCGATGTAGAGGTTGGTGCTATTTTCAATGGTAAGGTTACTAGGATAATGAACTTTGGTGCTTTTGTAGAATTCCTTCCTGGTAAAGAGGGTCTAGTCCATATCTCAAAACTTGATAATAAACGTGTTAACAAGGTTGAGGACATCGTTAATGTAGGAGATGACATTACAGTTAAGGTAATGGAAGTGGACAAGCAAGGCAGAATAAATCTCTCAAGAAAAGATGCTCTTCCTAGAGAAGATTAAACAAAAAGTTTTTTGTTTAAGGGGTGGATTAATATCCACCCTTTTTTGTTTATCATGTATTTGTTCGAGGTTGAAGTATCCTAGATTAACGCATGATATCGACTAAAGGTTCGTATCTGCGTGATTAAGAGAACTATCTCATGACTAGATTGGCGTGATTAGTTGTTTAAA